>JBKPGW010000052.1:0-7195 GCA_046729555.1 Actinomycetota bacterium | reverse complement strand
GATGAGGAAGAGGACGGAGTCGACGATCGCACCCCACATCGCCCATTTCCTCTGGCTCTTCCTGAAGCTTTCGGCGCTCGCGAAGCGGCGCTGCTCCCAGGCCCAGCGGTTGCCGTTCAGCCCGAGCAGGACCCACTCGTAGAACCCGTAGAACGGGATCAGCGTCAGGAACGACCGCCAGACGCCGTGCCCGATGCCCCAGATCGGCCCGAGGAGGAACGCGCCCCAGTTCCACTTCTTGAGCTCGTTCTCGACGGCGGCCTCGTCGCTCACTGGCTCGGGCTGTGGCGCATGCACCGGCGGCGCCGGAGTGGGCACGGGCGCCGTCGGTTCGGTCACCGGCGTGGTCGGCTGCGGCGAAGCGACGGCGACGCCCTGCGCCTCGAGTGCCCTGTCCACCCTGCGGTACAGCTCCTCCTTGTCGAAACGGAAGCGCTCGTCTCGGATCTCGAAGGCCTGCCGCCGCGTCAACGACGCGAGCGACTCCGGCAATTCGGCCAAGGGCGGCATCTTCGCGCCGTCGACCAGCACCGGAATGACCCGAATGTCGCGGTTGAGCGCCGTCTCGAGCTCGTAGCGCATGAAGTCGTCCTCTTCGCCGGTCGATCGACGCTGCAGCTCCCCGAGCCAGTGGTTTCCGATCAGTGCGAGCACCAGGTCGGCCGAACCGACAGCACGCTCGATCGCCCGCGCCCAGTCGAGGCCCGGCTCGATCGCGTCCACGTCCATGAAGACCTGATCCTCGCCGTAGCGCTCGCTGAGCCACTCGCAGAGGCGATTTGCGCTCGGCCGCGTGTCTTCCCTTCGATAGTTGATGAAGATGCGTGCCACGACAACCTCCCTAGTGCGGCGGAACCTCTGAATAGGGAGCCAAAGCGCCCTTCATCTCCATGACGATCGGCGGCGCGGTCTTCTTCCGGTTATCCGTCTCGTGGGCGGACGGCTGCAGCCGTTACAGAGTTGGTTCGCCGACGGCGCCGACGAAAGACTGTGCGATTTGTCTTCGTCATGCCCGCAGACTTAGGATCGCGCCCATGGAAGAACTGCGCCCCGGTGTCTGGCATTGGCAATCGCCGCATCCTGCCTGGGACGAGGAGGAGTGGTGGCCCGAGCTCGTATCGTCGTACGCGATCGAGCTCGGCGACGACTTCCTGTTGTTCGACCCGCTCTCGGTTCCCCACGAGCTGCGCGAGCGCGCGACCGCCGTCGTCCTGACCGCGCCGTACCACGACCGCGACGCCCGCGGGCTCGGCCTCCCGGTGCACACGCCGCCCGCAGACACTTGGCAGGATTGGGTCGAGAAGTTCGGCGTCGACCCCGACCGCGTCCGCGGCAGGGAGAGTGAGGACCTCGCCTGGCTGCGCGCGGGCGAAGGCGAAGGACACTTCCACGGTCCCGGAGCGTGGCCGTTCGGCATCAGCGCGTACGCGGGCCGCGAGGACAACGATCTCATCCTCTGGCTGCCGTCGATTAACGCGATCGTCACCGGCGACTCGCTCTCCAACTTCGGCGACGGACTGGACATCCAGCTCGGCGGTCGCAAGCACGTGACGCGTGACGATGTCGTCCGACGGCTCCGTCCGCTGCTCGACCTGCCGGTCGAGCTCGTGCTGCCCGCGCACGGCGAGCCGACGGATCGCGCGGCGCTCGAGCGCGTGCTTTCCTGAGCGGCGCCGGCGAGACTGTTGCGGGCGATTCCCTGCAGCTCAGGCGACTCGCGTGCGCGAGGGTGCTCTCACTCGAGTTGTGCCGACCGGCTCTCCGTCGCCGCGACGACCGGACCCTCAGCGACGACCGTTAACCCGTGCGAGCAGCTCGTCCAGCGGAAGCTCCTCTAGCGAGCCGAGCAAGAGGTCGGCTTCGTCGAGGGCGAACGTCTCGGTGATCGGATTCGGAACAGCGACGCAGAAGAGGCCGGCGGCCTTCGCGGCGCGGATGCCGTTCAGCGAGTCCTCGAACGCGATTGCCTCCGTCGCCGGCAGCCCCAACGCGTCAAGCGCCTCAAGGTAAAGCGTCGGCTGGGGCTTCGCCC
The DNA here is from genome assembly GCA_046729555.1 of Actinomycetota bacterium. Taxonomy (GTDB): domain Bacteria; phylum Actinomycetota; class Thermoleophilia; order Gaiellales; family Gaiellaceae; genus 3-1-20CM-4-69-9. The sequence goes on along the minus strand of JBKPGW010000052.1, from coordinate 5,163 downwards.
GCGTGACGTCGCCGTCGGCCGCGACGATCGCGTCCCAGGTGTTGACGCGATCGAGCCGTAGCAGGTGACGTTCGATCCACTCGCGCGTGCTGCTCGAGACGATCGCCGTCTTGAGACCGAGCCGCTCGGCCGCGGCGAGGTAGTCCTCGATGCCGGGCCGGAGATCCTCCAGATCGGAGAGCTCGCGCTCCCGCGCGCGCAGCCGTTGCGCGATCCGCTCGCGGTCGAGCGGCTGTCCGACGAGCTGCTCGAGATGCGCGTCCGGATCGAACTCGGCACCGATCGTTCCGACCAGCGTCGCCCACTTGTCGAGCGGCAGTTCGTGGCCGTGATCGCGGTACAGCTCCTCGTACGCGAGCCGCGAGGGCGTCTCGGTGTCGACCAGCAGACCGTCGAAGTCGAAGAGGAGCCCGCGAATTGCCACGGTGTCAGTCTTCCTGAATGGCGATCCTCGGCGTCGACGTCGGCGGGACGTTCACCGACGCGGTGCTGCTCGACGACGGCCGCGTGTCGACCGGGAAGGTGCTCACGGCCGCGCGCCAGGAGGAATCCGTGCTCGCGGCCGCGCGCGCCGCCGGCGCAGAAGTCATCGAACGTTTCGCCCACGGCACGACGGTCGCGACGAACGCGCTGCTCGAGCGCAAGGGCGCGCGCACGGCCTTCGTCACGAACTCCGGCTTCGAGCATCTCCTGCACCTGCGGCGACAGACGCGCGCGCAGCTCTACCGGCCTTGCGCGGACTGGCCCGAGCCGCTCGTCCCGCTCGACCGCTGTCACGGCGTGCGCGGTCGCCTCGGCCCCGACGGGGAGGTCGAGCCGCTCGAGCTCGACTCGCTGCCACCCGTCGACGCGGACGCCGTCGCGGTCTGCCTCCTGCACGCCTACCGCGACCCGTCGCACGAACGAGCCGTCGCGGCCGAATTGCAGCGGCGGCTACCGCACGCGCGCGTCGTCGCCTCGCACGACGTCGCGCCCGAGTTCCGCGAGTACGAGCGCGCTTCGACGACCGCGGCCGACGCGTATCTCGGACCGGTCGTCTCCCGCTATCTCGAAGCGTTGAGCAGCGCCTGCCTCGAGGCGGGCCTTCCGGAGCCGCTCGTGATGCGCTCGTCCGGCGGGGTCGCCACGCCGGCCGAGGCGGCCGCGCATCCGGCAACCATCCTCGTCTCCGGGCCCGCGGCGGGTGTCGTCGGCGCGAGCCGCATCGCCGCCCTCGCGGGTATCGAGGACGCGATCGCGTTCGACATGGGCGGAACGTCGACCGACGTGTGCCTGGTCTCCGCCGGTCGAGCCGAGCGCTCGAGTGAGCGCATGGTCGGAGGGCTGCCGATTCACCTGCCGACGGTGGATTTACACACCGTTGGTGCGGGCGGAGGCTCCCTCGTCTGGCGCGACGCCGGCGGCGCACTGCGCGTCGGCCCGCAGAGCGCAGGTGCAAATCCCGGTCCAGCGTGCTACGGGCGCGGCGGATCGCAGCCGACGGTCACGGACGCGAACCTGCTGCTCGGCCGATTGCCCGAACGACTCGCGGGCGGCGTCGAGCTGGATCGCGCCGCGGCGGAGCGGGCACTCGGCGACGTCGACCCGGCCGCAGTCGTCAGCGTCGTGAACGCGGAAATGTTGCGTGCCCTGCGGGTCGTCTCCGTCGAGCGCGGCCACGATCCCTCCACCTTCGCGCTGGTCGCGTTCGGCGGAGCCGGTCCGTTGCACGCCTGTGAGCTCGCCGACGAGCTGGGCATGCGTACCGTCCTGGTGCCGGAGGCCGCGGGAGTCCTGTCTGCGCTCGGGCTCGTCGCGGCCGACGAGCGTCGCGACTCGGTGCGCTCGTACTTGACCCGGCTCGACGATGCCGGTGAGCTGCCGAAAGCAGGAGAAGCCGATCTGCGCTACGCCGGCCAGTCGTTCGAGCTCACCGTGGCTTTGCAGGACGATCTCGCGGAGGCGTTCCATCGCGCCCATGAGGACCAGTACGGCTTCGCCGAGCGCGAGCGCGCTGTCGAGCTGGTCGCCGTCCGCAGCGCGGACGTCCGGCCCGGACCGGAGCTCGACCTCTCGACGTCGACTGCCACGCAGGTCGCCGGGCCCGCTGTGCTCGAGCTTCCGGGATCGACGGTCTGGATTCCGGACGGCTGGGCAGGCGCAACCGACCGGCACGGCACACTCGTCCTCCGGCGCAGATGAGGGCGATCCGCGGACACATCCCTTGGAGCAACGTGGATGCACGCCTCCGCAGCCTGCGCGAGCTCTGGATCGCGACGTCCTCACCGCGCGGTCGTCCGGATGCGACGCCTATCTGGTTCTGGTGGGACGGCCGGGCCGTCTACTTCACCTGCGCGGCGGTCGCGCGCAAGGCGCGGAACATCTCCCACGAGCCCGAGGTCGTCCTCCTCAACGGCGACGGCACGGATCCGATCATCCTCAAGGGGCGCGCCGAGCGCGTCACGGACGGCGAGGAGCTCGAACGTGTCGATCGCGCGTACGCCGACAAGTACGTGGATCCCGCAACCGGCGAGCGAGCGACGATCTTCGTCGCTGACGACCACGTCTACCGAGTTCGCCCGCGGCTCGTGTCCGCATGGTCGTATGCGACGGCCGCGAACCGCACCGACTGGGAGCGGGCATAGACATCCAGCTCCAGATCCTCGGCAGCCTGCTGCGAGCAATCGCGGAGGAGATGGGCGCCGTGCTCGTCCGCTCGGCGTTCTCCGCGAACATCAAGGAACGGCGCGACTGCTCGACGGCGCTCTTCGACGAGCGCGGACGGATGATCGCGCAGGCGGAGCACATTCCCGTCCATCTCGGCGCGATGCCGGACGCCCTTGCCGCCGTCATGCGCAACGAGCCCGCGCTCAGCGACGTGTGGGCGGTCAACGACCCGTACACCGGCGGCACGCACCTGCCCGACATCACGCTCGTGTCCCGCACTGACGCCGGCTACGCCGTCACGCGTGCCCACCACGCCGACGTCGGCGGGCGCGAGCCGGGCTCGATGCCCGCGGACTCCCGCACGCTCGAGGAGGAAGGTGTCGTGATCCCGCCGACGCTGCTCGACGACGACGTCGTCGCGGAGCTCGTCGCACGCATGCGCAACCCGGACGAACGCCGCGGCGACCTGCGCGCGCAGCTCGCCGCGCATCGGCTCGCCGAACGGCGCGTCGCGGAGCTCTGCAAGAGGCGAGGCCGCGAGCAGGTCACCGCGGCGATCGACGAGCTCTACGCCTACTCGGAACGAGCGATGCGCGCCGGCATCGCCCGGCTTCCGGACGGCCGCTACGCGGCGACCGACGTGCTCGAGCCGACCGAGGGGCAGCTGGAGCTGCACGCAACGGTGACGATCGCGGGCGACTCCGTGGCGATCGACTTCGCGGGCACGTCGCCGCAGCACGACGGCAATCTCAACTGCCCGCTCTCGGTCGCGCGCTCGGCGTGTTTCTACGTTGTGCGTGTGCTCGTCGACCCGGACGTACCCGCGTCGGGCGGCGCGTTCGCGCCCGTGACGGTCACCGCGCCGGAGGGCTGCCTCGTCAACGCACGTCCGCCCGCCGCGGTCGCGGCCGGGAACGTCGAGACGTCGTCACGCATTGTCGACGTGGTCCTGCGCGCGTTCGGCCAAGCCGTCGACGTTCCCGCGCAAGGACAGGGAACGATGAACAACGTCACCTTGGGCAACGACCGCTTCACCTATTACGAGACGATCGGCGGGGGCCAGGGCGCCTGCCCCGGCGCGGACGGCCCGAGTGGCGTGCACGTCGCGATGTCGAACACGCTCTCGACGCCGGTGGAGGCGCTCGAGCTCCAGTACCCGCTGCGGGTCGAGCGCTACGGCTTGCGTCGCGGCTCGGGCGGCGTGGGGAGGCACCGCGGCGGCGACGGCGTCGTGCGTGAGCTGCGCGTGCTCGAGGGCTGCCGGCTCTCGATCATCAGCGAGCGCCGAGCGAACGCGCCGCAGGGCGAGCGCGGCGGCGCGCCTGGCGCGCCCGGCAGCAACGTGCTCAACGGGGAGCCGTTGCCCCCGAAGGTGACACGCGACGTCGAAGCCGGTGACGTCGTCGCGATCGAGACGCCGGGCGGCGGCGGATGGGGGAGCTAGGCTTGGCGGGGATGGAAGGCCGCGTCGAGGGGATTTACGTCACGCCGGAGCACGGCGAGCTGCCGCAGCCGGTCGACTCGGTGCGAGCGCTCGCGGGCCGCGGGCTCGACGGCAACCGCTACTTCTTCGACGAGGCTCCGCCCGGCCGCGCGCTGACACTGGTCGCGGCCGAGGCGGTCGAGGCGATGGAGCGCGAGCACGGCATCTCGCTCGAGGCGGCCGCGACGCGCCGCAACGTTGTCACGCGCGGCATCGACGTCAACGAGCTCGTCGGCAAGCGCTTCCGCGTCGGCGACGTCGAGTGCGAAGGGGTCGAGCTTTGCGAGCCGTGCGCGCATCTGCAGTCGATGACGAAGCCGGGAGTGGTCAAAGGTCTTGCGCACCGCGGCGGCCTGAACGCGGACATCCTCAGCGACGGCGAGATCAGCGTGGGCGACGCCGTCGTCGCAGACGGCTGATGGAGGAAGCCGTCAAGGTCGCCTGCGTGCAGGCGGAGTCCGTCGCGTTCGACCGGGCGGCGACGGTCGACAAGATCGACAGCATCGCCGGAGAGGTCGCGCGCAACGGCGCGCGGCTCGCGCTCTTTCCGGAAGCGTTCATCCCGGTCTACCCGTCGAATCGGTGGGCCAGGTTCCTGGCCGGGTGGGCGGAGGCCACCGACGCGTGGGCGAGACTCGCTCAGGAATCGATCACGGTGCCGGGGCCGGACTCCGACCGGCTCGGGGCGATCGCCAAGGCGCACTCGCTGTGGCTCGCGGTCGGAGCCAACGAGCTGGAGCGGGGGACGATCTACAACTCGCTGCTCGTCTACTCCCCGCAGGGCGAGCTCGCTCTTCACCACCGCAAGCTGATGCCCACGAACCACGAACGCCTCGTCTGGGGGCTTGGGAACGGGGAAGGGCTCGAGACGGTCAAGAGCGAGCTCGGTGCGATCGGCGGTCTCATCTGCTGGGAGAACCTGATGCCGCTCGCGCGTTTCGCTCTCTACGAGGGTGGTGTCGAGATCTATCTGGCCCCGACCGCCGACGACAGCGAGGCGTGGCACGACTCGATCCGGCACATCGCGCGCGAGT
>JBKPGW010000051.1:0-1318 GCA_046729555.1 Actinomycetota bacterium | reverse complement strand
TCCTGCTCCGCGACCGGGATGCGAAGTTCTGCCGCGCCTTCGACGACGTGTTCCGCGCAGAAGGCACCGAGGTGCTGCTGACACCGGTGCAGGCGCCGAATGCGAATGCCCACGCGGAGCGCTGGATCCGCACGGTCCGTGCCGAGTGCCTGGACTGGCTGCTGATCGTCGGGCGCGGTCATCTGGATCGGGTCCTGCGCGTGTACGTGGCGCATTACAACCGGCACCGTCCGCATCGCGCGCTGGAACTGCAGCCGCCGGATCCTTCAGCCCACATCACGACCCTCACCGAGGCTCGGCCGAGTCAGGTGCACCGCCATGACCTGCTCGGCGGGCTGCTGCACGAGTACCGGCGAGCTGCATGAACGCATTTACGCACCCTACGGGCTGTTAGCGGATATGCCGCTACCTATTTTAACAATCTCCGCATAGCCCAGAGGAATGAGCGACTGAACCGTGTCAATCGTCAACCAAATGAACTGTATGGCCCTTTGCTGGCCACTAGGGGAGCGATCAGAGACACCTGGTACCGCTTTGTAGAAAGGCATGAGCTCGTCTACCAAGACAAGGACAAGTTCTTCTTCAATGGCAAGCCAGCGACTGAACGGGAACTTGAAATTTGGCGAACCTGGGTTGAAACCGTATTCATGCCAGGTAACCGAAGAACATATGATCTGATAGTCTCCAAGACCGATCTTCTCATAGACGATGACATGCCGATCGTGATGCTCAACTTTTGCGCCCACGTTTTGGGATACGAGGTCGTGATTGCTCAGTGGAGGGTCGGCAACTTCTCCGAACACACCTCAATTGTCCATTATCCCCGAGAGTTAGACAGCTACGTGCAACGCTCCTTTCGACTGCTTAAACATGAGCAAGCCAGACTCCTCGGTCGGAGCGCGCTCCTGCCGCTGATTCAGACCTGAGCCGATAGCCCGATATTTGCGCGTCAACGAGACTATCGTGAAGGAGTGTCGCAGGGCGCCGATAGTTTCTGCCAGGGTCCGTCCTCGGCGTCAGCGGCTGAGCTAGGGGATTGCATGATGGAGCCTGACCAGACGCCCCGCCAGCTTAGATCCTAGGACCAACTACCGTCCCAAGGGTGAAGAGATAGATGGCTCCTTCGTGCTTGATGGCCACGTCCTCCTACTCGAGGCAAAGTGGCATCGAGATCCTCTACCAGCTTCGTCCATCTACGCCTTTAAGGCGAAAGTCGATGGCAAGTTGGTTGGAACCATCGGCATCTATATTTCTATGTCCGGATATAGCGAGGATGCCGTCAAGGCTCTGCGCGTAGGGAAGACAATCAACGTAATAT
>JBKPGW010000050.1:0-5377 GCA_046729555.1 Actinomycetota bacterium | reverse complement strand
CTCGACGACCTGCTCGATCGCATTGAGCTCACCGAGGCGCAGTGGCTTCTCGTGGGCCTCAGCGCCATGAACAGCGTTCACATGCTCGCGCTCGTGTTAAGGGAGGTCGTGCAGTCGGCCTCCCTGACCCCGGCCGGGAAGCGAACCGGCGCACGCGGTTTAGGAAACTGCAGTTCTATCCACTGAGCTAGGGAGGGTAGCGACCGCCGAACTCAGATTTCTTGCTCGGCGTCGTCCGCGCTACCCAGCCGGCGCCAGTTTTCGGTAGCCGAGGGCCGGGGAACGGGGAGGGCTGGCGTGGTGTAATCGCCGTGGGAGCGTAATTATCGTGCGCCTGTTTGCAGTTCTTGCTGTGCTCGCGGTGCGCTGGTTTCGGCCGGTGTGCAGACCGCCGCGATAGCCGGTCGCGAATCCGGTAGGACATCAACATCGGCGAAAGGAGAATCGGCGCTGCTGCGGCCGCTTCACGGCGTGCCGCTCCGAGATCCTACGCATCTGCGGCTTCTGGTCGCGAGCGATCCGCCGTTTCTCCTCGACGTCGACACCGGCCGCGTCACGCGGATTACAGGCTTGGAGGCTGGTGACAAGCCGGTTCTCTCGGTGCACGCCAGGTGTGGCAACCTCCGAGCCCGCGGGCGTGTGATCACGGTCCACGTAGTGAGCGTCTGCAGCGAGCCCGGGGAGCCAATATCTGGAGCCGACGATGAGTGATCCGACGGTGACCGATCCGGACAAGTACAAGGTCGTGTTCGAGAATGACCGCGTGCGCGTGCTCGAGTATCGGGACGAGCCCGGGGAGAAAACGCACACGCACGATCACCCTGACAGCGTGATGGTCACCCTCAGCGGCTTCGATCGCCGGCTGACCGTGGACGAGCGGAGCCGCGATGTCCGGATCGAGGCGGGTGAGGTGCGCTGGCTCGATGCCCAGCGGCACTCCGGCAAGAACATCGGCGGAACACCGACACATGTCATCTTCGTCGAGCTGAAAGAGAATGAGAGCGCCGATCGCTCCGGCGAATCGCTGGGCCCGTCCGACTAGCCTTGGATTCGGCAACTCGCGCGGCGGAGCCGCGAACTCGAAAGCCGGACGAGGCGCTGATGCGTGTGGGGTAAAGAAATTCGATTCCGGCCGAAATGCCGCGTTGGTGATCGCGGTGGGCCGGTTCAGACTGCGCGTCGTGCTGGTGTGTTTGCTTTACCGGCTTCTCTGCGGGTCGTTCGCGCGCTCGCCCGCGGCGGCGGTGAGCGGGAGCTTGAGATCGTCGTTCTGCGCCACCAGCTGGCGATCCTCAGGCGCGGTGGGAAGCGGCCGCGGTACACGACCGTCGACCGAGCGTTGCTCGCTGCGGTCAGCCGGCTGCTCCCGCCCGAGCGATGGTCCTGCTTTGCGGTCAGTCCGCAGACGCTGCGCCGCTGGCACCGGGCGCTGCTTGCGGGAGGTCGCAGACGTTGCCGTCGCACGCCCGGCCGTCCGCCGCTTGCGGCCGAGACGCGCGGCCTGATCAGGCGGCTGGCGCGGGAGAACCCTCGCTGGGGCTACATGCGCATCGAGGGTGAGCTGCTGAAGCTCGGCATCGGCGTCTCGGCCACCACGATCGCGACCGTGTTGCGGAGCTCGGGCCTCGGGCCGGCGCCGCAGCGGATCGGCCCCAGCTGGTCGGAGTTCCCGCGCGCTCAGGCGCACAGCCTGGTCGGCGGTGGCCTCAGCTCTGCGCTGGGAGACGACTGCCTCGAGGCCGATGCGCCGGAGCCAGGCGGGCCGGCCCCGGTTGGAGAGGCCCGCCAGGTGGAAGCGGACGATAACCGCTCGCTGGCCGCTGCTGCCGAGCCTCGGCTGGCTTCTCGCCCGCCGCCCGTGCGGAGACGCTCGGCCCGGCCGTGTGTCCCCCAGACGACTCGAGCGTCGCTGCGCCCGTCGCCATCGCATCGATCGCACGCTCGCGACGGACCCCAACGGGAAACAAGCGCTCGCCCCACAACTCAGTGCTCAAAACGCGACGTCAAAGCCACCGCTGATCGCGGTCGGCCGCGTCCGTCAAGGTGGTGTACGAGGCTGAGCGGGTCATCCTCGCGTGAGGGTTCAGCGTGTTGTCGGCGTTGGCGTCACCTCCAGGGCGCGCTGCGACGTCGGTTGCGGATGATGGATAAGTCGCGCCGCGAGCTCGGAGGCCGTCAGAGTGGCTCCTGTGGCCGCGAAGTTCGTGGCGGGTGTGACGTTCATGCTGGTTAGGCCGCGATCGGGAGCGCAGCGGCGTCCGGTGCCTCGGGTTGGGGATCGGTGAGCGCTTTGGCGATCGACTCGACGCTCATGTAGCGACGCGAGGCGACGGCCCACTCATCGTTCTGCTCGGCGAGCAGCGCGCCGACCGGGCGGACGATCGCGGCCCGGTCGGGGAAGATGCCGACGACGTCGGTGCGGCGACGGATCTCCTTGTTGAGCCGCTCGAGCGAGTTGTTGCTCCACAGCTGCCGCCAGTGCTCCTTCGGGAAGCTGGTGAAGGCGAGCAGGTCAGCGGCGGCCTCCTCCAGGAGCGCTGCCGCTTCGGGGAAGCGCGTCTCGCGCTGGTCGACGATCCGGCGGTACTGCTGATGGACCGTCTCGGCGTCGGGCTGCGCGAAGATCGTGCGGACCATCGTTGCGACGAAGCTCTGCGCGGTCTTCGGGACGCGCGTCAAGAGGTTGCGGATCGCATGCGTGCGGCAGCGCTGCCAGGCGGCACCGGGCAGGGTCGCGGCGATCGCGTCGACGAGACCCGGATGCGCGTCGCTGGTGACCAACCGGACGCCGCTGAGGCCGCGGGCGACCAGCGAGCGCAGGAAGGCGAGCCAGGCGGCGCCGTCCTCGGCGGTGACGACGTCGAGGCCGAGCGATTCGCGGAAGCCGTCGCGGTTGACGCCGACGGCGTGCACGACGCAGACGTTAACCGTGCGGCCGCCCTCGCGGCACTTCACGACCAGCGCGTCGAAGGTCACGTACGGGTAGGGGCCCGCGTCGAGTGGCCGGGTGCGGAAGTCCTCGACGATCTGGTCGAGGCTCTTCGCCAACCTGGAGACCTGGCTCTTGCTCATCCGCTCGACGCCGAGCTGTTGCACGAGCTTCTCGACTCGGCGGGTGGAGACGCCGGCGAGGTAGGCGTCGGCGATCACCGACACGAACGCCTGCTCGGCGCGCCGGCGCGGCTGCAGCAACCAGTCCGGGAAGTAGCTGCCCTCCCTGAGCTTCGGGACGGCGAGCTCGATCGAGCCGACGCGGGTGTCCCAGTCGCGCTCCCGGTAGCCGTTACGCCGGTTGACCCGCTCCGGCGAGCGCTCACCGTACGCAGCGCCACAGAGCGCGTCCGCCTCCGCACCCATCAGCGCCTCCGCCATCTCCTGCACCATCGCCCGCAACAGATCCGGGCTCGCCTGCTCGAGCTGCTTGCGCAACCAGCCCGACACGTCCATCGTGTGCTCGACCACCGTGTTCCTCCTCGCGCTTGTCTTTGATCGGACTTCGCGAGGATGACGCGGTGGTCAGCTATCACCCGGACCCGCCGCAGCTGCTCCGCGCTCGCCTACGGCTCGCGCTCCACAGCCGCGGCGGAGAAGAGCTCAACCGGCTCATACACCACGAGCGGGGACGCTACTCGCTCGGGTAGCTCTGGACACTCCTCGATAATCCGGGCGGAAGTGTCCGGCGACTGAACTGTGCCCGTCTGTGTCGCTGGGTGGGCCGACCGCGGAGCGTCACTGCCGCCCGAGCAACCGGCAACCGTAAACACGGCCAACGCGCCGACGACGGCGTGCCTGAGCATCTCAGGAGATGATACGAACCTCGCACCCGATCAGGTCCACCATTTGCGGCTCCGTACCCTTCGCGCGTAGTAGCAGCATTGGGTGGCCGACCGTCCTCTCACTTGACCTGCGGCGACCAAGTCGGGGTAAGAAGCTGTTCGCGCGCGGGGTGAGAGACAGACGTGACGGTTGACGCAAGCCGTTTACCACGAGGGCCAGCCGATTCGCGGAAGCCTCCCTAGGCGGATACGAGTTCGCGGACCGGTGCGTCGCGAGGACCCGTCTCGAAGCCCATTACGAACCTGACTTCGAGTCCCTGGGCGAGCCGCTCGAGCGTCGCAACGCTCGTGCGGTGTTGGCCCGACTCGATTCGTGAGATCGCGGAGTGGCTCGTGCCCATCCGCTCGGCGAGCTGTTCTTGCGTGAGCCCGAGCTCTGCCCGCCGCATGATCACGAACCGGGCGATCCCCTCATACGGCGCCAGTCGGTCACGCGCGACCCGGTATTGGACATTGCCGCGTCGCCGGCGCGTAGATCGAGGTTGAGGCACGAGGGTAGCTTACCAATATTGATAAGCGTCGCCACTCTCTGACACGATGGCTCAATGGCGCAGCTACCGAGTCCCGACGGACACGGCTTGCCCGAGACGGCGACGATCGCCGTTCCGGTTCCGCTCGACGGCCTTACGCTCCATCGCCTGCTAGAGCACGAGACGCCGAGCGAACGTGACTTCGAGCCGAGGTTGAGCCGTAACCAGGCGAAGCTACGCGGCGTCCCAGAGCTGTTCCGCGGCAGCATCAGCCATTGGCTCGAGCATGACCAGGCCGCCACGGCAAGCGAGCGGCCGAGTTGCTTCGTAGCACGGCTTGAGGTGTCCCCAGGGAGCTTGCTGCGGGTTGCCTTGACTGAGGAGTGGGGAAGCGGACACGTCGATGTCTGGGCGCATCCTCAAGAGCTGGTCGCAGCGGTCGCGGAGGTCGTGCGTGAGCGGAGGGGCCCCTAAACTGTGGATATGAGCGTTTTCATCGTTCAGGAAAGCATCCACGCCGACCACGTCTCGCGCCACGAAACGCGGGATGAGGCGATCGCTGCGATCGAGGAGATGATCCGTGAGGGTCTGGCCGAGCGGGGGGAGTTCAACATCCGCGAGATCGACGACGCCGGGAACACCGTCCGCGTCTTCGGCGTTCCGGACTCGGCTGCGCCTGCGAAGACCGAAGTCGCCTGAGCGGCGGAGCTTCTCCGTCATCTGAGATCGACCAAGCCGAGATGGACAAGCCACGCGAGATCGTTCTGCGCGACGGGCCGGCTGGCGGCCGCCCAGGTCTCCCAGATGGTCCCGACGTCTGGGAAGTCGTCGCCGTCCACCGCGGCTTCGCTGACGTTCAGACAACAGCCGACTGGCTCAATCAACCGGCAAGCGCCGTCGAGATTGCGCTCGGGTACTACGGGCGGCACCGAGACCAGATCGACGCCTGGATTCTGGAGAACGACGAAGCGGCAGATGCAGCTCGGAACGCTGGGCGTTCGTTGCGTTGACCGGGAGCCCGGAACGCGGCGTCAGCGGGGGAGGAATCGCGACGAGTCTCGCCTGGTTCCC
>JBKPGW010000049.1:0-13255 GCA_046729555.1 Actinomycetota bacterium | reverse complement strand
CTTCCCCACCTGCTCGGACGAGCGCCCCGTGTGCTGGGCGAGAATCTCCTCCAGGCGCCGCTTCAGATTGATCGTCTCGCGGGCCTGGATCTCGATGTCGGTCGCCTGCCCCTGGAAGCCACCCGAGACCTGGTGGATGAGGATCTTGGCGTTCGGCAGGGCGACGCGCTTTCCTTTCGCACCGCCGGCGAGGATGACGGCTCCCATCGACATGGCGATCCCGACGCAGGTCGTCTGGATGTCGGGCTTGATGTACTGCATCGTGTCGTAGATGGCGAGGCCCGAGTAGACCTGGCCGCCCGGTGAGTTGATGTAGATCTGGATGTCCTTCTCGGGATCCTCGGACTCGAGATGGATCAGCTGGGCGACGATCAGGTTGGCGATCTGGTCGTCGATCGGCGTGCCGAGGAAGATGATCCGCTCGTTGAGCAGACGCGAGTAGATGTCGAACGACCGCTCGCCACGCGAGGTCTGCTCGATCACCATCGGGATGAGAGGACTCATGCTTGCTCCTTAGGCGTCGCTTGCGATGCCGACCATAGAGGCCGGGCCGGCTTCGCCGGCTCGGCCGTTTTCAGCTGCCGGGGGTCCACAGTTTCGTCTCTGTCTTGGGTTTTTCCTTGTCGGGGGTCCAGATTGCCTCTCGGGCCTCCGCTTGCTCGGGCGCGATCCGCTCGACCTCGGCCGAAATCCGGTCGAGAGTGCGCGCCAGGCGCGTCGCCTCGCGCTCCGATTCGTACGCGCCGGCCTCGCGGGCCTGCTCGATGACGGCGTCCGCATCCTCGAAGCGGTCACGGAAAGCCTGGTCGACCTCCTCGTCGCTGACCTCGATCCCGAGCTGCTCGGCGGCCGCCTCGAGCAACAGCTCGCCGGCGATCGACGAGGCGGCTTGCTCCCGCAGGCGTACGACGAGGTTCTCCGCCGACTCGCCGGACAGCTGGAGGTACGAGTCGAGCGAGCCGCCGCTGCGGCGCATGACGCCGTCGAGCTCCCGCAGGAGCGTCCGCGTTCGTGCGTCGACGAGCGGGCCGGAGACGCTCACGTTCGACGCCTCGACAAGCCGGTCGAGCGTCGCGCGACGGAACGCTTCGTCTGCCTCCGCCTCGAGCTGGTCGTGAATCCGTTTCGCGACGTCCGCGCGCAGCTCGTCCAGGGTGTCGAACTCCGAGGCGGAGCGCGCGAGCTCGTCGTCGAGCGGCGGCAGGACCTTCTCCTTGATCTCCTTCAGCACGACCTGCACCGGCGCCGCGTCCTCCTCACCAGGCCGGTCGAGCTCGAGCTCCTTCGTGTCGCCGGGAGACATGCCGACGAGCTGTTCCTCGAGCTCCGGCAGCAGGCGACCGGAGCCGAGCTCCACGACGTAGTCACGCTGCCCGCCGTCGCCGGAGACGAGGTCGATCACCACCGTGTCACCAAGCTGTGTGGGGCGGTCTTCCACGGGAGAGAGCTCGGCGACGGTCGAACGGAGGGCGTTCAGCTCGTGCTCGACGTAGTCCTCCGGCACCTCCGGCTCGGCGTAGGGAACCTGGAGCTGCTTCCAGTCCGCGACGGACGGCTTCGGCAGGACCGACACCGTCGCCGTGAAACGCCAGTCCTCCTCGTCCGAGGCGGGCAGCTCGTAATCCAGTTGCGGCTGCTCGGCCGGCCGGATGCGCGTGCGCGCGACGGCGTTGCCGTACCAGCCTGCGATGTGGCTCTCGATCGCCTCCGTGTAGAGCCGCTCCTTCCCGATGCGCGAGACGAGCACCGGCATCGGCACCTTGCCGGTGCGGAAGCCGGGGATCTTCACACTCGCCGCCAGGTCCGAAGCCGCGTGCTCGACGGCGTGATGGACGTCCGCGCTCGGAACGTCGACGGTCAGTCGAACCTTGTTGTCGGGCAGCTCCTCGACCTGCGTCGGCACCGAGCCATTAGAGCAAACGGCTACTAACCTGGGCCCGTGCAGCTCTACGTGGTCGCCCGGCACGCCGAGTCGACGCTCAACTTCGAGAACCGAATCAACGGCGATCCGTCGGTACCGGTTCGTCTCACTAACAAGGGGCGCGACGAGGCTCGGCTGTTGGGGCAACAGGTCGCGCACATCCCACTCGAGCTCTGCGTGCACACGCGGTTCCCACGCACGCGTGAGACCGCTGAGATCGCACTGGCCGGCCGCGAGGTGCCCTTCGAAGCAGACGCCGGGCTCGACGACATCGACATCGGCGAGCTCGAGGGAAAGACGCTCGAGGACTACCGCGCGTGGAAGCGGCAGCACACCCGCCGGGACCGGTTTCCGGGCGGCGAGTCCCTCGACGAGGCCGCACGCCGTTACGCGACGGCGTTCGAACAGCTGCTGGAACGCCCCGAGTCGGCCATCCTCGTGGTCACGCACGAGATCCCGCTGCGTTATGCGATCAACGCAGCGGACGGGTCAGACGATCTGGATGGGCCAGCGCATCAACTTGCGAACGCGACCCCATACCTGTTCGACGCGGCCGCCCTGACCCGAGCGATACAGCAGATCCGGCGCCTTGCCTAGGCGCGCGAGTGCCGGCTTTGCCGGCACTCGCCCACAAACGGACTCCGACAGCCGAGGCCGCGGAAAATCATCATGGCCGCGAAGCGGCCGGATTTTCCGCGGCGATGCGGGCGAGAGGACTCGAACCTCTAAGGGACAGAAGCCCCACTGGGACCTAAACCCAGCGCGTTTGCCAATTCCGCCACGCCCGCGCGCTGCCAAGGGTAGACCGTGCGCGTGCGGAAGCATACGATCACGACGGCCAGGTACATGAAACGCTTTGGAGTCTTCGCCCTGATTTCTCTTGCGGCTGGGGCGGCGGCCGCCACTGCCGCTGGAGTGCATTTGGCTGCGCCGAGCGCGACGCACTGCGGCGGCAGGCTCTGGCGACTCAAGACGCTCACCGATGCTCAGAAGGCGCAGATCGCGTGGGGCACGGCGCCGACGACGATCAAGGAGATCCGGGCGCGCCGTGGTCCTGGGAAGCCGCCGACGCGTAGGACGACTTCGTTCCAACTCCACAACTGGGAGGTGCCGGCGCAGATCACGTCGTTCAAGCTCGAGGCGACCGGCTCGGTTCGACTCGTGCTCTTCGACGACGGCGCGTACATGAACGCGGTGATTCCGTCACCGAATTGCCTGTCCGGCGCGACGCGCGGCCGTGCGGAGATCGAGGCTGCGTGGCACCTGTTTGTCGCGAAGTGCGGGAAGCCCGCACCGACCTGGACGTCGTTCGGCGGGGTCCTCTTCGTTCGCGGCGTCGGCTTTTGGAGCCAGAAGCGACCGATCCGCGGGGCGGCGCCGAACGGCGCCGAGCTACACCCCGTGACGGGCCTCAGGATCGTCGCGGGCTGCTAGCCGCCCTTCGGTCACAACGGCCGGGAGCTGCAGCCAGAAGGTCGTGCCTTCCCCCTCGGCACTCTCGAAGCCGATCTGTCCCCCGTGCGCCTCGGCAATCTGCCGCGCGAGCACCAGGCCCAGGCCGGTGCCGCTGATCCCGCGCTCACGGCCCACGTCGCCGCGGAAGAACTTCGTGAAGATCCGCTGCTGGTGCTCGGTGGGAATCCCGAGGCCCTCGTCGCGCACCCAGATCCACGCTTCGTCGCCGACCAGCGAAGCGCTGACCTCCACGGCGCCCCCGTCGGGTGAGTACTTGATTGCATTGGAGAGGAGATTTCCGATCACCTGCGCGAGCCGGTCACGATCGCCGTACACCACGAGTTGGTCGTCGGCAGGATCGAGGCGCAGTTCATGGTCCTCGCTCTGTGCCGAATAAAGCGTGATCTGCGCGGCGAGCAGGTCGTTCAAGTCGACCTCGTCGAGCCGAAGCTCGAGCGAGCCCTGCTCGATGCGCTGCAGGTCGAGCAGATCGTTGAGCAGCTCGGCGAGGCGCCGCGCCTCGGCGCGTATGACCTCCAGGTACCGCCGCATCTCCTCCGGCGGCAGGTCGCGGTCGAGCATCAGCGAGGAGAAGCCGAGCACGCTCGCGAGCGGTGTGCGCAGCTCGTGCGAGACGTTGCTCACGAGGTCGCTCTTCGTCCGCTCGCTCTCGACGAGCGTGCGATTGCGCTCCTCGAGGTCGGCAAGCGTGCGCTCGAGAGACGCAGCCATGGTGTTAAACGTGCGCTCGAGGCGGCCGACCTCGCCCGGACCGTCGGTGCGGAGCCGGTCGGAGAAGTCTCCGCCTGCGATGCGCGCCGCGGCCTCGGCCGCCGATCGCACCGGCTGCGCCACCGCGCGGTTGACGTACATCGCCCCGAGCAGAATCAGGAGCAACGCGGTGCCGAGCCCAATGCCGCCGACGATGAGCGCGTTCCGTGCCGTCGTGCGCGCGCGGTCGTCGCGTGCGTCACCGAGGCGCCTTTCGGCGGCGAGGAACCGTTCGAACTCCGCGCGGATTGCGTTGACCTGCGCCGTACCCGTTCCGGCGGCGACGATGCTGCGAGCGGCGACCGGATTCCGCCGCATGAACTTCACCAGCGGCAGCGAGAACGTTTCGAAGTAGGTGTTGATAGCGCGCTTGATCTCCAGCGCGCGCCCATTCTGCAGCTGGTTGTCGCGCGTCAGCGCGATCAGGTGCGCAATCGCGGCTGGGAAGCGGTCCTGTGCAGCGCGCCACGGCTGCAGCTCGCGTTCGTTGTCGGTGATGACAAAGCCCCGTAGCCCTGTCTCGAGGTCGATGACGAGCGTCTGCAGCTGACTCGCTGTTGCAATGACCTGCTGCGAGTGGCGCGCCTCGAGCGAACGCTGGCGCAGCCCCGTGATGGCGAGGAAGAGGATGCCGAACACGACCGCGAGCCCGACGCCGACTCCGCATGCGGACACGGCGATGCGGGCCACGAGGCCGGACCGTGCCCACCAGCTCCCCAAGTGACCGTTCGATCCACTCGTGCCCGCCTCGAGCGGTGCGCCTGTAGCGCTGTGGGGCCGGCTCATGTTCTGTCTGTGAGTACCTCCTCCACCGCAGCCGCGATCTCCTGGGGCTCGAAGGGCTTGACCATCACGACGTCCGCGCCCTCGCGCACCGCCTGCTCGCGGGTGGCGGGTTGGGCCGTCAGGACGATGACGGGGATATCCGACAACTCCTTATCTTGTCGCAACGCGCTCAGCACCTCGAGGCCGGTCCGTCTCGGCATCATCATGTCGAGGATCACGACGTCAGGTCGCACGCGCCGTGCGATCTCGAGGGATTCCTCGCCGTCGTCGGCTTCCAGGAACTGGTACGGGCCGTCCAAGCTGATGCGGATCAGCTCGCGGAGGGAGGGCTCGTCATCGCAGATGAGCACGGTTGCTAGGGAACCGGCCACCTGCACCATGGAAGCAGATCCCACCCGAAAGTCATAGGAATATCGCGCCATGCGCTCAAGTGAGATGCCGCAGCGGCCGATTTCCTGACTCGTGGCGGCGCACGATCTTCCCGACTTCGATCCCCGCGTGATCGAGCGCTTCGCCGAGAGCGCCTACCGCAGGGCAAACGCGATCTTCACCGGCTGTGTGGCCGGGGGCGTCGTGCTGGGCGCGATCTTCGGCGCCACGCCTCTGACGCCCCTCGGGGCTCACTGGCCGATCCCGCCGGCGTTCGGGTTCGCGACGATGCTCCTCGGCGCCGTGGTCGGTGGGATCATCGGATACGTCGTCGGTGACACGCGCTCGGCCCTCTGCCGGCTCCAGGGTCAGACCGCCCTCGCACAGGTCGAGAGTGCGAAGCACGCGCGCGCGATGGCCGACGCCATGCGAGAGATCCATGAGATCCACGAGCAGATCCGCGAACTGGCCGTTCCGACGGTGCCGCAGCCCGCGCCGGAGCCGGAGCCCGTGCCCGAGCCGTCGCCGTTCAACCTGCCTTCGCTGCCCGCGCTCCGCGTGGCGACCGGCGGGCCGCAGGTCAAGCCGCCCCCGCTGTCACCGCCTTCGTAACGCGCCTAGGATGGGCCGCGTGCCCGACGAGCCCGCAGCCGAAGAAGTCGCAGCCGAGCCGAAGGAGTGTCCCCGCGGCCACGGCCCGATGCGCTTGCGCACGCGCTGGGCGAACGCAAAGGCCCATCCCGGCCAAAAGGGCTCTCACGCGCAGCCGGTAACCGAGTGGTTCTGCCCCCGCTGCGGCCGCACCGCCCGACTCGACTGACACACCGTTCGTCGCCGCGGCGGGCTCCGCCCGGCGCGGCTGCAAACGGCGGTTGGAGAACCATCGGCGGAAAATCATCATGGCCCGCCGCAGGCGGGCCGGATTTTCCGCCGTGAATGGCCCCGGGAGGGCTCCAACTACCCTGCAAATCGGCACCTTTTCGGGGCCGAGGTATGCACAGGAGACTGCACTCTGTTGCACGAATCGCACGCTCTGAACGCTTGCGCGCCAAGAGGAGGCGCGCACAGTCGAGCGAGCGACATGCACGGCGGACATGCCTTTCGATCGCGCTGCGATGGCGGCCACGCCGGAGCTGCGGCGTGGCGCGCGTCGCGGTTGCAGTCCGCGCGCAGCCAACGAGAGTCGCCGGCTCGTCGCCGGCGGCTCTCGTGTCTGGCCTCTCGGCGAGTGCGTTCAGGACGTGAGCGCAGCGCAGAGGGCGGCCTCGATCTCCGGCGTGAACGGGAACTCCACTGTGATTCCATGGTGTGTTCCGTCAGGGGACGAGAGACCTGCGTCGTGGTTGATGACGCCGAAGCCGGGAGCGCTGATCTTGAAGCCATTGCCGCTGTTGCGCGTGTCGACGGCGGTGGAGTCATCTCCCGGCGTCGTCCAGACCGTCCAGAAGCTCCAGTGTCCGCTGATCTTCACCGTCGGCCCTGCCCCCGTTGGCGAGAGGCTCCAGGTCCCCTCCAGGCTCGCCTCGACGTGCCGTCTGACGATCTTGCCATCCACATACCAGCGCGTCCCGTCGCCGCGGTAGTGGCTTGTCTCGTAGATCGTCCCGCAAGGGAGATCGAAGTCGGCAATCGGTTCGTTGACTACCTGCTCAACCAGGAAGGTGTCGCAGATGACTTGGCGACCGTCCTCGCGGCAGACAGCGTTCGGCGGCGGCGGCTGCAGCGTCGAGGGGTCGACGATCGGCCCCGCCGCGGCCGGGGCCGCCAGCAAGATCATGACGCCGCCTGCGAACGCGGCGAACGCAGCGAACCCCGTGAGCAACAGTCCTCGCATTGCACCTCTCCTTTCGGTCGACGTTCGGACGACCGTAGGAGGCGGGCTTGGCCGCGGCTACGGGGCGAGCCCTCGATCGATCACGGGGTCTCCCTCGTTCGCCTGTCGGTCCGTGCAGGGCTGTCCCTGCATTGGCCGGCGAAAGGCTAGGTAGACGCGGTCTCGGCGCGTAGGTACTCGAGCACTGCGAGCACGCGACGGTGATCGTCCGGCGACTGCTGCAGATCGAGTTTCCTGAAGATCTGGCGGACGTTCGCCTCGACGGTCTTCGGGCTGAGGAACAGCGTCCGGCAGATGGCGGTGTTCGAGCGCCCTTCCGCCATCAGCCCGAGTACCTCGCGCTCGCGTCCGCTCAGTTCGTCGAGCGGCCCCGGCTCGCGTGGGCGTTTCAGGAGGCGCGACACGATCGTTGGGTCGATGACGCACTCGCCCTCGTCGATCCGCCTGAGGGCGTCCGCGAGCACCGCGATGTCCGAGACACGGTCCTTGAGCAGGTAGCCGACCTTGTCCGGCGCTTCCTCGAGCAGCCGCAGCGCGTAGCGCGACTCGAGGTACTGCGAGAGCACGAGCACGCCGACCTGCGGATGCGTCCGGCGGATCTCCTGCGCGGCGGCGATCCCCTCGTCCGTGTGCGTCGGCGGCATCTTGATGTCGACGATGGCGACGTCCGGGCGCGTGAGCTCGACGCGGCGCATGAGGCCCGCAGCGTCCTCGGCCTTCCCCACCACGTCGAAGCCGGCGTCGGCGAGCAGGTGGGCCAGCCCCTCCCGCAGGAGCATCGAATCGTCGGCGACGACTAGCCGCATGGGATCTCGGCCCGGATTCTGACTCTGTGGCCGGTGACGTGCTCGACGCCGAGGTTCCCGTCAAGCGCGCCGATGCGGTCCTCGAGGTCGAGGAGGCCTTCCGGCTCACCCTCCGTGTCGACGTCGACGACGAGCGCGCCGTCCCGCCTCTCGGCGCTGACGCGGGCGGCGCCGGCCTTCACGGCTTGGGCGACGACGAGGTACGCCGCCGTCTCGACGGCGGGTGGGAACCGCTCCTGCGGGAGAGCTGCGATGCGAAGGGGAGCTTCTTCCGCAAGTGCCTCGACGGCGGCCGCCAGACCCTCGTCGCTCAGAGCCGCCGGGTGGATGCCGTGCGCGAGCTCGCGCAGCTCGGCGACCGCACGGCCGAGCTCGGCCTCGGCTTCGTCGAGCCGCAGGGCAAGCTCGTGTTCCTGGTCGAGTCCAAGCCGCGAGCGCACGAGGCGGAGCGCCAGCGCGAGTCCGACGAGCCGCTGCTGGGCGCCGTCGTGGAGGTCGCGTTCGAGCCGGCGGCGCTCCGCGTCGCCCGCCTCGATGATGCGGGCGCGAGAGGAGCGAAGGTCCTCGAGCTGGGCGCGCGCTTCCGCCTGGAGGCGCTCGTTCTCGAGCGCAAGGCGAGCCGCCGACGCCGCCTCCTCGATGAGCTCGGGGTTATCGAGGAGGTCGGCGCGATGGAGGATGAACGCAACGGGCCGGCCTTCGCGGACGACCGGTGTCGCGGCACGACCGTTCGGTGGCGCTGGGTCGATCGGCCTCCCGCGCGCGTCCGCGTAGCGGCCGTCGCCGACCGCGTAGGCAAGTTCGAGCCCCGGATCGGCCAACGCTTCCGCGAGCCCCGCCTGCAGGCCGCCGGGGGAAGCCGACTCGCCCAGCTCGACGACCAGCCGCGCGAGGGACGAGCGCGTCCGGCGGACCTGGAGTAGTCCCCAGGCCACGCTAGCCGCGACCGCTGCCAGCGCAGCGGCCTGGCCGAACCAAAGCCGGCGCTCGAGCTCGCCGCTTCCCACGAACCCGCGCTCGAGGCTTGTCCCGAACGTTGCTGCGACGAGGGAGAGGTAGGCGCACCCGGCGACGACGACCGGGGCGACAACGCGCCGCTTCGTCCTGCTCGAACGCGCCAGTGTCCAGGCGGCGACTGAGATCAACAGAAGCGACCAGGCCAGGCCGAACCGGACGCCGAAGCGGCCGAGATCGTCGAAGAGACCGGGTTCGTCCGCGACGCGTAGGAGATTTATGGGGCACTGCGAGCAGCTGACTGTGGCCGGGTCGTAAAAGAGCGCCGGCATGAGACCGAGCACGAGCACGGCGCCGGCAAGGGCGAAGCCTACGGCGGCACGCTCCTCCCACCCGGGCAACCGTCCGGTGGGGTAGGCGAGCATCAGCCAGGCGACGAGCGGCGGGCAGGCTGCGAAGAGGACCAGGCCGATCGTGAAGACAGCAGCCGACCCGGCGCCGGGATTGTCCCACTCACCGAGAAGCCAGGCACAGCCGGCTGCGGCCAGCAGGGGGCCGACGGCGTTCCCCGGACGTCTGCCCCAGAAGAAGAGACCGCAGGCGAGCAACGCCCAACCGGCGCCCAGCAGGGCGACGGCACCCCCGAGCGACGAGCCGGCGAACGAGTGAGCCGGCTCGTCGCGCGCGAGCGCGAGCGAGAAGGCGCCGAGCGCGAGCCCGGCCGGCCAGAGCGCCAGCCGAAGCAGCATGTGCGAATCGTCGCACAGCGCCGCCGTAGCGCCTGCCGTGGTGGCCCTTGCGCAGAACGAGGGCTAACCCCATGCTTGCGGGCGGGAGTCGAGGGAGCGCCCCGATGTGCCGAGCCCGCCACCGTCGTAGCGTCGGACGCATCGATAGGAGGTGCGCGATGCAGACGAGACGAGTTACCCAATGGATCGCAGCTGCCGTGCTCGCGGGGATGGCGCTGGCGCTAGCCGCCTGCAGCGGCTCCAGCAGTGACAAGGCCGGCGGAGAGGACAAGGCCGAGCCACGCGTGCTCACGATGGCGAACCCGAACTGCGACCGGCCCCCTCAGCTGGCGAGCTGGGCCGAGGAGGTCGGCCGGCTCTCGGGCGGGACACTCGCGATCGAGTTCAAAGACTGCTGGCGCAAGCGTCAGCCACGGTACGAGGCCGGAACGCTCGAGGACGTGACGGCCGGCAAGGTCGACATCGCTTGGGTTGGCGCTCGCGCCTTCGACACCGTCGGGGTGACGAGCTTCCAGGCGCTCGTGGCGCCGCTGCTCGTCGACAGCTACGACCTCGAGGCGAAGGTGTTCGAGGAGGGGATCCCCGAGCGGATGCTGGAAGGCGTCGGCGAGCTCGATCTCGTCGGGATCGGTGTGCTTCCGGGCCCGATGCGCAAGCTGCTCGGCGTCTCCAAGCCGTTCGTCCGCCCCGGGGACTTCGCCGGTCAAGTCGTCGGGCTTCAGGACTCGGCCGTCGCGGACATGACCCTGCGCGCGCTCGGCGCGACGCCCCGAGCGGTGCCCTCGGCAGCGAAGCTCGACGGCCTCGACGCCTACGAGCAGCAGCTCGCGGCGATCGCGAGCAACAACTACGACAGGCGCGCGAAGTACGTGACCGCAAACGTGAACCTCTGGCCCCGCCCGCTCGTGATCGTCATGAGCAAGAAGGCCTTCGCATCGCTGACGGACGAGCAGCAATCCGCCCTACGGGATGCTGCCGCCGCCGCGATCCCGGAGGCGCTCGAGGCATCGCGCGCAGAGGACGAGGAGGCTGCGCCTAGTCTCTGCCGCCGGGGCATGACCTTCGCTGCCGCCTCCGAGCGCGAGCTCGCAGAGCTTCGTACAGCCCTCGAGCGCGTGTACGCAGCGCTCATTGGCGACCCCCAGACCAAGTCCCACATCGACGCCGTCACCAACCTCAAGACCGAGCTCGCTGCATCAGCGGAAGCCCCTGCCTGCACCTCTACGGAGTCCCCGACGACGGCATCGCCGATCCCCGAAGGCAGCTACGAGACGACATTGACGAAGGCCGACTGGCTGAAAGGAGGGGTCTCCGAGGAAGACGCCTCGCAGGCCGCGGGCGTGTTCACGATGACCTTCGCTGCCGGTGAGCTGACCATTCTCGAGCCGAACGGCGAGATTGGGTTCCGGGCGAGCTACACCGTCTTCCGCGACCAGATCGAGGCACGGGAGAGCGAGGACTTCACGCTCACCGCACGCTGGTCGCTCGACGGCAACAAACTCACGTTCACAGACATCAGACCGCGGCCGGGCCCGAATGAGCCACGGTTCTTCGACGTAACCTGGACATCGCATCCTTGGGTGAAGACAGGCTGAGGTTCAGCTGATCCCTCACGCTGGCTCCCGCTAGGTCAGGCGCGGTCGGCCGGGATCTCGGCGAGGAGTCGAGTGCCCCGACGCGGCAGGCTCTCCACGGCGAGCCTGCCACCGAGCGCCTCGATGCGGTCGGCGAGGCCGCGCAGGCCCGAGCCCCGCGCCGGATCGGCGCCGCCGATGCCGTCGTCCCCGATCGCGACGAGCAGCCGGTTACCCGACTCAGTGACGCCGATGGTCACTCTCGTCGCCTCCGCGTGCTTCGCCACGTTTGCCAGTGCCTCCGAGCAGAGGAAGTAGACGGCGGCTTCGATCGCCGGAGCGAGCCGGCCGACCGAGAGCTCGAGCTCGACCGCGATCCCTGCTCTCGAAGCGAGCTCTGGCAGCGCGGCGCCCAAGCCGCCGTCCGTCAGCGTGCTCGGGTGGATGCCCTGCGCGAAGGCGTGCAGCTCCGCGCGCGTCGCCCGAAGCTCTTCCTCGACCTCGGCGAGCTGGATCGTGGCAGGCTCGTCGGCGCCTTGGCGAGCCCGTGCAAGCAGCCCTGCAATACCGGTGAGTCGCCGTTCGGCGCCCTCGCGCAGCTCCCGCTCGAGGCGGCGCCGCTGCGCGTCGGCCGCGTCGACGATGCGGCGGCGCGAAGCGGCGAGCTCGAGGACTCGCACCCTCACTTCGGCTTGCAGGCGGGCATTCGCGACCGCCATCCTCGCGGCAGAGGCGACGGCCTCGACGAGGGCCGGGTCCTCGAGCACCGCCTCGTCGTGAACCAGCACGGCGACCGGCTTCCCGTCGCCCGCGATCGGCGTCACTGCCTTCCCCGCTCCCGACTCAAGAAGCTCGACCGGACGGCCGCCGTCGTCGACGTAGCGGCCCTCCTCCGGGAGCCAGTAGCCGAGGACGAGGGAGCGGTCGCCGAGTGCGCGCCCGAGCTCGTCTCGCAGCGTGCTCGTGTCGGCTTGCTCTCCGAGGTCGACGACGAGCTCGGTGACGACGGCCTCGGCCCAGCGCCCGCGGAGCAGGTCGACGAGGAGCGTGACGGCGAGGCAGGCGATCACGACGTCGTAGGCCCAGAGGGACGCTCGGTCGGCGTCCCAGCCCGCGAGCCGCTCGATCGCCCCGAACGCGAGCACGCCCGCGAACGCGAGCGCCGCCACCAGGGCCGGGACTCCGGCACGTCGAGCGGTGCCCGAGGAGCGAAGGTAGCCGTCGAGAGCCGTGGCCGCGACGAGTGCAGCTAGAAGCAGCGTCAGGACGTCGTTGCTCGCAATGGGCTCGATCACCGCGTCCACGTAGGCCGCGACGACGGTCACTTGCGCGAGTCGCCGCCGGAGGCGACCTGTCGGGTACGAGATGTGCAGGTGGACGAGCGGTCCGCGGTGGAGGTAGAGGAGCTGCGCCCAGATGTTGCCTGCGAACCAGGTGTAACCGGACAGCACCATCAGCGGCCCGACGCGGCTCTCGCCCCGCCGCTCCCAGGCGACGACCCCGCACGTCACGAGGACGAGGCCGACGACGGCATCGGTCACGATGAGGGCGAGGTCGCCCGCTTCGTACGACACCCATTCCGCGACGAAGGCCAGGGCAACTGCGCCGACAAGCAGCGCTAGCCGCAGAAGCCGCAACGCTAGCCGTCCGCGAGCGCGGCGAGCGCGGGACCGCTGAGCTCGCTCTTCGGTATGAACCCTCGCGCCCGGCTTCGCTCCAGTCGCCGGCGGTACGCGGAGACGTCGCGGCTGGAGGTCAGGACGACCGCCGGGCCGGCGCCGTCCGCGAGCAGCGCCTCGCAGACGGCGAAGCCGTCCATGTCCGGCAGCGCCACGTCCAGGAGGACGAACTCCGGCGCAAGCGACCGCCCGAGCGCGAGCGCGGCTGCGCCGTCGGCCGCCTCACCCACGACCTCGAACCCCTCGGCTTCGAGCAACGCGCGCGCGAAGGACCGAAAGCCGGCGTGGTCGTCGACGATCAGGACGGTCGCCGCCACGCCCAGATCGTGACACGGCGCGGGCCACCCCGCATCAGGG
>JBKPGW010000048.1:0-18460 GCA_046729555.1 Actinomycetota bacterium | reverse complement strand
TTCCAGAGGCGCGTCTCAGGCGCGATCTCGCTCATGCCCGCAGGATCGCAGCTGCGGCCTCGTCCACCTCGGCGTCGGTGAGCGTGCGGCAGTCGAGCAGGAGCCGGCCGTCGCGGACGATGCCCACGACCGGGGGGTCGGCCGCACGCAGCGGCTCGGCAAGCGACTCCTCGACCGCGCACGCGTAGCTCGGCAGCTCCGCCAGCGGGAGCGCGCCGCCGCCGGCGCGCGCGACCGTCTCCTCCACCTCTCCGCCAACGAGGTCGGCAAGACGTTGCGCTCGTTCGCGCACGGCCTCCGCAGGCTCCCGCAGCATGCGCAGGACGGGGATCTCTTCCGGCGCCTCGACGGCGAGACGCAAGGTGGCCTCGAGCGCTGCTAGCGTCAGCTTGTCCGCGCGCAGGGCGCGCTGGAGCGGATGGCGACGAAGGCGCTCGACGAGCTCGGCGCGGCCCACGATGATCCCACCCTGCGGGCCACCGAGGAGCTTGTCGCCGGAGAAGCAGACGAGATCCGCGCCAGCGGCGAGGCTCGCGCGCGCAGTCGGCTCGTCGCCGATGTCGACCAGCGCGCCGGAGCCGAGATCGTCGACGAGGACGAGCTCGTGCGTGCGCGCCACCTCTGCGAGCTCCTCGAGCCGAGGCTGTTCCGTGAAGCCGACGACGCGGAAGTTGGACTGGTGCACCCGCAGGATCACGGCCGTCTCGGGACCGACCGCGCCTTCGTAGTCGCGCGCGCGCGTTCGGTTGGTCGTGCCGACCTCGCGCAGCGAGGCGCCGGAGCGGGCGAGCACATCGGGGATGCGGAAGCCGTCGCCGATCTCGATCAGCTCACCGCGCGAAACCAGCACCTCGCGGTTCTCGGCGAGCGCTGCGAGCGCAAGCAGCACGGCCGCGGCGTTGTTGTTCACGACGAGCGCGGCTTCGGCTCCGGTCAGACGATGCAAGAGCTCGGCGACGTGAGCCTGCCGCGAGCCCCGCGCGCCCGCCGTCAGGTCGTACTCGAGATTCGAGTAGCCACGTGCCGCCTCCGCGACCTGCTCCAGCGCGGCGGCCGCGAGCGGTGCGCGGCCGAGGTTCGTGTGGGCGATCACGCCGGTCGCGTTGATAACGCGGCGGAGACGAGGAGCGCGCGCCGCGGCCAGCTCTTCGTGCAGCTGCTCGTCCAGATCGCCTGGGTTCTCCCCGGCTCGTATCTGTTCACGCGCGCGTGCAAGAACTGTGCGTGCCGCGTCGACGGCGAGCGGATCGTCGACTGCCCGGGCGAGCTCGTCGACGGACGGGAGGTCGCGCAGGCGGGTCACCGATCCTCGATGACGAGCTCGAAGTGCTCCGAGCGCTCGTCGTGCCGTGCCAGCAGCGCCCTCGCCTCCGGTTCGATCACAGCCTGCTCGTAGTCGTCGCCGGCGAAGGCTCGCACGGCGTCGAGCGAGTCGAAGCGCGTGATCGTCATGAACGCTATCTCGTCGCCGGCGTCGCGCCGTAGGAGCTCCGCGCCGAGGAAGCCGGGGACGCGGTGAATCGACGGAAACATCTGCTCGCGCAGAAATCGCTCGTACGGCTCCGCATTCTCGCGCGACGTCCAACCGCGCCAGACGCGCGCAATCACTGTGCGTCCGCCTTCGCGCGCTCGGCCCGCATTTCCGCGCAGCGCCTGTCGTAGGCCTCCTGCACGCGCCCGATCGCCTCGTCGGCGTCGTCCGTGACGAAGAGCAGATCGAGATCCTCCGGCGAGATCATCCGGTCGGGGAGCAGTTCGCCGCGGATCCAGTCGAGCAGTTCCTCCCAGTAGTCCGAGCCGAAGAGGACGACCGGGAAGTGGAAGACCTTTCCGGTCTGAATCAGCGTCAGCGCCTCGAACAGCTCGTCCGCAGTGCCGAAGCCGCCGGGAAAGACGACGAACCCTTCCGCGGCCTTCACGAACATCGTCTTACGCGCGTAGAAATGCCGGAACGTATGCGCGA
Source organism: Actinomycetota bacterium (assembly GCA_046729555.1). Taxonomy (GTDB): domain Bacteria; phylum Actinomycetota; class Thermoleophilia; order Gaiellales; family Gaiellaceae; genus 3-1-20CM-4-69-9. Next base: position 16,497 of record JBKPGW010000048.1, on the reverse strand, counting down.
GATCGACGTACGGATTGCCGCGCTGTTCGTGCGGCAGCTCGATGTTGAAGCCGACCGAGAGGCCGCCGCCCTCCTTGGCGCCGCGGTTCGCTGCCTCCATCACGCCGGGACCGCCGCCGGTGACGACGGCCCAGCCACGGTCGGCGAACCGGCGCGCGACCTCTCGCGCGTTCGCATAGGAAGGATCGTCCTCGCGGATGCGTGCAGAGCCGAAGATCGTCACGGCCGGGCGGTCGATCCGGTCGACGGCCTCGAAGCCCTCGCGAAACTCGTTCGCGATCATCGCGACGTGGCGCTCGAGATCGGAGGCCTTCTCCTCCGACGAGAGGATCCGCTGGTCTTCCATCAGAGCCGGTGTTGCGTGACGTGCGTGGCGAGCATCCCGAGGACGAGCAGGGTCACCAGCAGGCCGTAGAGCAGCCCGATCTGCACGGCCCGGCTCGGACCTCCGCCCGGGATTGCGATCGGATAGGTGCTGCCCATGGCGAACTGTTGCCCAGGCGGCGCCTCGACCGAATGGCGCGCCAGCTGGAGCGCGCGCCAGACCGAGCCGCCGTCGAGGATCCCGATCGGGATCAGGTTGATCAGGTTGATCAGGAAGCCGGCATAGGCCAGCGCCCGGAAGAGATCCGAGTCGGTCGCCTCGCCGATCGCCCAGCAGACGGCGGCGCCGACGCCGCCGTAGGCCGGGCCCGCCAGCGACACGAGCGCGTTCCGCCACGGGTTGAGCGGCGCGTCCTTGATCAGCACAAACGCGCCGAAGAACGGGATGAACGTCGGCCACGTCGCGTGCAGTCCCTGCCGCCGCGCCTCGAAGAAGTGGCCGAGCTCGTGCACGAGGATCAGCAGGACGAAGCCGACCGCGAACTTCCAGCCCCAGATCAGTGCGTAGCCGCCGACGGCAATGAAGATGCTGAAGAACTTGACCGCAGCAAAGCTGAACTTCGCGAGCAGGAGGATTGCGGCGCCGATCGGTGCCCAGAGCCGCCGGAATAGACCGCGCCAGTCCGTCCCGCGTGGATGAATCGGGTCGTACTCGCGCTCCATCCCGGCCATTGTGCCGGTGTCGGCGGTCTACCCGCTGACGGGGGACTGCCAGTCGCGGTCGCATGGGCGGTTGACCGCGTGACTCGACCCTACTAGTTTGGCGGCAGGCGCCAAAGCGGCGTCTATGCGGCAGGCGCCAAAGGGGCGCCTACTTACATGGGGAGGTAAGTAATGAGCAGGAAGTCCTTGCTCGCGGCTGTCTGTTGCGCAGCTGCGTTCGCGGGTGGGAGCGTCAGTGCCGCTCTCGCTGGTGAGGTAACGGGAAACGGGGATGCGACGGCTGGCCCGGAACATGCGAACTCGATTTGCGTTTTCTCGGGGCAGAACGATGACCCCAGCGCGCCGCTCAGCCTCGATATGAGCATCGCGCCGAACGGCCCCGGCGGCGTCTCGCAGTCCTATGGGCAGGACGTCAAGCTGGGCCTCGATCCCCACGTGTTCAATCCTGGAGACGCGTGTAGGGGCGGGAGCAACCCGGCTCGCCCCTAGTTGAGGACCTTGTCGGGCCCGGCGCTGCCGCGGGGGCCGACCGGAGGGTCAGGTGGTGGGTTAGGCTCGCCGTCTACGAGCCCCGGCCGACCCACTCCTCGCCGCCCTCGTAGACCTCTTTCTTCCAAAGGGGGACCTGCTCCTTGAGTGTGTCGATCGCGTCCTTGCACGCGGCAAGCGCATCCTGGCGGTGCGGTGCCGAAACGGCGATCACGACGGACGCCTCGCCGATCTCGACGCGGCCGGTGCGGTGGTGGATGGCGATCTCGCAGACGTCGTACCGTTCCTTCAGCGCCGCGGCGATCTCGGCCATCACCTGCTCGGCCATGCCCTCGAAGGCCTCGTAGTCGAGGTGCTGGACGATGCGGCCGCGCGATTCGACGCGCGTCGTGCCAACGAACGTCGCGATCGCGCCCGCGCGGTCGGAGCGCACCTCATCGACGACGGCGTCGAGCGACAGCGGCTCCGGGCTCAGCCGGAACGAGCCGCCGGACACGGGTGGGATCAGGGCAACCTCGTCGCCCTCGGCGAGCTCGTGCTCGCGCTGCACGTATTCCTTGTTCACTGCGTAGAGGAGACCGGCAGGCTCCGGGCCGAGGCTGAGCGCCGGCCAGACGTCCTCGACCCGCGTGACACCCTCCACCTCACGCTCGCCCCAGCCGGCATGCTCGCGCAGCCCGGCGAAGAGCCTCACCTTGACTCGCATGTTCCGGACGCTAGCGCGCGAGTGACCAGGCGGCCGTAAGCCACCAGTCGTGGTGGCCGTAGTAGCCCATGTTGTTGCCGAGGAAGAGGAGAGGTCCGACCACGCGGCCGTCGCGAAGAGCGTAGAGCGTTCCGTTGCCCTTGTGCATCCGGACGAAGAGCAGCACGTTGCCGGCGCGTGAGAAGCGGGGCGACTCGTCGGCGAAACCGCGAGGCGGAGAGGTCAGCCGGAGAATCGAGCGGTCGAGGCCGACGCGCCAGAGCGCCCAGTGCGTCGCGAAGAAGTTCGGGTTGCTGCTCTGCCCCTGCGACTGGGCGACGAGCCAGCGGCCGTTCGGCGCACATGCCAACGACCCCCAGGCGCGCTTCGGCGCAACGACGAGAGGCTGCGGCCGCCAACGCGGAGGCACTGCGACGAGCAGCCGCTTGCGATCCGTTGCGACGCGGTCGATTCCGGCCGTGAACACGACGCGCCCACCACACCACGCGAGGTAGTCGCGGTACGGAAGCATCTTCGCGAGGCTGGTGCGGCGCCCACCGTCCGCGGAGACGACTTGCAAGGTAAGGCCGTCGGCCGCGATCGATCCCGAACCGCCGGGGACGACGAAGAAGAAGATCCAGCGGTTGTCCGTCGACCATCCGCGCAGCATGATCGGCCCCGGAGTCTCGCCCGGGCCGATCGACTTGTAGTACTCCGTCTCGGAGAAGACAGGACGAGCTCGTCCGGTTCGGCGATCGGTCACCCAGATCGTCTGCTTCGCCGTCTTGCCGTGACCGGACGACCGGACCGACGCCCGGAAGCGACCGTCGGGCGAGCTCAGCGGCTGCGCGTACGAGAAGCCGCGGTACAAAAGCCCGGGTCTGACACGCTCACGACACGTGGCGAGATCGACCACATGCAGTGCTCCGCGCCGCTGCAAGGTGACGGATCCGAGTCCAGGCTGGGGATGGCAGGAGAAGGCTGTTACGGCGGCGACGACTGCCCCGACCACGCCTCAATTGTCGCCATCGCCTCTACGATTGTCACGTGGCGACCACCGGCGAGGAGCGGCGTGAGACCGACTCCGGCATCGAAATAAAGCCGGTCTATACCGCGGATGACGCGCCGGACGAGCTGGAGCTCCCCGGTGAGTTCCCGTTCACGCGCGGGCCGTACAAGGACATGTACCGGGGCCGGCCCTGGACGATCCGGCAGTACGCCGGCTTCGGTTCGGCGGAGGAGACGAACCAGCGTTTCCGCTACCTGCTCGAGCGCGGGCAGACGGGCCTTTCGGTGGCGTTCGACCTGCCGACGCAGCTCGGCTACGACTCCGACGACTCGCGCGCCGTCGGCGAGGTCGGACGCACCGGTGTGGCGATCGACTCGATCGCGGACATGGAGCTGCTCTTCGACGCGATCCCGCTCGGCGAGGTGTCGACGTCGATGACGATCAACGCTCCGGCCGCGCTGCTGCTCCTGCTCTACGAGCTCGTCGGCGAGGAGCAGGGAGTCGGCGGCGACCAGCTGCGCGGCACCGTGCAGAACGACGTGCTGAAGGAGTACGTCGCGCGCGGGAACTACATCTTCCCGCCGCGCCCGTCGATGCGCATCGCTACCGATCTGTTCGCGTACTGCGCCGAGAGGATCCCGAAGTGGAACACGATCTCGATCTCGGGCTACCACATCCGCGAGGCGGGCTCGACCGCCGTGCAGGAGCTCGCGTTCACGCTCGCGAACGGGATCGCCTATTGCCAGGCGGCGGTGGACGCAGGCCTTTCGCCGGACGAGTTCGGCGAGCGCCTCTCCTTCTTCTTCAATGCGCACAACCACTTCTTCCAGGAGGTGGCGAAGTTCCGCGCCGCGCGCCGATTGTGGGCACGCATCATGCGCGACCGCTTCGGCGCGACGAATCCGAAAGCCTGGGCGCTGCGCTTCCACGCGCAGACCGGAGGCTCGACGCTGACGGCGCAGCAGCCCGACAACAACGTCGTGCGCGTTGCTGTGCAGGCGCTGTCCGCCGTTTGCGGCGGCGCACAATCGATTCACACGAACGGCTACGACGAGGCACTCGCGCTGCCGAGCGAGCGCGCCGTCCACATCGCGCTGCGCACGCAGCAGCTGCTGGCGCACGAGGCCGGCGGCACGGACACGGCGGATCCGCTCGGCGGCTCCTACTTCATCGAGGCGCTCACGGACGAGCTCGAGGCGAAGGCCTGGGAGTTGATCGAGCGCGTCGACGAGGTGGGCGGCGCCGTCACGGCGATCGAGCAGGGGTTCGTGCAGAGCGAGATCGAGCAGGCCGCCTTCCGCTGGCAGCAGGAAGTGGAAGCGGGGGAGCGCGTCATCGTCGGTGTGAACCGCTTTACGGAAGGAGACGAGGAGGCGATCGAGCTGCACCGCCTCGATCCCGCCGCGGAGAAGCGTCAGCTCGAGCGCACCGCGCGCGTCCGTGCCGAGCGGAACGCGGACGAGGCGGAACGGGCACTTGCTTCGGTGCGTCAGGTTGCGCGTGGCGACGCGAATCTCCTCGTGCCGATGCGGGAGGCGCTGCGTGCACGCTGCACGGTCGGCGAGATCTGCAACACGCTGCGCGACGAGTTCGGCATGTACGACGCTCAACGCGCGTGAGCTCTCGCGGACTTTCCGAGCTCGTGCTGATCGTCGAGGACGTGCCGAAGGCGTCGCATTTTTACCAGGACATCGTCGGGCTCCAGCTCGAGCACGAGACGGGCGACGAGTGGGCGTGGTTCTGGGCCGGGAAGGTAGGCGATCCGCAACGGATCGCGTTGCATCGTGGCACGCTGCTCTTCGAGGAACACTCGCCGTTTCCCGAAGGGCACCGCTTCGGCACGGTGCACTTCGCCTTCGACATCCCCCCGGAAGACCTCGACGCCGCGGTCGAGCGCGTGCGCGCCGCCGGCGTGGAGGTGTACGGGCCGGTCGACTTCGACTGGATGAACGCACGCTCGTACTACTTCTACGACCTGGATGGCAATCTGCTGGAGTTCTGGTCGCCGGGTGGTTGACACCCTGCGTTGCAGCCGGTGCGGCAGGGACCGTCCCGTGAGTCTCTTCCGAGGGCGGCACAAGGTCCCGCGCCAGGGCCGAGAGTTGCTGTGCCGGACCTGTCAGGCGGAGTGGTGGCGCGAGCGCGCAGCGCAGCGGCCGTGATGGGACGAGTCATGCTCGGCGTGGCAATACTGAGCGCACTGTCGGGTTTCGGTGCATTCGCGCTCTACGAAGCAGAGGCGATCAGCTCCAACACGTCTGCCAACTTTGGGCTCGTGAGCTTAGGGTCGGCGCTTGCCGTCGCCGTCATCGGGTTCGGGATACGGCGACGAGTCCGCCTTGCACGCGAGGCGATGTTCGTCGGCTTGGCGACTCTCGGCGCATGGTTTCTGCTCTTGGTCTACGCGTTAGGCCGCGACACACCCTGACGCACGCCGGGTGACGCCCTGGGCTACTAGGCCGACGCGCCCGAGTACCGCCGCAGCCCGAAGCGCCAGAACCAGCGCGTGAAGGCGAACAGCACGGCCACGAAGGCGAGCGCCGTCACCACCGTCGTCCAGTGCAACCGCGACGTGATCGCCTGCGCGGGCACGGTGATCGCGAAGCCGATCGGCACCAGATACGTCATCGAATAGCGCAGCCAGCCCGGATAGATCCCGATCGGCCAGCGCCCTGTCTGGTACACGCCCTCGAACAGCTCCGTCAGGAACCACATGCGCACGACCCAGAAGCTTCCGGTGGCGAGCACGAGCCAGACGCAGTAGAGCATGGCGCCGCCGACGACCAGCAGCGCAACGAATGCGAGCGCATCGCCGAGGCCGATCGTCGTCTCGAGGCGCGAGATGCCGATCCCGACGACCACGCCGCCCGACACGACGTCGATCAGCTGCCAGATCCGCACCTCGCGGACGCTCACGAGCACCTGCGAGTCCTCGGGCTTGGTCAGCATGTAGTCGAGCTTGCCGTCACCGACCTCGTCGATCAGGCGCAGCATGTTCGGCTGGATCGTCGCCCGGATCACGCCGCCCATCGCGATCTGGATGCCCATCACGCACAGCAGCTCGGAGTGGTCCCAGCCTTTGAGCGTGGTCGTGTGCGCGAAGACGAGCGAGAGCACGATCAATCCGACGGCCAGCGCCAGCAGCGACTGGAACAAGGCGACGAAGAAGTTCGCGCGGTACTGCAGCTCGTTCATCACACCGACGCGCAGGAAGAGCCACGCGACGCGGAAGGGACGCAGCATCAGTTCCCGACCGCCGTGTAGTGCTTCGACGTCACGCGCCAGCAGACGAACACGAGCGCACTGCCGATTGCCGTCCACAACGCCTGCATGCCAAGCCCGCCGATCAGTGAGGCGGTCGACATGTTCCCGACGAGCGCCTCGATCGGGAAGTAGAACGTCCACTTGAACGGCAGCCAGTTCGCGAGCGACTCCGCCCAGTCCGGCATCAGCTTCAGCGGCACGAGCCGTCCGGACATCAGCAGCTCGACCATCATGTACGTCTCGAAGATCGCGCTGCCGCGGGTTGTCCAGAACGTGATCATCCCGAGCAGCCAGAGCGCCATCGAGCGGATGAGGTACGCGCCCCAGATCGCGAGCAGGAACACGACGACCTCCAGCGGCGAGACGTCGAACGTCGGGTGGAAGACCAACGTCAGCGCGACGGCGATCGGCAGGTAGAGCAGAACCCAGATCACCTTGCCGCCGGCGAAGTCGGCCAAGTCGTAGTGGATCGGATGCAGTGGCCGCAGCATCAGGCCGGAGAAGTGGCCCTCGCGGATCCGCCACTCCCAGCCGTACGGCGTGAAGACGATGTTCATGTTCCGGACGAGCGTCCAGACGATGTAGTACGCCGCGAACTGCCCGGAGGTGATCCCTTGCACCGAACCGCCGTGCGAGTCCGCGATCGTCGTCCAGACGACGAGGTAGATCACCGGCTCGGCGACCATTCCGACGAGGTACATGTACGTCGTCGCGCGATACTGGAACTGCGTCTGCACCTGCGTGCGCATCGCGGTCAGGTAGAAGTCGACCATCGAGCGAACGCGCGGCGCGCGCGGCAGCTCTTGCGCCGTAGTGCTCACTGAGGCCTTCGGCGAAGACGAGCTCGATCACGTCCTCGATCGGCGGGTCCTCGATCGTCAGGTCGGCGATCTGTTGCTCGCTCAGCAGCCGGGCCGCGACGGCCGGCGTCTCCGCCTTCGGCACGCGGAGCTTCGCGCGGTCACCCACGCGTTCGAGTACGTCGCCGTACGCGTCGAGCCGGGCCGAGCCGTCTGCGAGCGCGACGTCGATCGTCTTGTACGCCGCGAAACGGTCGGAGAGCTCCGACAGGTTGCCGTCGAAGAGGATGTGGCCGTGGTGGATCACGATCACGCGGCGGCAGAGCGCGACGACGTCTGCCATGTAGTGACTGGTGAGCAGCACGCTGGCGCCGTGACGTCGGTTGTACTCCGCGATGAACGAGCGGATGCGCTTCTGCATCGTCACGTCGAGCCCGATCGTCGGCTCGTCCAGGAAGAGCACGCGCGGTCGGTGCAAGAGCGAGCCGACCACCTCGACCTTCATCCGCTCGCCGAGCGAGAGATTGCGCACCGGCTTGCGGATCAGGTCGCCGACGTCGAGCAGCTCGATCAGCTCGTCGCGCATGGCGACGAAGTCGTCGCGGCGCAAGCGATAGATCGCCCGGTTGAGCTCGAAGGAGTCGACGGCGGGGAGGTCCCACTGCAGCTGGTTGCGGTTCCCCATCACGAGCGTGATCTGCCGCAGGTAGTCCTTCTCCCGGCGCGAGGGAACGTGTCCGAGCACGTGCACGTCGCCGCCGCTCGGATAGAGCAGGCCGGAGAGCATCTTCAACGTCGTCGTCTTGCCGGCCCCGTTCGGGCCGAGGAAGCCGACCACCTCGCCCGGGCCGATCTCGAACGAGATCGCGTCGACGGCGCGCACCTCCCGCCACCTGCGCCGGACGAGGCTCCTCGCGGCCGCGCGCAGGCCGGCCTCCCGCTCGGGGACCCTGAAGACCTTCGTAAGCTCGGAGACGTGGACGACCGAGTCGGACACGGCGTGCAACCTATCTACGCGTGAGGATCCTGCTTGTTTCCCAGATGTACCCCGGGCCCGCCGATCCCGACCTCGGCGTGTTTGTGCGCAGCCTCGAAGAGGCGCTCGCGGCGCGCGGGCACGTGCTGGAGCGAGCCGTGCTCGACAGCCGCCGCAGCGGGAAGTGGAAGTACCTCACGCTTTCGGCCGCAACCCTTCAGGCCGCGCGCCGCTTCAAGCCGGACGTCGTCTACGCGCACTTCCTCGTCCCGACCGGTCTGATCGCGGCGCTGGCTGGGCGCGCGCCGCTCGTCGTGACGGCGCACGGACGCGATGTGCGCAACATCGGCTGGTTCCCAGGGATCGGCGCGGCGACACGGGTCGTCGTGCGGCGTGCCGCGACGGTCATTGCGGTCTCCGACTACCTGCGCCGCGAGCTCGAAACGAAGATTCCCGACGCGCAGGGAAAGACGGAGGTCATCGATTCCGGCGTCGATCTCGAGCGCTTCACGGTTCAGCCGGCGCCGGCCGACGGCCCGCGCTACCTCTGCATCGCGTCGCTGATCCGGCGGAAGAACGTGCTCCGGTTGGCGAGTGCGTTCGAGCGTGCCGGCAAGGGGACGCTGACGTTCGTCGGCGACGGCCCGCTGCGCGCCGAGCTCGAGAGCCGGCCAGGAGTCGAGCTGATGGGACGGCTCGAATACGACCGCGTGCCGGAGCAGATCGCGTCGGCGCACGTCGTCTGCCAGCCGAGCCTGATCGAGCCGTTCGGGCAGGCGCTGCTCGAGGCGATGGCGTGCGGACGATCCGTGGTCGCGACGCGGATCGGCGGCCCGCCCGAGTTCGTGCCGCCGGAGGCCGGTGTGCTCGTCGACCCCGCCGACGAGGACGCGTTGGTTGCGGCGCTCCGGGCTGCCGCGGACTTTCCCTGCCCGAATCCGGCGGCGCGCGCGGCCGCCGAGGCGCATGACGTCAGGGCTCAGGCGGAGAAGGTGGAGACGATTCTCGAGAGAGCCGCTCGAGGTCGGCGAGCCTGAGCTCGACGAGCGGCCGGATCGACTCTTCGAGCCCCGCTTCGCGCGCCGCCTCCAGCGCCTGCTCGTAGCTTTGACGTGTCTTCTCCGGGTCGACGCCTTGCTTGAGCCGGTTGTCGCCGGTGACGAGGAGCTTCTGGATCCGCTCCCGGGCGTCGTCCCCCTTCACAAATTCACCGTAACAAGTCACATTGTGTGTGGGAGTAGGGCTGGAGGCCGCCGTCGACACTGTGCCGAAGACGATCCGCGTGCTCATCGCGGACGACCACCGCATGTTCGCGGAGGCTCTCGAGGCCATCCTTGCGACCGACCAACGACTGGAGATCGCCGGTCAGGCGGCAGACGGCGCCGAGGCCGTCCGCGTGGCGTTGAAGACGCGGCCGGACGTGACCCTGATGGACATCGCCATGCCGATCATGGACGGGCTGCAGGCGACCAAGCAGATCCGCAAGCAGTGGCCGCAGGCGTGCGTCCTCATGCTGACGGGATCGAACTCGAGAGACGACGTCGATCGTGCGCGCGAAGCGGGCGCCGCCGGGTACGTCACGAAGGACCGCATCGCCGCCGAGCTGATCGACGCGATCTTGGAGATCGCAGCACGCTGATACCCTGGCGAGCCGATGGTTCAGGTGCTCGCCGTTCTCCAGGTTCTGCTCTCGATCGCGCTCTGCGCGCTGATCCTGCTGCACTCCGGCCGCGACACCGGGCTCGGCGGCATGGGCTTCACGCCCGCGTCGCAGGGCGGCACGCATATCGTCGAGCGCAACCTGACACGGCTGACCGTCCTGGTCGCGATCCTCTTCGTCGGCAACTGCGTCGCGCTCTTCCACGCGCTGAAGTAGCGGGGCTGTGCCTGGCGGTCGCGCTCGCGGCCGGCTGCAGCTCGACCGGCGCCACGCGTGTCGTAGCCGTGTCCGCAGGTGGTCCGCCAGGGGTCGTGCGAGTCGCGCTGACGGACTTCCGCTGGCCGCTCGATCCAGCGCTCGCGAGCGGCCGCGACGAGACCACCCTCGCGCGCGCGCTCTACGCGACACCTCTACGTGTCGATCCCGCCACCGGCGCGCCGGTCCCGGGTCTGTGCGGCGGCTGGGCGGCGAGCGACGAGTTCCGCACGTGGACGTTCAGCTGCCGCAGCGCGCCGTCGATCGCGGCGGCGTTGCGCCGGGTCGCGGGCCTGCGCGCCGCGCCGCTGCGGTGGCTGTTCGCCGACGCTCGCATCGGCGCGCCGAGCTCGTCCCGTCTCGTCGTCCGGCTGCCCTTCTCGTGGCGCCGTTTTCCGTACGCGTTGACGACGGTCGCGGCCGCTCCGCGTTTCGTGCCCGGCCCGTTTCGGCTCGTCTCCGGCTCGGCACAGCGGGTCGTCGTTCGCAACGCGAGCCTGACGGTCGTCTTCCGCCGCTATCCGCCGCGCGGCGCCGAGCGCGCCTTCGAACGCGGCGAGGTAGACGAGGCGCCGGTCCCGTTTGGGGAGATCGTGCGTACGCGTACGCGGCTCGGCGACATCGTCCACTCGCGCACGTTGCTGGCGATCGACGCGGTCGTGCTGCGTCGGGTGACGCCGAAGCTGCGGAGCGTGTACTGGCGCACGGTCAATCGGAACGACTACGCGGAGCTCGTCGCCGAGTCGCGGGGTGCGGTCGCGCTGTCGCTGGTCGGCGCGAAGGCGAAGGTCAAGGCGCAGGAGTACCGGAGCGCGGTCGGTGCGATCTCCACGTTGCCGCGTGTGCGCGTGCGCATCGGCGTGCCGGCCGACCCGACGCTGCGGTACGGCGCGAGGCTGTTGTACGCGCAGTGGCGCGATCTCGGCCTCGGGCCGGAGCTCGTCAGCGAGCCGGCGCACTCGCTCGACGGTTCGTTCGGCCGCCGGTTTGCCGCGTACCCGCAGGAGGAGGCGTTGCCCGCCGAGCTCGTGCTGCGCGAGCGGCTCGGATCCCGTGGCTTACTGCTGCCTGCGCTCGCGGCAACCGATCAGGGTGCCGCACTGCAGCGGGTCGACGCGGAGCTGCGCGGCTCCGCGCGATTCGTGCCGATCGCGTGGGTGGTCGACGCACGGCTCGTCTCCCCACGGCTGCAGGGATGGCGCGAGGACGCGCTCGGCGACGTCGACTACGCCGTCGTCAGATCCCTGGCTTCGAGCCCACGCCGGTGATCGTGAAGCGGGCGGCCGCAAGCGCGGGCGCCAGCACGCCGTACGGATAGCGCTCGCCGTAGAAGTTTTGCGAGTTCACCAACGCGGCTCTTGCGGTGAGGCCGTAGACCTCGCCGAGGAGGTCCGGGACTGCGACGGTGAAGCGCAGGTTGACGAGCGGCTCGGCGATCCTGCCGTTCCGGATTCGGAACGTCCCGTCGCGGGTCATTCCGGTGACGACGCCCTCCCGCGGATCCACGACGCCGAGGTAGTGCAGGCGCGTGATGTAGATCCCGTCGCCGACGAGCTCGGCGAGCTGGTCGACCGACTCAGCCTCGCCGGGAGCGACCGAGAGGGAGTACGGCAGCGGGCCCCAGTCGCGCGACTCGACCGGACCGGCGTGACCGGTCGTCGAGGCTCCGTTGCGTGCGCGCGCGGCGGTCGTGCGATCCCAGACGACGCCGCGCGCAACGCCGTTCTCGACCAGCAGCACACGTTGCTTTGGCGTCCCTTCGAAGTCGAAGGCCTTCGGCAGGCCGTGCGGGTCGAGCGGGTCGTCGGCGATTGTGACCTTCTCGTCGACGATGCGCTCGCCGAGCCGCCCGCTCAGGTAGCTGCGTTCCTCGAGCAGCCCGAGCGCTCCGAGCGAGTCGTGCGAGAAGTAGTCGAGCAGGTCGGCGAGCGCATACGGCTCGAGCACGGCTCGGTAGACGCCCGGTTCGAGCGTGCCGGCGCCCTTCGTGTGCTCCGCCTTCTCCGTTGCCTCCCGCGCGACGGCGGCAGGATCAAGCTCGTCGGCGCGCCACGAGGTCTGCTCCGCATAGCCCGAACAGCCTTCGGCGGCGGCGACGACGAGCGCGGTTGCGTCCGTCATCCGCTGCTCGACGGCCAGACCGGTCGAGGAGGCGACGGCCAGCTCGGACGCCGCACTGGTGAAGAAGCCGTACACAGGCATGTCGCCCGCGGCGTCGATCGCCGCCGCGGCGAGCCGGGCCTGATCGTCAGGGCCGAGCGCCGCCGTCTGCTCGTCGTAGCCGCCGACGTTCGGAGGCTGCGTGGCGGGGGCGAGGCCCGGGAAGCTGTCGTCCGGCGGTGCACTCTCCGCTGCAGCGGCTGCCCGCCGCGCGAGCTCGGCGAGCCCGTCCGGGTCGACCTTGTTCGTGGTTGCCACTCCGGCGCGCTCGCCTCGCACCACGCGCAGCGTGACCACGACGTTCTCGATTAGTGTCGGCTGGTGAACCTCGGAGCCGGCGAAGCGCGCGAGGCCGGAACGCTCCGAGTGCGCGATGGCCTCTGCATCGCCGTCGACGGCTTCGAGCGCAGCGCGCGCGACCTCGAGCGCGCTCATGCCTTCACTCCCACCTGGACGTTGCGGAAGCGCGCCGGCGCGGCGCCGTGCGACACATGCGCACTCTGGCCCGGCTGTCCTTTGCCGCAGTTGGTGAGGCCGTACAGGCGCCAGGAGTCGCGGCCGGCGACGGCGTCGAGCGAGCCCCAGAACTCCGGCGTGATCCCTGTGTACGTCGCGTCGCGCAGCATGCGCCCGAGCTTGCCGTTCTCGATCTGCCACGCGATCTGCGTGCCGAACTGGAAGTTGAGCCGCTTGTCGTCGATCGACCAGCTGCGGTTGGTCTCCAGGTAGATCCCGTCGTCGACGTCGGCGAGCAGCTCCTCGAGCGTCCCTTCGCCCGGTTCGATGTGCAGGTTCGTCATGCGGACGAGCGGCATCCGGTTCCAGCCGTCGGCGCGCATCGAGCCGCCGATGCCGGCGCCGATCCGTGCGGCCGTCTCGCGCGACGTCAGGAACCCGGTCAGGCGGCCCGCCTCGACGACCGGCGTCGATTGGGCGGGAACGCCTTCGTCGTCGAAGGCGAAGCTGCCGAGCCCGCCGGGCGTCGTCGGGTCTGCAGTGATGTTCATGTGCTCGGAGCCGAAGCGGAGCGAGCCGAGGTCGGCCGGCTTGAGAAAGCTCGTCCCTGCGTAGGACGCCTCGGTCCCGTAGACCCGGTCGAGCTCGGTCGGGTGGCCGACCGACTCGTGCACTTGCAGCGCGACCTGGTCGCTGTCGAGGACGACGGTCGTGACGCCGCTCGGACAGGGATCCGCGCGAACGAGCGCAGCGGCCTGCTCGGCGACGCGCGGCGCTTCGTCGACGAGGTTGAGCCCGTCGACGTACTCCCAGCCCGCCTGGCAGCTGGAGCCAACGTGCGCGCTCGGGTAGCTGCGCATCTGGAAGACGCCGTCGCGTGTGGCCGAGCAGTCGATGCCCGCGCCGCATTCGGTCAGGACTTGCTCGACGTCCGTTCCTTCCGAGGACAGCAGCACCTTGTGCTCGCGCCGTGCGCGCACCATGGTTTGACGGACGATCACGTCCGCTGCTTGCAACGCGGCGTCCGCGCGCAGGCAGAGGTCGACCTTGTCGGCAAACGAGACGGCGAACGGGTCGCGCTCGACGGGGCTTTCGTACCGGCCCGTGCGCGGCTCTACCGGTGCGAGCGCGCGGGCGTGCTTGCCGGCCGCGGCGCGTGCGAACGTACAGGCGCGGACGGCTGCGTTGCGCGCTCCTTCGCTGGTCAGGCGGCGATCGCATGCGAAGCCCCAGGCGCCTTTGACGAGGACGCGCACGCCGATGCCTTCGCTCTCGGCGTCCGTCATGCGGTCGACCCGCCCGTTCTTCGTCGCGACGAACTGGTCGCGCTTCAGGACGACGCGGGCGTCGGAGTACTCTGCGCCGGCCGCGGTAGCGGCGTCGACGGCGGCTGCACAGAGGTCGCGCACGGGCTCGGACTCTAGTCTCCAGCGTCGCGAAATCCGCTCGCTTCGCTCGCATGATGATTTCGCGCCGGAATGGGCTGCCGGCGAGCCGTTGTGGGCAGGGCCGGGCAAAGCCCGTCCCTGCGGCAAGCTGCGGCTACACTGGCGGTCCCTCAGGCGCTGGTGGCGGAATTGGTAGACGCGCTAGGTTGAGGGCCTAGTGGCCTTAAAAGGCCGTGGAGGTTCAAGTCCTCTCCAGCGCATACGACGCCCTCGCCGGAGGGCGTTGTCATTTTGGGACACGCCTTGGGGTCAACCCTCGGACCTGATCGGTCAGGCCGTGTCCTCGACGGGGCGGCCTTGACGTCGTCCGAAGGAATCTCTACCTTGATGGCGAACACACGTTCGCCCGATCAATCAACCCTGGAGGCGGAGATGCTGACGGGACGGCAACAGGAGATCTGGGACTTCCTCGTCGACTACGTCGACCAACACGGCTACCCACCCACCGTGCGGGAGATCGGCGAGGCGGTGGGACTCGCGTCGCCCTCGACCGTGCACGCTCATCTCGCGAACCTCGAGCGTGCCGGACTGCTCAGACGCGACCCGACCAAGCCACGCGCACTCGAGCTCGTGGGGCGTGAACGCCAAGAGGTGCCGGCCGCGCCGATGACGCAGCTTCCACTCGTGGGTCAGATCGCCGCCGGCGGCCCGCTGCTCGCGGAGGAGAACGTCGAGGACCACCTCGCCGTTCCGGAGACGCTGCGCGGCGACTTCCTCCTGCGCGTGAAGGGCGACTCGATGATCAACGCCGGGATACTCGACGGCGACATCGTCGTCGTGGAGCGCAGCCAGGACGCGCGCAACGGCGAGATCGTGGTCGCGCTCGCGGGCGACGACGAGTCCGCGGACGAGGCGACGGTCAAGCGCTTCTTCCGCGAGGGCGGACGCGTGCGGCTCCAGCCCGAGAACGACGCCCTCGAGCCGATCTTCGCGCGGCACGTGCAGATCCTCGGCCGCGTGACGGGGGTGTTCAGATCGCTGTGAGCGCAGTCGCACCCCTTCATCGCACGCTCGAACAGGAGCTGCAGGCGCTGCTCCGGGGCGCGAGCCTGGAGTGCCTCGTCTGCGGCGAGTTCGTGCTGCACGCGGGCGGGATGGTCACTTGCCCGGAGTGCAACTCGAGCCTGCGCGCGGGGATCGGTTCGGAACAGACGCAGCTACAATTCGACTCGCAGGCCGGGTGACCGCGGGCTTCACGCTCGAGGAAAGTCCGGACACCGCAGGGCAGGACGCTGGGGCGACCCAGGCGGCGAAAGCCGACGGAAAGTGGCACAGAAAGGAGACCGCCGACCGGCGAGCTTCTCTCCGGAGACGCCGAGGCAAGGGTGAAACGGTGGGGTAAGAGCCCACCAGCGTCGTGGCGACACGACGGCTAGCCAAACCCCGTCCGGTGCAAGGCAAACAGGTCCCGCTACCAGGCGGCCCGCCGAGGGACCGGGTTGCTGCACAGAGGGATGGTCACCACAACAGAATCCGGCTTACAGGCCTGCTACGGAAAAAGCCCTGGTGACGGGGCTTTTTCTATGGACCCGATTCGCCGGCGACTCGTCAGGCTCACCACCGCGGCGGGCTGACTGCGGTCTCCTTGGAACCGCCCGGAGCGGTCGCCCAGCGTGCCTCGTTGGCCGTGCCGGCTACGAGCCGCTCCGCGACAGGGACGCTACCACGATCAGCGTCGGTGTCGCGATTTCCGAGTAGATCTCGGTTCGCAACCGAACTTCGCCGGGTTCGACGGCGAGCGGCAGGCAGGGCGTCGAGGGGCGCCGTGCGAAGCGACGCCCCCTCAACGCCTTCAGGTATCAGCCCACCGGCTGGAAGTAGTGCCTTTCCATGTAATGGACGACCTTCTTGCCGAGGACGGCTCCCTGAACATCCGCGGTGCGGAAGTGAATTCCGCCCCAGATGCGAGCGTCGATGATCTCCTTGAGCGCGTCTGAGAAGCGGTCGAAGCTCCCGGCCGGACAGGCCGGAGAGCACTTGTTGCTGACTGCCCTGAAGGGCACCTTGTCGGTGCCGAAGAACGGCTGCAGCGCGTGCACGGTCGCCCCGCTGATGCAGGTGTGGCCCGCCGGGTGGTCCGGGAAAGCCGGGCGTGACGAGCGGCGGCCCGGAGACGGGAACGGATGGGTCGAAGAGCGATCCGTTCCTCGATCTCGGGCCGCCGCCCAAGCCTCGTCAGGAGAGCGACTGGCTGACGCTGGAGGAGTTTCGGCGGCTCCTCGACGCGGCCGGACAGCCGGAGCGGCAC
>JBKPGW010000047.1:0-7625 GCA_046729555.1 Actinomycetota bacterium | reverse complement strand
GAAGGCGTCAGGCTCACCGAGCGCTACTCGTACAGCTCGCTCTGGAACGGCGTCTCGGTCTCTGTCGCTCCCTCGCAGGTCGCAGCGCTCGGATCGATCTCGGGCGTCAAGGCGATCTATCCCGTTCACACCGTGTCGCTCCCCGACTGGCGGTCTGAGGGCAGCGGTGCCGACATCGATTTGAAGAACGCGGTCGGGCTGACCGGCGCGGACCAGGCACAGGACGAGCTCGGTCTCGACGGCACCGGCGTGACGATCGCGATCATGGACAGCGGCCTCGACTACACGCTGCCGGAGTTCGGCGGCTGCTTCGGCTCGAGCTGCAAGGTCCGGGGCGGGTTCGACCTCGTCGGCGACTCGTACAACGCAACGACGACGAGCCCGGCCTTCCAGCCGGTGCCGCACCCGGACGACAACCCGCTCCCGTGCGATCCGAACGACGCCGACCGCGCCGAGGTCCTCGGCGCGGGCACGTCCGACGCGGCGCACGGAACCCACGTGGCGGGAATCGCGGCGGCCGACGGGCGCGGACACGCCGACCAGGTCTTCGGCGTCGCGCCGGGCGCGCGGCTGCTGGCCTATCGCGTCTTCGGTTGCAACGGCTCCACCGACACCGACGTGATGATCCACGCCATGGAGCTCGTGCTGGCGGATGATGCCGACGTCCTCAACATGAGCATCGGTTCCGCCTTCAGCAACTGGCCCGAGTCGCCGGAGGTCGTCGCCTCCGACAACCTCGTCGACTCCGGCGTCGTCGTCGTGGCGTCGATCGGCAACAGCGGCGCGAACGGTGGCCAACTCTGGTCGGCGGGCTCGCCGGGCGTCGGCCGCAAGGTGATCGGCGTCGCGTCCTTCGACAACACGAAGGCGACGCTGCCCGCCTTCCAGGTCGGTGGCAAGAACTACACCTACAACCGCGCTTCGGGCTCGCTTGCGACCGTGCCGCAGTCCGGGAGCGGGGAGCTCGTCGCGACCGGAACGCCGACGACGACCAACGACGGCTGCACGATTGCCGCCGGCTCGCTCACCGGAAAGATCGCGCTGATCCGTCGCGGCACGTGCGGCTTCTACAACAAGGCGATCAACGCACAGAACGCCGGCGCGATCGGCGTCGTGCTCTACAACAACGTCGCTGGTGCGCTCAACCCGACCGTGGCGCCGAGCCCAGCGGGCTCTCCGCCGGTCAGCATCCCTGTCGCCGCGATCACGGCGGCGGACGGCGTGGACATCTTCAACAAACTCGCGACGGCGCACACCCTCACCTGGACAGACCAGGTGCTCGAATCGCCGCTCGCGACGGCCGGTCTGATCTCGGACTTCAGCTCCTTCGGCACCGACGCCGAGCTGGCGCTCAAGCCCGACATCGGCGCTCCGGGCGGCCAGATCTACTCGACGTGGCCGCACCAGCAGTTCGGCGGTCACAACACGATCAGCGGCACGTCGATGGCGTCTCCGCACATCGCCGGCCTCGCGGCGCTGCTGCTGCAGGCGAAGAGCAAGAACATCGCTCCCGGAATGGTGCGCACGCTCCTGATGAACACCGCACTGCCGAAGGGCCTCAACATTGCTCCTACGGCCGGCCTCGAGCCGACGTGGCGGCAGGGTGCCGGTCTCGCGCAGATCGTCGGCGCGGCGACGACCCCGGCGTGGGTAACGCCGTCGAAGATCTCCCTGGGCGAGGGGAACGGGGGCGCTGCGCAGCTGACTGTCACCAACGGCGGCTCGACGCCGGTGACGTACGACCTCTCCGAGGTCAGCACGATCGGCGCGGGCCCGTCGACGACAGCAGGAGCGGTCTACCCGTTCAACTTCTCGTACCTCGGTGGTGCCAACGCGGCGACGTTCAGCGCTCCGAGCGTCACGGTCGCGCCTGGCGGCAGCGCGTCGGTGAACGTGAACATCGCCGCCGGCGCCTGGCGTGACAAGAGCCTGTACGGCGGCTATGTCGTGCTGACGCCGCGTGGGGGCGGCACGACCCTCCGCGTCCCGTACGTCGGCTTCATGGGCGACTACCAGTCGCTGCCGGTGCTCACCTCGGCGAGCTGTGGCCTCCCGGCCGTGTTCCAGCTGAAGGCCGGAGCGTCGGACTCCTGTCTCGGGGCGAACATCTCGCGGCTCGGCGCCGGGGGAGCGTCGTTCACCCTGCGGGGGAACGACATCCCGATCCTGCTCTTCCACCTGAACCATCAGGTGCGCAGGCTGAACGTCCAGGTCTACAACGCGAACGGCTCACCCGTGCAGCCGGTCTTCAACTACGCCACCCAGCTCGAGTACCTGCCGAGGAACTCGACGGCGACATCCTTCTTCGAGTTCGACTGGGACGGCACCCGCTCGCAGGACAACGGCCGCGGCAACGGCGACCACCGCAAGCTCCTCCCGAACGGGACCTACATCCTGAAGCTGAGCGTCCTGAAGGCGCTGGGCAACGAGAGCAACTCGGCCGACTGGGAGACCTTCACCAGCCCGCCGATCACGCTCGCGCGGCACTAGCAGCAAAGGCTGGGGTCTGACCCCGGAGGGTCAGACCCCAAAAGAACGGCCCCGCAGTGCGGGGCCGTTCTCGTTATTTGTTATTTCCGACGCGTCGTGCGTCGCCGCGTGGTGCGGCGTGCCGTCGTGCGACCGCCCCTGGCGGCTGCCTTGCGCGACGGTGCCCTGCGCGTAGTGGTGCGCTTGCGTGCGGTGGTCGCGCGCTTGCGGGTGGTGCCGGCCTTCCGCGTCGTGGTGCGCTTGCGTGCGGTGGTCGCGCGCTTCCGTGTGGTGCCGGCCTTCCGCGTCGTCGTGCGCTTGCGCGTAGCGGTCGAGCGCTTCCGCGCCGTGGTGGTCTTCTTCCGGCGCGCGCCGGTCGAGCGGGACTTCGCAGTGGTTGAACGACGGCGCGTGCCGCCGGTCGAACGCGAGCGTGAAGTCGTCTTACGCCGCGACGTCGCTGCCTTCTTCCGGGTCCCGGTCTTCGTCTTGCGGGCCCGGCTGGTAGTCGCGCGCTTGCGTCCACGACTCGATGCCGCGCGCACCCGCGAGATACCTTCCTGCGGCTGCTGCGGCTGCTCTTCCTGCTGCTGTGGAATGACGGCCGGAGGAGTCTCCTCCGGGCCTTCGCTCGGCGTGAGCCCGCCGAACGTCTGTCCTGCTTCGAAGCTCGACATTTGCCCTCCTACTCTGAGATTTCCTCTACCAGCTTGCCCGTCTTCTTATCGTCACCCTCCCGCGCAATGTCTGCCTGCGCAACGACGCCGACGAGCTGACCGTCTTCTTCGACCACGGGAAGACGGCGCACTTGGTGCTTGGCCATGATTCGCAGCGCTTCATCGAGATCCTGCTGCGGATCGATCGTGACAACCTGCTTTGACGCCACATCGCGAACCTTGACCTGACCGGGATCTCTTCCTTCAGCTACGACGCGGATTGCAATATCGCGGTCCGTAAGCATCCCGATCAGCTTGTCGTCCTCGACAATCGGTGCGAGGCCGACATCCTCGTCCCGCATCATCTTCGCCGCGTACGCAACGGATTGCTCGGCGTCGATAGTGCAGGGATTCGAGGTCATGATGTCTCTGATGCTGTGACCCATCACTCCTCCCTCGAATTTCGAATCGCACGTTGCGTACCCCGCGCGATTCCCTACGAAACGATGAAAATACAACACGTGTCGTACGGAGAACGCATTCGCACGCTTGCTTTGTCGTTTCCGGAGACGTATGAGGATTGGCCTTGGGGACATCCGGTTTTCAAGGTTGGCGACAACAAGATGTTTGCTGCAATGTCGGACGGAGACGATCCCGTTTCTTTGACGATCAAGCTCACGCCCGAAGAGCGTGAAATTGCGCTGCACATGCCGTATGTCGGCGTCGCGCGCTACGTCGGCCGTTACGGGTGGGTGACCGCGGAGGTGTCCGACGAGGAGTCGCTCGAAAACGCGTTGGAATGGTTGCGAGAGAGTTACTGGCTGAACGCGCCGGCGCGATTGCGCAGCGCGGTCGAAGAGACTTGACAGATTTCGCAGAGGGTGTCCGAAGCGTAAGATTTCGTCCATGCACAGCGCACGACCTCCCAGTTAACGACGTCTCTTCCGCCGGGGCCGAGCTCCCGGCGTCGTTGTCGTCCTGCTGGCGATCGAGCTCCTCGACGAGCTTCTGTTCGGCACGCTCGGAGCCGCCTGGCCGCTGATTCGCGACGATCTCGGCCTCACGTACGCCGAGATCGGGATCGCGCTCGCCGTTCCGGGTTTGGTCGGCAGCGCGCTCGACCCCGTGCTCGGGGCGGCAGGCGACACGCCGCGTCGCCGTGCGTTGATCTTCGTCGGCGGCGTCGGCTTCGCACTGGCCGCGTTGCTGATCGGCTCCGCGTTGGGGTTCTGGACGCTGCTGCTCGCGCTCGTGCTCGGCAATCCCGCGTCGGGTGCGTTCGTGGGGCTCGCGCAGGCGACGCTGATGGATTTCGAGCCCGCGGAGCGCGAGCGGAACATGGCGCGCTGGACGCTGGTCGGATCGTTCGGCTACGTCGGCGGCCCGCTGCTCCTTGCGGCGGCGCTGTGGCTCGGCCTGGGCTGGCGCGGGTTGATCGCAGCGCTCGGTGTCTGCGCGCTGGCGTTGCTGCCGGGCGTCCGGCGTCTGCCTCGCGGCGGTGACGACGGCCACGGGTTGGGCGGAAGCCTTCGCCGCGCGCTCACCGCATTGCGCGAGCGGGAGGTGTTGCGCTGGCTGGGGCTGCTCGAAGCCGCGGACTTGTTGCTCGACATCTTCCACGGCTACCTGGCGCTCTACTTCGTCGACGTCGCGCACGTCGACGCCGGCGCCGCTGCGCTGGGGGTCGCGGTCTGGACGGGAGCGAGCCTGCTTGGTGACTGGCTGTTGCTGCCCGTCTTGCGCCGGATGCGCGGCGTGCGCTACCTGCGGCTCAGCGCGCTCGTCGCGGTTGGGGTCTACCCGGCCTTCCTGCTGGTGCCGTCGTACGGCGTGAAGCTCGTCCTCGCCGCCGCGCTGGGTCTCCTCAACTCGGGTTGGTACGCGATTCCGAAGGCGGGCCTCTACGACGCGCTGCCTGGACGTAGCGGCGCGGCGGTTGCGGTCGGCGGAGTCGGCGGGCTCGTCGGCGCCTGCGTCCCGCTCGTGCTCGGCTTCGTCGCGGGCGCGGCGGGTCTCGCGGCGACGATGTGGATCCTGCTGCTCGCCCCGGTGGCACTCCTGGCGTTGCTGCCGCGCGTAGCCAGCAGTTAAGCGAGGTAGTTCCATATCCTGGTTGCCATGAAGGTCGTCCTTCCGGACAGGTCAGAGCTCGAGCTCCCCGACGGTGCGACGGGTCTCGACGCCGCGCGTGCGATCGGGCCGAAGCTGGCCGAGCAGGCGGTGCTCGTGCGCTCGAACGGCCGCGTCCAGGACCTGCGTCTGCCGCTCGAGGACGGCCAGCCGATCCAGATCCTGACGACCCGCGACACGGACGA
This sequence comes from Actinomycetota bacterium, assembly GCA_046729555.1. Lineage (GTDB taxonomy): Bacteria > Actinomycetota > Thermoleophilia > Gaiellales > Gaiellaceae > 3-1-20CM-4-69-9. The sequence continues at coordinate 2,185 of JBKPGW010000047.1, read as the reverse complement.
TCCCGACGCGCTCGCGGTGCTCCGGCACTCCTCGGCACACCTGCTCGCCGAGGCCGTTCGCCGGCTCTATCCGGGCGTGAAGATCGCGATCGGCCCCGCGATCGAGAACGGCTTCTACTACGACTTCGAGTTCCCGGAGCCGATCCGGGAGGAGGACCTGCCACAAATCGAGGAAGAGATCCGGCGCGAGCTCGCCGAGGGTCGACAGTGGAGTCGCGAGGAGGTTTCCGAGGACGAAGCACGGCGGCGCTTCGAAGCGGAGAACGAGCCGTACAAGGTCGAGCTCGTCGCCACGGCCGAGGGGCCGCTCTCGGTGTACACCCAGGGCGACTTCACCGACCTCTGCCGCGGCCCGCACCTGCAGGACTCGCGGCCGATCAAGGCGCTCAAGCTGACGGGGCTCGCCGGCGCGTACTGGCGCGGTGACGAGCACAACAAACAGCTGACGCGCATCTACGGCACGGCCTTCTACTCGCAGGAAGATCTGGACGCGTACCTCGAGCGGATCGAGGAGGCGAAGCGCCGCGACCATCGCCGGCTCGGCCCGCAGCTCGACCTCTTCCACTTCTCGGAGCATTCGCCGGGCTCCGCGCTGTGGCATCCCAAGGGGATGGTCCTGTTCAACGAGCTGGAGCGGATCCGGCGCGTGGAGAACACGAAGCGCGGCTACTCCGAGGTGCGAACGCCGATCATCTACGACGCCGACACGTTCGTCACCTCGGGCCACTTTCCGAAGTACGAAGACCTGATGTTCAAGCTCGACGTCGAGGCCCACCCGTGGGCGATGAAGGCGATGAACTGCCCCGGCCACATGCTCCTGTTCGGCTCGAAGCTGCGGAGCTACCGGGAGCTGCCGGTCCGGTACGCCGAGCCGACGCCGCTGCACCGCGACGAGCTCGCGGGAACGCTGCACGGGCTGCTGCGTGTCCGGATGATCACGCAGGACGACGCGCACATCTTCTGCACGGAGGAGCAAATCCAGGACGAGATCGCCGGAGTAGTCGCCTACGCCCGGTACGTGTACGAGCTCTTCGGCATGTCGGCGAGCGCCGAGCTCTCGACGCGCCCCGACAACAAGCTCGGCACGGACGAGCAGTGGGACATGACCGAGGGCGCGCTCGAGGAGGCGCTGAAGCTGAACGAGATCCCGTACGAGCTCGCACCGGGAGAGGGAGCGTTCTACGGCCCGAAGATCGACCTGCATATGGAGGACGCCCTCGGCCGCAAGTGGCAGATGGGGACGATCCAGCTGGACTCGCAGATGCCGTCGCGCTTCGGGCTCACGTACGTCGGGCCGGACAACCACGAGCATCCGCTCTACGTCGTCCACCGCGCCCTGTACGGGTCCTTCGAGCGCTTCATCGGGATCCTGATCGAGCACTACGCCGGCGCGTTCCCGGTCTGGCTCGCGCCCGTGCAGGTTCGTGTGATCCCCGTGGGTGAGGACCACCGTGAGGCGGCCCACGCCCTCCAGGACAAGCTCGAGGAGCTCCGGGTGGACGTCGACGAGCGGGACGAGACCGTGGGGAAGCGGATCCGCGACGCCGAGGTCGAGAAGATCCCTGAGGTGATCGTCTACGGGGACAAGGAGTCGGACGAGGCGCTGGCCGTCCGGAGGCGGGGCGGGGAGCAATTCACCCTTTCCCTGGACGCCCTTCTTGCCGAGATTTCTGAGGTTGCTACTCTGTGAGCCTGCAAGCAGGAGCGCCCACGTTCCTCACCTCGCGAGCTTGAGCTCTGCGGGGTTCAACCGAGTCGCAACGACGAGGATTCCTGGGCCGCTGCTTGCAGCGGTTTTGTCGTTTTAGAGAAAGGATTCAGATTAGTTTGGTGATAGCTCTTTGAGGCCGAGGCGAACGGTTGAGCCGCCGTCGAGGCCGGTCCCGCAGGCCCGGATCAACGACTACATCCGCGCCTCTCAGGTACGGCTCATCGACGAGGACGGCTCGCAGCTCGGGATCAAGCCCACGAAGGACGCCATTCAGTACGCGTTCGACAAGGGCCTCGACCTGGTCGAGGTGGCGTCGCAGGCGGACCCGCCCGTGGCGCGTGTGATGGATTACGGCAAGTACCTCTACGAGCAGGAGCAGAAGGCCAAGCTCGCGCGCAAGCATCAGACGCAGATCAACGTCAAGGAGATCAAGCTGCGGCCGAAGATTGGAGCCCACGACTACAACACCAAGAA
>JBKPGW010000046.1:0-4342 GCA_046729555.1 Actinomycetota bacterium | reverse complement strand
GGCGTCGCGGACATGATGCGCAACGCCCTGCGCCGCGCAAACGTCGAGCCCGAGCGCGTGGGCTACATCAACGCACACGGCACCTCCACGCCGCTCGGCGATCTCGCGGAGACGAGGGCGATCAAGGACGTCTTCGGCCCGCACGCGTACGAGCTCGCGGTCTCGTCGACGAAGTCGGTGATGGGCCATACCTTCGGCGCGGCCGGTGCGATCGAGGGAATGATGTGCGTCCTCGCGCTCCACGAGGGTGTGTTGCCGCCGACGATCAACTACCGCCATCCCGACCCCGCTTGCGACCTGGACTACGTGCCGAACGAGGCGCGCGAGGCGCGGGTCGACGTGGCGCTCTCGAACGCGATGGGCCTGGGCGGCCACAACGGCTGCGTACTCTTCGGGAGACTGGAATGAACTTCATCGACGAGGTCGTCGAGCAGTATGCGGAGCAGCACTCGGCGCCGGAAGAGGAGCTCTTCCAGCGGCTCGCCGCCGAGACGCGGGAGAAGTCGTCGGCTCCGCAGATGATGGTCGGCCTGCTGGAGGGACGGTTCCTCGCCGCGCTCGTGCGGCTGTCGCGCGCGCGACGCGTGCTCGAGCTCGGAACGTTCACCGGCTACTCCTCGATCTCGATGGCGCAGGCACTTCCGCCCGACGGCCGCCTGATCACGTGCGACGTGAACGAGGAGACGACGGCGATCGCGCGCCGCTATGCCGAGGAGGCGGGGGTCGTCGATCGCATCGACTACCGGCTCGGTCCTGCGCTCGAGACGATCGCCGGCCTGGACGGCGAGTTCGACCTGGTCTTCATCGACGCGGACAAGGACAACTACGTCGACTACTACGAGGCGACGCTGCCGCTGCTGGCGGAGACCGGGCTGATGGTCGTCGACAACACGCTCTGGTCCGGGCGTGTCGCCGATCCGCGCGAGGACGACAACAGCGTGCGCGCGATCCGTGCCCTGAACGAGCGAGTGCGTGAAGATCCGCGCGTCGAGAACGTCCTGCTGACCGTTCGCGACGGGATGAATCTCGTCTGGCGTGCGTGAGATGATCGACCGGTGAGCGAGCTCGGCGCGATGCAACAGCAGCGCGGGCCGGCCGGCAACACGCGGTCGATCGGGCTCTCGATCCTCTGGTTCATCCTGACGCTCTCGATCTACGGGATCATCTGGACGTACAAGACGCAGGAGGAGATCAAGCGCTACTCCGGCAACGGCGTCGGTGGCGTGCTCGGCCTCGTCATCTACATCCTCATCTCGCCGGTGACGTTCTTCATCGTCCCGTCCGAGGTCCGGTACATGTACGAGGACCTGGACGGGCAGAAGAGCCCGGTCCGCGGTCTCACGGGGCTGTGGTTCATCCTGCCGTTGGTCGGCGCGATCGTCTGGTTCGTGAAGGTGCAGGGTGCGCTCAACCGCTACTGGGAGTCGAAGGGAGCGCCGCCTCCGTAAGGCTCAGGCGGGGTGGTATTCGCCGCCCCGGTAGACGAGACCCTCCCCCCGCGCGCCGAGCTCGAGCGACTCGACCGCGCCGATGAACACCGTGTGATCGCCCGCCTCGTGCTCGGACGCGGTGCGGCATTCCAGCCAGCCCAGGGCTCCCTCGACCAGCGGTCCGCGCGTGCCGTCGCGTACGTCGACGCCGACCCAGAGGGCGAGCGGCGGGATGCCGCTGCGGGCGAAGTGCTGCGCGACGTGCGCCTGCGAGGCGGCGAGCAGGCTGACGGCCCAGCCGCCGGCGCGTCGGATCGGCTCGTGGGACGACGAGTCCTTGCCGATCGAGATGCCGACGAGCGGCGGCTCGAGCGAGAGCGAGACGAGCGAGCCGACCGTCAGGCCGAACTTTTCTCCGTCGAGCTCGGTAGTCACGACCGCCACCGGCGCCGGAAACCGGCGCATCACTTCCCGCAACTCTTCCCCGGTCATGGCCCGATGATAGGGAGGTGAATCGTCGCGACCTCGTCGAGATCGGCCTGGCCGTCGTGTTGGCGGTGGCGGCAGCGGCGGCTCACTTCGCCGACGCGACCCCGGTGCTCTCGTTCGTGATCGCGGCGCTGGCGATCGCGATGCTCGCCCGGCTCGTCGGCGGAGCCACCGAACAGCTCGGCAGCCGGCTGGGCTCGTCGGTGGCGGGAGTGGTGCAGTCGGCGCTCGGGAACCTGCCCGAGCTGTTCATCGCGCTGTTCGCGCTACACAAGGGACTGACGCGCGTCGTGCAATCCGCCCTCGTCGGATCGGTGATCGCCAACAGCGTGCTCGTGCTCGGGATCGCGTTCTTCGTCGGCGGCGCCCGCAACGGCACACAGCGCTTCGACTCGCCGCGCGCGCGGGCGATGGCGACCCTGACGACGCTCGCGGCGACGATCCTTGCGATCCCGACGCTCGCGCACGCCTTCCACGCGCCGGCCGCCGGACATGCGAAGTCACTGAGCCTGTTCTGCTCGGGCGTCCTCATCGTGCTCTTCTTCCTGACGCTGCCGGGCTTTCTCGCCGGCGGGATGGAGCACGCGGCCGAGCCGGCGCGCTGGTCGCTACGGACGACCGTCGGCCTGCTCGGCGCGAGCGGCGTCGCGGCCGCGTTCGTCAGCGACTGGTTCGTCGCCGCGCTGAAGCCGGCGACCGAGTCACTCGGGATGAGCGAGGCGTTCGCCGGTCTCGTCGTCGTCGCGATCGCCGGGAACGCGGTCGAGAACGTCGTCGGCGTGCAGCTTGCCGCGCGCAACCAGCCCGACTTCGCGATCTCGGTGATCGTCAACTCCTCGCTGCAAGTGGCGCTGCTGCTGACGCCGCTGCTCGTCTTCTCCAGCCTCTTCTTTGCGACGACGCTGACCCTCGCCTTCCCGACGCTGCTCGCGATCTCGCTGCTCCTCGCCGCGGCGATCACGTCGCTCGTCGTCTACGACGGTGAGAGCACGTGGGAGGAAGGGGCGATCCTCATCGGCCTGTACGCGGTCGTCGCCGCGAGCTTCTGGTGGGGGGCCTGAGGAAGAGGGCGGGCCGCTCGCCCTCTTCCTAGCTCGGCTCAGACGGCCGGAGCAGTTGTCCTGTCTCTCCGAACGACGTCCTTCGCAAGTGCGAGCCCGGTGAGGATCATCCCGGTGGCGAGCACGACGTGGAGGACGTTGTCCGCCCAGTTGACGGGGAGCCAGTTCGCGCGGCCCTCGTCGGCGCCCCAGATGGCGCCGTAGAGGAACAACGCGAGGCAGAGCACCCCGCCGCCGATCAGGTAGTTCCGCGCACCGTCGTATGTGCGGGCCAGGGCGAGCCCGGCGACGCCGAGGAGCAGGTGCACGATGTTGAGCAAGATGCTGGTGTCGAAGAGGCCGAGCAGTTGGGCGTCGGAGTCATGCCCGGCGAACTTCAGCTCGTCGTAGTTCGACGTGATCCCCGGGATGAAGCCGAGAACCCCGACGAGCAGGAACACCAGTCCGACGAGCATCGCGGCGGACTGGATCGGTGAACGCTCTCTCATTTACCCCCTCCTTCTCGGGACGCGTTCATGCCCCTTACGTGCAAATTGTGGGACCGTGCAGGAGGTTCGTCAATCCCTGTCGGACCACCCATTCGCGAGACGGCGAGCGCGGGGCGCATTGGTGCGTCCGACAACGCGTGTGACAATTCGAAGGTGGCCGTCGTCAAGCGTGACTACTACGAGGTGCTACGCGTCTCACCCGACGCCGGCGACGAGGCGATCCGGCGCGCCTTCTACGCGCTCGCCCGCGACTGGCATCCCGACGTAGCCGATGCGCCCGATGCGGAGGAGCGCTTCCGCGAGCTGGCCGAGGCCTACTCGGTGCTGTCGAAACGAGAGGCCCGGCTCCTCTACGACCGCTACGGCTTTCGCGGTCGTGGCAACCAGGGCTTCGACGAAGCGCTGTGGGAGGCGCGTCCGCCGGAAGTTGTCCGCGGCGAGAACATCCACATGGAGGTCGAGGTGCGGAGTTTCGAGGCCGAGGAGGGGACGCGCCGTCTGCTCAGCTTCGACGCGGTCGTCCGGTGCACAGCCTGCATGGGACACGGCACGGCCGGGTTGCCGGATCCGGAGTGCAAGTACTGCCGCGGGTCCGGCAAGAAGGCGTCCGCGCTGCACGCGTACTTCGACGGTGCGCGCGAGTTCGTGCCCTGTCCGGAGTGCGTGGGCGAGCCGTGCGCCCGCTGCGGCGGGACCGGGACGGTGCTGGCGGTGCGGCGCATCCGTCTGCGCGTCCCGCCGGGCGTCCAGGACGGGACGCAGCTGCGGGTCAACGGCGACGGCAACGACGCCGGCGCCGGGTCGGTGCCCGGCGACCTGCTCGTGCGCGTGCACGTCCTGCCGCCGCCGAGGGACCCACGCGCAGTGCGCTACC
>JBKPGW010000045.1:0-5870 GCA_046729555.1 Actinomycetota bacterium | reverse complement strand
GGAAGAGCCTTACCTCAGGCGCAACCGCGAGTCGGCGGCGCCAGCCGCCGCGGAGAACGGTTGGGCGATCGTGGATTCGAACCACGGACCTCCGCCTTATCAGAGCGGCGCTCTAACCAACTGAGCTAATCGCCCGCGAGGCGCAGTGTAGCGTCGCCTTGGCGACGCGTCCCTGGAGGCCGGGCAGGCTTTGCCTGCGCGGCCGTCCTGCCCAACGCCCTTGGAAACGACGCACGCCGACCTGCCGGCGCACCCGTTCAGACGCGCGCCTAGTGGAGGCGGTCAGTGCGCTGGAGGTAGTCCTCGACGGCGAGCAGGAAGGTGTTGTCCTCCGCCAGCTCGCGGAGCGTGCCCTTCGTCTCGTCGTCCAGGTCCTCGTCCCGCGCCAGCTCGGTCAGAAAGTTCCCCATCTGGCCGTCGCGCGACAGCGCGGCCATCCGCAGGAAGATCTGCTTGGCCTCGTCGTCTTGCGAAATCGCCTCGAGTGACTCGAGGTCCTGCAGCCACAGTCCGAGCATCTCACCGGTTCAACGCCCCGCGCTCGGATCGGGATACGGGCTACTTCGCCGCGCGTTCCAACGCCTCGACCAGCTCCTCGAGCTCGGTCTCGTCGGCGAAGGAGATCTCCAACCGGTTCGAGACGACGCGGCTCGAGAAGCCCGTGATGCGGTCCGCGGCGCTCTTCGCGCGGGCGACGAGGGCGGGATCGAGCTTCGCCTGCTGGCGCCGCTGCTTCGTCTTGGCGCCCGCCCACCGCGCGGCCCGCTCGGCGGCGCGCACGGACATCCCCTTCTGGACGATCTTCCTCGCGAGCGCCCGGCGGCCCTCGTGATCCGGAACCGCCAGCACGGCGCGCGCGTGACCTTCCGTCAGCTGTCCGCGCTCGAGCATCTTCAGAACGTCCTCGGGGAGCTCCAGCAGGCGCACGCGGTTCGAGACCGCCGGCTTCGACTTCCCCACCTGCTCCGCCAGCTCTCCGAGCGACAGCCCGAACTCGTCCAGGACGACCGCGAACGCGCGCGCCTCCTCGACGGGCGAGAGATCTTCGCGCGCGATGTTCTCGACGAGGCCGAGCAGGAGCGAATCACGGTCGTCCGCCTCGCGCACGACCGCGGGAACGGTCTTCAGCTTCGCGTCGCGCGCGGCGCGCCAGCGTCGCTCCCCGGCGATCAGCTCATAGCCGCCGGCAACCCGAGGGCGCACCAGGACGGGCTGGACGACCCCTTGCGCACGCACCGAGTCGGCCAGGCCGGCACCGGCTTCGGAGTCGAAGCGCCGGCGCGGCTGGCGCGGATTGGGATGGATCGCGTCAACGGGCAGCTCGGCGAGCTCGCTGGCCTCGCCTCCACCGAGCAGAACTTCGAGGCCCCGACCGAGGCCACGCCTTTCAGGCACGCTCGACAAGCTCCATCGCCACCTTCCAGTAGGCGTCCGCGCCGCGCGAGCGGCGGTCGTACGCGATTGCAGGGAGACCGTGGCTCGGCGCCTCGGCCAGACGCACCGACCGCGGTACGGTCGTCGCAAAGACGAGCTCGCCGAAATGCCGGCGCACCTCGGCCTCGACATCGGCGGAGAGACGCGTACGCCCGTCCACCATCGTCAGCAGCACGCCGCCGACCGCGAGCCGCGGGTTGAGACGCATCTTCACGAGGTTGATCGAGTGGACGAGCTGCGAAAGACCTTCGAGCGCGTAGTACTCCGCCTGTACCGGGATCAACACGCGGTCCGCGGCCGCGAGCGCGTTCACCGTCAACGGCCCGAACGACGGCGGGCAGTCGAGGAACACGAACGAGTACTGCTCGACACCCGACGCGAGCGCGTGACGCAGGTATGTCTCGCCGTCGCTGTGCCGCGTCAGCTCCACGGTCGCGCCGGCGAGCTCGGGCTTGGCAGGAATGAGGTGGAGATTCGGAAAGCGCGTCGGCTTGGCCAGGTCGCGCAGCGGAGCGCCGTCCAGGAGGTCGTACGTGGACGTCCCGTTCGCGCGCTCGCCCAGCCCGGAGGTCGCGTTCGCCTGCGGGTCGAGGTCGATCACCAGGGCCCGCTCGCCGGCTTCAGCCAAACAGGCAGCGAGGTTGATCGCGGTCGTGGTCTTGCCGACGCCGCCCTTCTGGTTCGCCAGTGCGTAGACCTTCGCCACGCCGCCAGGGTACTCAGCCCAACGGACGCTTACGCGCGACACCGGTCCGGCGTGGAAACCCCGCGGGGGTAGCGCTGACCTTGCGCAAAACCAGCAAGCCGTCGACCTCTTCGGCGAGCTCGCCGCCGAGCTGTCCCGCTACGCGCGCGACACGGTCGGTGTCTGCGGTCGGCCCGACCCAGAGCACTGCCGCGCCGCCCGCACGGACGAGCGGCAGGCACCACTCGGCCGCGACAGGCGGGGATGCCAGCGCCTTCGCAACAGCAACGCCGAAGGCGTCGGTCTCCTGCTCCTCCGCGCGACCCTGAACAACACGCGCGTTCGGGGGCGCCCACTCGCGCAAGAACTCGCACTTCCGGCCGTTCGCCTCGAGCAGTGTCACCTGGCGGTCCGGCAGCGAGAGCGCGAGCGGAATCCCCGGGACTCCGCCGCCGGAGCCCACATCGACGATCGAGCCTGCCAGCGAGCGCACGGTCTCGACACCGCGCAACGAATCGTCGAGCAGGGCTCGGCGGGCTTCCTCGACGTCGCGAATCGCCGTCAGCCCGGGTGTCGCGACAAGAGCAGCGAGCCAGTCGTCAAGCAAGCGGCGCAGCCGCTCGTCCGCGTCGGCGGACCGGTGGAGGGGGTCTGGGGAAACCGGGAGGTTCCCCCAGCTCGAACCACTCACGCAGGATGGATGACGATGAAGCGATTCGGCTCGGTGCCCTCGCTCGTCGTCTCGACGCCGTCGAACTCCTTCAGCCGGAGATGGACGACCTTGCGCTCGACCGCCGTCATCGGCTCGAGCTCTACCGGCTCGCCATTCGAGACCGCACGCTCGGCGGACCGGATGGCCAAGGCCTCCAGTGACGCGCGGCGCCGCGCCCGATACCCCGCCGCATCGACGACGACTTCCTTGCGGTCCTCCGCGTGGGCTCGATACATCGCAGCGTTCGCGAGGTACTGAATCGCGTCGATCGTCTGGCCGTGGCGCCCGATCAGCATGCCGAGATCGGGTCCGGTACACGAGACGGTGATCGTCTCGTCGTCCTCGTCGAGCTCGACCTGAGCATTGACGCCGATGCCCTCCACGATCCGCTGGACGAGCTCGCGCGCCTCCGCAGCGAGGTCGCTCTCGTCAGGCGAGGGCGCACTGCGCTCGGAAGCTGGCGGCGAGTCGGCGGAGACCGACGCGATCACGCGCGCGGGCGTGAAGCCGACGCCGAGCAACCCGCGCTCGCCCTCGGACACGACCTGGAACCGCACCGCGGACTTGTCCAACCCCGGCCGCTGGCGCTCGAGCTCGCGGAGCGCCGACCACTTGGCCTCGCCGACGGTCTCCCCGCTCGCCTCGACCTGCAAGTCCATCAGCGCCGGGCTTTCTTCTTCCGCTTGACGCGACGCGGCGGGCCGCTCGGTTTAGGCGGAGTGGCCGCGGCGGCCTCAGCCTCCTTCGGCGGCGTCCGCGACGACCGTTTCGGGGCTGTCGGCGGCGCGACCTTCGGGATCAGGCGTCGCGTGATCAACCCCTGCCCGACGGTCCAGAGGTTCGTCGTCATCCAGTAGAGAACGAGGCCGGCGGGGAAGTTGATGATGAAGGGGATGAAGAAGAAGGGGAGGACCATCATCAGAACCCGCTGCGACTGCTGCATCGTCCCGGACATGAAGTACGTCGACGCGAGCTGGCTGGCCACGTAGATCACGATCAGCACCCAGCCGGACCAGTGGGAGCTCGCGTGCTCGGCCACGCTCGGCAGGAAGTGAAGCCAGGAGAGATCGCCGCTCGGCGGATGCTTCGCGAAAGTCCGCAGCGTGTAGAAGAGCCCGATGAAGATCGGGATCTGCGCGACCAGCGGCAGGCACGACGACGCCGGGTTGATGTTCTTCTCCTTGTAGAACTTCATCAGCTCTTCGTTGAGCTTTTGGCGGTCGCCCTTGTACTTGCGTTGAAGCTCCTTCATTGCGGGCGCATGCGCCTGCATGTTCTGCATCGAATGGATCTGCTTGACCGTCAGCGGCACGAGCAGGATCCGCACGATCAGCGTCAGCCCGACGATCGACCACGCCCAGGGCAGCCCAATCGAGTGGAGGCCGTTGAGGATGTGCCGCAGGAGATGCTCGAGCGGCTCGAGCAAGTAGACGAGCGTCACGAGAACACCTTCTGGTCGCGCGCGTAGTCGACGCCCCCACGGCTCCACGGGTTGCAGCGGAGCAGCCGCCAGACGGCAAGCACGGTCCCCTTGAAGAGCCCGAACTCCTTGTAGGCGTCGATCGCGTACTGCGAGCAGGACGGGTGGTACTTGCAGCTGCCCGCACCGAGGAACGGGCGCAACGTGAGGCGGTACGCCCACACCGCCGCCACACCGACGTACCTCACGCCGCCGCCTTCGTCAGCACCTCGTCGACGCGGGCGCCGAGCCAGTCGAAGCCGTTCGCGGCGACCGCCTCTGACAGACCCGGCTTCGCGATCAGCACGTAATCCCGTCCGCCGGGGACGCGCTCGAGCCGTGCGCGCCAGATCTCGCGCAGCTGCCGCTTGATCCGGTTCCGCGCAACCGCATTTCCCGCAGCCTTCGGCACGGCCAGCCCGAGCCGCGGGTCCCCGGGGTCGTCCTCCCGATCGAACCAGTACAGGACGAGGAAGCGCGTGGACGTCGAGCGTCCCTGCCGGTAGACGGCGTCGAAGTCTCGCGAGCGAGACAGACGGTGCCGGCGTTGCACGGTGCTTACGCCGAGAGACGCTTCCGGCCTTTCGCGCGGCGGCGCTTCAGAATCGCGCGGCCCGCCCGCGTTGCCATGCGAGCGCGAAAGCCGTGCCGACGCTTCCGCCGGCGCACGTTGGGCTGATACGTCCGTTTCACGAGGTCGAAGAGGGAGGAAATTGCCCCAAAAAGGGGCTGTGGCCGCGCCAGTATAGATGAGCGTTGCTGCACAGAGTTATCCACACGGGAACAGGTGCGAAGTGCCTCCAAATGTGACGAACGGTCACCGTTCCTCCACAGGTGTGGAGAGTCATGTGGAGTGGAGGAAATGCCTGCAAATCCGGTGAATTTCTTCCCCAGTTTCCACGCATTGTAGGTCTGTGGACACGCTGGGATGCTCGCCGCTTCCCCGAGGCGGAGAGGAGTGGTACCGCGGCGTGGATCGCCCAATTGAGCTGACTGCGGAAAGCCTGTGGAACGAGGTTGCCGGTCGGCTCAAAGGGGCCCTCAACGAAACCACGTACCGCACCTGGTTCGCGGAGGCCCAGGGTACCGAGCTCTCGGACGACGCCTTCGTCCTCGGCGTCCCGAACGACTTCACACGCGAGTGGATCGAGGGCCATTTCCTCGGGCTGATCGGCGCCGCCGTACGGGACGTGACCGGGCAGGAGCGGCGCGTGGCCCTTTCGGTCACCGAGCGGCTCCCCATCGATGCCCCGCTGCCGGCGGAGTCGTTGCCGAGGCGAAGCGCTGCCGGTGCCGCAGACGCCGGCCTGAACCCGAAGTACACGTTCGACCTCTTCGTGATCGGCTCCTCGAACCGCTTCGCGCACGCAGCGGCGCTCGCCGTCGCGGAAGCGCCGGCACAGGCCTACAACCCGCTCTTCATCTACGGCGGCACCGGCCTCGGCAAGACGCACCTGATGCAGGCGATCGCCCAGTACGTCGGCGAGCACTCGAGCGATCTCTCGGTGCGCTACGTCACCAGCGAGACGTTCATGAACGACTTCATCAACTCGCTGCGCGACAAGCGAATCGAGGGCTTC
>JBKPGW010000044.1:0-20878 GCA_046729555.1 Actinomycetota bacterium | reverse complement strand
TACAGACGCTGAAGCGCCATCCGGTCCGCGGCGAGGTCGATGCCCTGGTCCTTCTTGAACTCGGACACCATCCAGTCGACGATCGCCTTGTCGAAGTTGTCGCCGCCAAGGTGGTTGTCACCGTTGGTGGCCTTCACCTCGAAGACGCCTTCGCCGAGCTCGAGGATCGACACGTCGAACGTGCCGCCGCCGAGGTCGAAGACGAGGATCGTCTGGTCGGAGCCTTCCTTGTCCAGGCCGTACGCGAGTGCGGCCGCGGTCGGCTCGTTGATGATGCGCAGGACGTTGAGACCGGCGATCTTGCCCGCGTCCTTCGTCGCCTCGCGCTGAGCGTTGTTGAAGTAGGCGGGGACGGTGATGACAGCGTCCGTCACCGGCTCACCGAGATACGCCTCGGCGTCCGCCTTCAGCTTCTGCAGGATCATCGCGCTGATCTCCGGCGGCGCGTACTCCTTGCCGCCGGCCTTCACGCGCGCGTCCCCGTTCTGGCCCTTAACGACCTCGTAGGGGACGATCGTCATCTCTTCGGAGACTTCATCCCACTTGCGGCCCATGAAGCGCTTGATCGAGAAAACCGTGTTCTCCGGGTTCGTCACCTGCTGACGCCGCGCCGGAGCGCCGACGAGGCGCTGACCGTCCTTCGTGAACGCCACGACAGACGGCGTCGTGCGGCCGCCCTCGGCGTTCGGGATCACGGTCGGCTCCCCGCCCTCGAGGACGGCCATACAGCTGTTGGTCGTCCCGAGATCGATGCCGATAGTCTTTGCCATACCTCAACTCTCCTCGTGGTCTGGGTCTACTGAGAAAATCTAAGCCTGAGTTTATCAAGGCTCTGGCCGCAGCGCTAGCCTTGTTCGGGCTGATCACGGCCACATCGGCGGCCGCCGCGCGCCCTGCCCCGCTGCGGCTGGTGCGGATCGCCGTTGACACGACTGAGACGGAATCGGCCCAGCACGCCACCATCGTGGAGCCGGATGCAGCGGCTCTCGGCTCGCAGATCGTCTCGACGTTCCAGGTCGGCCGCTTCTTCGGCGGCAGCGCCGGCGCGATCGGCTTCGCGAGGTCGACCAACGCCGGTCGCACGTGGCACTCGGGCCTCCTGCCCGACACGCCCCCGCTCCCTGGAGAGCGCGCGAGCGATCCGGTCGTCGCGTACGACTCGCTCCACGGACGCTGGCTGATCGCGTCGCTCGTCAACCCCGGCAACACGAGCGCCCTCTACGTCAGCGGCTCGCCCGACGGGCTCACGTGGGATGCGCCAGTAACTGCAGTCGAGTACCCCCGCGACGACCAGGTCGGAACAGCGCTCGACAAGGAGTGGCTCACGTGCGACAACGGAACGGCGAGCCCGTTCCGGGGCCGCTGCTATCTCGCCTACACGGACATCGCGCACGACCTCGATCCGCGGCGGCGCGGCAGCAACATCGGGATCCAGAGCTCCACCGACGGGGGTGCGACGTGGTCGGCGCCCGTCCTGTTGCCGGTCGACGCGCAGGAGGTATCGCCGGCGGTGCAGCCGGTCGTCCGCCCGAACGGTGAGCTCGTCGTCGTCTTCTTCGAGGACGGCACCGTTCGCGCTGTGCGCTCGAGCGACGGCGCCGCGACGTTCGCACCCCGCGAGCGTGTCTCCGGGCTGTCGTTTGTCCGTCGGCCCGTCGAGTCGCAAAGGTTGCGCGCGTTCAGCCTGCCGACTGCCACCGTTGACCGCTCCGGCGCGGTGTATGCGGCGTGGGCAGATTGCCGCTTCCGGCCGGGCTGCCGCGCCGACGACATCGTCTGGTCCCGCTCGACCGCGCCCGGAGTGTGGACGCCCGTGCGCCGCATCCCGCTCGCACCGCCGCAATCGGCCACCGAGCTCGTGCTGCCCGACCTGGCGACCGACCCGACATCGGCCAACCGGCTGGCACTCAGCTACTACACCGTCAGCTCGGCACGCTGCACGGAGGCAACGTGTCTCCTCGACGTCTACCTCGTCACGTCGAAGACGGCCGGCCGCACCTGGTCGCGCCCACGTCGTCTCAATCCGGTGCGGATGCGGCTGACGTGGCTCGCACAAACCGCGAGCGGCCGCATGGTCGGGGACTACACGGGCACGGTCTTCAGCGGCTCACGCGTCGTCGCCGTGCACGTCCAGGGGCGTCCGCCACGGCCGGCGCTGCTCAACGAAGCGGTATACGCCGCCTCGCTACCGCGGCCCTGAGCGTGGCCGCCGCGGCCGGCTCGGCCAAGAGGATCCCGCCCATGATCGCGGCGCAGCCGGCCCAGCCGACCACGCCGAGCCGGTCGTCCGCGAGCGTGATTCCGAACAAGGCGGCGAACACCGGCTCCATCGTGAACGCAAGAGCGGTGCGTGTCGCCGAGGTGCGACGCTGCGCCCACGTCTGCACGAGGAAGGCGAGCGCGCTCGCGAACACGCCGGTGACGACCAGCGCGCCCCAGACGGTCCAGCTGTGCGGCACGCCGAGGTCCTCCCGCGCAAGCGCAACGACGCCGAGCCCGAGGCACGCTGCGAGCATCTCGACCAGGGTGAACGCCAATGCGTCGTAGCGCGGCGCGAACCGCTCCATCAGCACGATCTGGAGCGAATAGACCGCTGCGCCCGCGAGCACGAGCAGGTCGCCCGAGGCCGAGCCCGCATGGACGCCGGAAAGGAGCGCGAGCCCCGCGGTCGACAGCGCAACGCCCGTCCAGGCCGCGAACGTGATCCGCGCGCGAACCAGACCCAGCGCGATCAGCGGCGTGAGCACGACGTACATCCCGGTCACGAAGCCGGTGCTCGACACAGTCGTGCGCTGCAGCCCCGCCGTCTGCAGCACGTAACCGCCGGCGAGCAGCAGCCCGAGCAGGGCTCCGGCCGCACTGCCGCGTCGCCCGAGCGTGCGCAACCGCCGCGCCGCAGGGAGGGCGAGCGTCCCCGTGGCGATCGCGAAGCGCACGGCCAGGAACGCGAACAGCGGATACAGCTCGACTGCGTCCTTGACCTGAACGAACGTGACGCCCCAGACAGCGGTCACGGCGATCAGCGCAACCACTGCCATCGCCGCGATTCTCCCCGAATCCTTGCTCTACACTCGCAGCGTGGAAGCGCTGCGCGACTCCTGGGGGCGTGAGATCAAGTCGGTTCGCGTCTCGGTCACCGACAAGTGCAACTTCCGTTGCACCTACTGCATGCCGGCCGAAGGCCTGGAATGGCTCCGACGCGACGAGATCCTCAGCTTCGAGGAGATCGCGCGGCTCGTCGGCGTGCTCGCGCGGCTCGGCGTCGACGAGGTGCGGCTCACCGGCGGCGAGCCGCTCGTGCGCCGTGACCTGCCGACGCTCGTCGGAATGCTCTCCGCTCTCGAGGGCGTGCGCGACCTCTCGCTGACGACGAACGGCGTCCTGCTCGACCGGCTCGCGAAGCCGCTCGTCGACGCGGGCCTGCGCCGCATCAATGTCTCGCTCGACACGCTCAACCACGTCCGCTTCGCGGAGATCGCCCGACGTGACGCGCTCGACGCCGTCCTGCGCGGTCTCGAGGAGGCCGAGCGCCACCCGCAGCTGAGCCCGATCAAGGTCAACTGCGTCGCCGTCAAGGGCTTCACCGAGACCGAGGTGCCCGCGCTGGCGGAGCTGGCCCGCCGCAAGCCCTACGTCGTGCGCTTCATCGAGTTCATGCCGCTCGACGCCGACGAGGCCTGGCGTGAGGACGACGTCCTGACGGGCAGCGAGATTCGCGCGCTGATCGAGGAGCGCTACGGGCCGCTGCAGGAGCTGCCGGCGAAGGCGTCGTCGACCGCGCGCCGTTTCCGCTTCGCCGACGGCGTCGGCGAGCTGGGTTTCGTCAATCCGGTCTCGGAGCCGTTCTGCTCGACCTGCGACCGCATCCGCCTGACGGCCGACGGACAGCTCCGCACCTGCCTTTTCTCGCGACGCGAGTGGGATCTGAAGAGACCGCTGCGTGAGGGGGCGACCGACCAGCAGCTCGTCGAGCTCATCCGTTTCGCGGTACGGCATAAAGAGTTGAAACACAGAATCAACGACCCCGGCTTCGTGAGAGCGTCGCGCTCGATGTCCCAAATAGGCGGATAACGCTGCGACGGGGGACGCCGAGCAACATCCCCGACGTCTAAAATCGACAAGTCATGACCGCCGCCATCGCCGCCGGAAGGCGCTATCTGCCGCGTGGTTACGCGGACTTCGCCCGCCAGCTGCTGATCTGGTTCGGCTTCCTGCTCGCCTACCAGGTGGCGCGCGGGATGGCCGACCGCGACCCCACGCGCGCGTTCGCGAACGGCTGGGCCGTGATCGACCTGGAGCAGCGCCTGACGGGCCTCGGCGAGCTGACGCTCCAGGGCTGGACGCAGTCCTCGCGCTTCCTCGAAGAGCTTGTCATGTGGACCTACTGGAACTCGGAGTTCACGGTGATCGGGCTCGCCCTGCTCTGGGTGTACTTTCGCCGGAACGCCTCCTTCACGCGTTTCCGGAACACGATCCTGTTCGCCAACGTCCTCGGGCTGATCGGGTACGTCCTCCTCCCCACCGCGCCGCCACGCTTCTTCCCGTCGATCGGCTTCGAGGACCAGACCTTCGGCGGCCTCAACCACGGAAGTGGGCTCGTCCAGCTGGCCGCGAACCCGTACGCGGCGATGCCGAGCCTGCACGCCGCCGACGCACTGATCGTCGGTGTGGTCCTCGCGTCGGTCGTCCGCCGGCCGATCTGGAAGGTCGTCTGGCTCGTCTGGCCGGTCTGGGTGTGGTTCGCCGTCATGGCGACCGGCAACCACTTCTGGCTGGACGTACTCGCCGGTGTCGTCCTCGGCGGCATCGCGCTGGCGGTCGTCTACCAGAGGAAGATCAGAAGCGCGATCGACCGCTAGACTTCGCTCATAGCAGGAATGCGATGGGCGACAACATGAGGGAATCAGCCGTATTGCACCGTGTCAAGCACGGCTACACGACGGGGGCGCGCACGCTCGCCTCGCGGTCGATCGTCGGCCTCGCGCGCACCCGCGTCACGCCGAACGCGCTGACGACAGCGGGTGTGTCCCTCTGTCTCGCCGCCGCAGTGCTCGTCTTTTTCGAGAACCGGAACGACCTCCTCTTCTACTGGGTCGGGGCCGCCGTCTTCGTGATCGGGTCGATCCTCGACATCCTCGACGGTGCGCTCGCGCGTGCCGGAGGCAAGACGACGCCCTTCGGCTCGTTCCTCGATTCGACCCTCGATCGCGTCGGCGAAGGCGCGATGCTCGGCGCGATCGCCCTGATCTTTTCGCGGCACGGCAACGACTTCGCGCTCGGCGCGACCGTCGCCGCGGTGGCCGGCTCGTTCCTCGTCAGTTACACGCGCGCGAAAGCGGAAGGGCTCGGGCTGCGCGGAGACGTCGGGCTCGGTTCACGCGCCGAGCGCGTCGTCGTGATCACCGCCGGGCTCGTGCTCGCGCCCTGGGGCGCGCTGCAGTGGGCGATTTACCTGCTCACCGCGACGGCCTGGTTCACGGTGCTGCAACGAATCCTGTTCGTGCGCAAGCAGCTGGTCGAGCGGAGATAGAGCGAACGTGCTCGTCTTCATCATCGGGCTGATCGTCTGGGGCTTCATCGTCGGCGGTTTGGCGCGACTGGCCCTGCCAGGCCCGGATCCGATGCCGTGGTACGCAACGATCGGCCTCGGCCTCGGCGGCTCCCTCATCGGCGGGATCATCGCTCGGATCCTGCTCGGCACGGCCGGAGGCCTGGTCTTCGCCCTCCTCGGCGCGATCCTGCTCCTGTACCTGTACAGACGATTCGTGCAGGGACGCGGCATCACAGGCCCCTCCACGCGCGGGCTGCCCTAGACCACGGCCTCCATATCGCAAACCTGCTATCTTCCGGCGTATAGCAGGAATGCGATAGGAGGTTCTCATAGTGTCTGAACAGAACGGCAAGCAGAACGGGAAGGCGCGCGCAGACGACCGCGTCCGCGTCGCCCTGATCGGCGTCGGCAACTGCGCCAACTCCCTGCTGCAGGGAGTGGAGTACTACAAGAGCGCGCCGGACGACCAGTTCGTGCCGGGACTGATGCACGTGAACCTCGGCGGATACCACATCCACGACATCGAGTTCACGGCGGCGTTCGACGTTACGACCGACAAGGTCGGCAAAGACCTAGCTGAGGCGATCTGGGCGAAGCCCAACGACACGATCAAGTTCGCGGACGTCCCCCAGACCGGCGTCAGGGTCTCGCGCGGCATGACCCACGACGGGCTCGGCAAGTACATCTCGCAGGTCGTCACGAAGGCGCCCGGCGAGACGGACGACGTCGTGCGGATCCTCCGCGACACGAAGACCGACGTAGTCGTGAACTACCTGCCGGTCGGATCGGAGGCTGCGACGAAGTGGTACACGGAGCAGGTGCTCGAGGCCGGCTGCGCGCTGGTCAACTGCATGCCCGTCTTCATCGCGCGCGAGCCGTATTGGCAGCGCCGCTTCGAGGAGAAGGGACTCCCGATCATCGGCGACGACATCAAGTCACAGGTCGGTGCGACGATCACGCACCGCGTGCTCACCTCGCTCTTCCGCGAACGGGGCGTCCGGCTCGACAAGACGATGCAGCTGAACGTCGGCGGCAACTCCGACTTCCTGAACATGCTGGAGCGCGAGCGGCTGGAGTCCAAGAAGATCTCCAAGACGAACGCGGTCACCTCGATGCTCGACTACGACCTCGGTGAGGGCAACGTGCATGTGGGGCCGTCCGACTACGTTCCCTGGCTGACCGACCGCAAGTGGGCCTATATCCGCATGGAAGGCTCCTCGTTCGGCGACGTGCCGCTCAACCTCGAGCTCAAGCTCGAGGTCTGGGACTCGCCGAACTCGGCCGGCATCGTGATCGACGCCGTCCGGCTCGCGAAGCTGGCGTTGAACGACGGCGTCGCGGGCGCGCTCGAAGGGCCGAGCTCCTACCTGATGAAGTCCCCGCCGAAGCAGGTGCCGGACGACGACGCCTACGAGGCGACCGAGAGCTTCATCCGGGAGCACGCACGGACCGCTCGTTCCTCGGTCCAGGAACCTGCCGCGACGCAGTAACCGCCTCTCTAGCGTCCACTTCGTCACCGCTATGTCACAATCCGCCCCGGCAAGCTAAGGGGAGGAGAGAGCACCTATGAAACGACCGCTCACGGTCCTGGTCGTGCTGCTCGCCGTCGCCATCGGGACGGGCACGGCAGGTGCGGATGACAACGACTCAGGCTTCATAACCGGTCAGCCGGCGATGCTGACGCCGCTGGCGCCGGGCTCCACGGTCACGCCGATCATCACCGTCGGCGACACGGTCCGGGGTTACCGCTTCGAGGCGATCCCGGACGGGATCTCGCTCGACCCGAACGGCAACGGGACAGTGGACGTCTACGTCAACCACGAGACGTCGACAGTGCCGTTCCCGTTCACTCCCGGTGCCGGTGCGGCGAACCAGAACGACTTCGACAACGCGCAAGTCAGTCGACTTCGCCTCAACCAGCACAGCGCCGGAGTTCTGAAAGGGGAGCTGACGATCACGAGCTCCGAGAACTTCCAGCGCTTTTGCTCGAACTACCTCGCCACGTCGAAGGAGGGCTTCGACCGCCCGATCTTCTTCACGAACGAGGAGACGAGTGACTTCGTGAACCGCTCGGGAGCAGCGTTTCCGCCGACCGCCGGGGCCGAGCAGGCAGGTGTGGTCGTCGCGACGGACGTGCGGAGCGGCACCCACAAGGTGATCTACGGGATGGGCCGGCTGAACCACGAGAACGACGTCGCGGTCCCGGGCTACGGCCGTCCCGTCGTGCTCTCAGGAGACGACACGTTCTCGAGCAACCCGGCCAGCTCGCAGCTGTACTCGTATCAGGCGGCGAACACGGACGCGCTCTGGAACGACCAGGGCGATCTCTACGGCTTCGTCTCGGACAACGCCGCGGTCGATGACTACTACGACTTCCCCGTGGGCTCGTCGATGTCCGTGAGCGGCCACTTCGTCAAGCTCGACAAGAGCGCCGCGACCGGCGATCAGACGGCGCTGGAGAACGCATCGGACGCCGCACACGTCTTCCAGTTCGTGCGGCTCGAGGACATCGCCTACGACAAGCGGCCGGACGAGCAGAACGTCGTCTACCTGGCGGACACGGGCCGCGGCTCGAACTCCACCAGCGGCAATCCGTTTGCATCGACGAACGGACGTGTCTGGAAGATGGTGCTCGATCCGAACGACTCGACGCACGTGCTGTCCCTTTCGGTCCTGATCGAGGGCGACGACAACCCCGTCAAGACACTCGATGAGATCCACCAGCCCGACAACGTCGAGACGACGCAGAACGGGCTCTACATCACGGAGGACCCGGGCTCGAGCCAGCAGTTCCCCGTCGGTTCGACGGATCCGAACGCCACGCCGGCACGGCTCTGGAAGCACGACCTGGCGACCGGGGTCAACACTCCCGTGGCGGCCGTGAACCAGTCGGCGGATGAGGGCCCGACCGACGTGGACTCGGCGACCACGCCCGGTGCCCTGGGCTCGTGGGAGTCGACGGGCGTCGTGGATGCGTCGTCCATCTTCGGACCGGGTGCGTTCCTGATCAACGTCCAGGCGCACACGCTCTGGATCGAGCAGGCGGCCGCGCCTGACTGGACCAACAAGCGCGAGGGCGGCCAGCTCATGCTCTTGCGCATTCCCGGCGCGTAACGGCCCGCCCTGAGGTGATAGCTGGGGGAACCTCCCGGTTCCCCCAGACCCCCTCCACCGGTCCGCTACGCGGACGGGCGCTACGCGCCTCACTACACTCGGACGAGGATGGGTTTGAGGATCTGCCTGGTCACGCCCTTCGCGTGGTCCCAGCCGCATGACGTCAACGAGCACGTCGCGGGGATCGCGAAGGAGCTCCGCGCGCTCGGGCACTCCGTCACGGTGCTGGCATCCTCGAATCGGGCCAAGGAGTTGGCGGCCGGGCGACGAGCTCTGCTGGACGGCCTCGACGCAGAGGTCGTGGCGCTGGGGCCGGCGGTGCCGATCTCGCGCCGGAGCCGGATCGGCGTGCCGGTCGGCGCGCGCGCCAACCTGTCGCTGGCGCTCGCGCTCGGGCAGTTCGACGTCGTGCACGGGTTCGAGCCGGGGCTCCCGTCGTTGTCGTACCTCGCGTTGCGCGACGCGCAAGCGCTGACGGTCGCGACGTTTCTCTCGGCCGAACGGCTGTCGTACCCGCCGGGCCGCGCGCAACGTGACCGTCTGCTCGCGCGCCTCGACGCCCTCGTCGCCACGAGCGATGAGACGGCCGAGGCTGCGGCGGCGCGCTTCCCCGGGCAGTACCGGGTGAGCTCGGAGGGTGTCGACCTGGATCTGTTCCGACCCGGCGGCCCCAAGCGCGAGCTGATGGTGGTGGAGTGGCGCCCGAACGAGCGGGCGCTCGCACGCAGCGTCCTGCGGGAGCTCGCCGAGCTGCCGGACTGGGAGCTGCTGCTACTGCGGACGAAGCCGCTGACGGGCAAGCCGACGATTCCGAGGTCGCTGCGCGACCGCGTGCGCGTCCGCACGGCGCGCGACGGCGCCGCCCGGGCGCCGCTCCTAGCGGAAGCGGCCGTGTTCGTGCCTGCGGTCGACGGGCTGCGCCGCGTGCGGCTCGAAGCGGCGGCGTCGGGCTGCGCGATCGCGGCGCCTCCGGGCGCGCGCGAGCAACCGGAGCTCGGTGGCGCCGAGGCAGCGCGCCTCGCCGAGAACGCCGAATACCGCGAGCGGAAGGCACAACGCGCCCGGGTCGACGCCGAGGGGCAGACGTTCGCGGCCGTGGCGCGCGCGGTCGAGGCGCTCTACCGCTCGCTGGCGAAGCGGCGCCACGAGCCGCGAGAAGAGAGTGAGCCCTTGCGCGACCGGCCGTGGATCCTCGCCGACCTGCACATGCACACGAGCTGGTCGCACGACTGCGCCGTCGATCCCGCCGACCTGATCATGTACGCCGCGGGGAACGGCCTGGGCGCGATCGCCGTCACCGATCACAAGGGGTTCGGCGGCGCGCTCGAGACGGCCGAGCTCGCGCGCGACCACGACCTGGTCGTGATTCCCGGCGAGGAGGTGAAGACGGACGGCCAGGGCGAGGTGATCGGCCTCTTCCTACAGGAGGAGATTCCACGCGGCATGTCCTTTGCGGACACCGTGGAGGCGATCAAGGAGCAGGGCGGGCTCGTCTATCTCCCCCACCCGTTCGACCGCCTGCACTCGATCCCCGACCCGGCCACGCTGCAGCGGCACCTCGCGGACATCGACGTCTTCGAGGTCTACAACGCACGGCTGCTCTTCGAGGCCTACAACGAGGAGGCGCTGCGGTTCGCGCGGAAGTACAACCTCACCATGGGGGCCGGCTCCGACGCCCACGTCCTCCAGGGGGTCGGCACGGGGGCGCTCCGGATGCGGGCCTTCGAGGGGCCGGAGGAGTTCCTGCTCAGCCTCCGCTCGGCCCAGGTCTTGCGGCGTCCGAGGTCGCTCGTGTACCTCCAATCCCTGAAGTGGATGGCCCAGGCCAAGGAACGAGTCAAGTAGAGGAGAAAGGTCTCTAGGCCCGTGCCTGCGACGGACGAGATCTACGAGAAGTACCTCCAGAAGGCGATCGTCGAGATCAACGACCTCGCCCACGAGGTGTCGGCTGCAGGCCGCGGCCGTGTGCCCGTCGCCGGCTCGGGCCACCCGCTCGCCGACGTGATGCTGCTCAAGTACCGGCCGCAGCCGTCCGAAGTCCAAGAAGGTGTCGCCTTCTTCGGCCGGGCAGGGAAAGCGATCCTCAAGTCGCTCCAGCGGTTGCACGTCGACCCGATGGCGGTGTACGGCACGAACTGCCTCAAGTTCGCGGACGGGAGCGACGACGAGTCGCGCACGTTTCTGACCCGGGAGCTGCACATCGTCCAGCCGAAGCTGATCGTCCCGATGGGCGAGACGGCGGTCGAGTTCCTGAACTCGATCGAGTTCCCGCTCGCGGATACTGTCGAGTACAAGCCGGGTGAGCTCCAGCGCTTCACGGCGACGGCGCAGGTGCTGGTCGTGCCCGACATCGACGCGTCGCTCGACGAAGCTCCGGCAAAGACCAAGTTTTGGAACGCCTTCAAGCCTCTCGGCAGCTGGTGGGCCGAGCTCCCGCCCTACTAGCCCTTCTCGCGGCGCTCGCGCTCTACAACGCGTTCCACGATCGTCTGTGGAACGCCTCGACGTGGTGGGACATCGCGTTCATCGGGCTCGTCCTGATCCCGGCGTGCTTCGCGCTGGTCTGGCTGGTGCTGCCGTTGCGGGCCGGGCGCGGCTTGATCGCCGTCGGGTTGGCCTTCGGCGTGCTCGCGTGGGCGTTTCACGTCGCGGGCTGGAACACGCCGGAGAACTTCAGCAAGCTCTTCGGTGTCACGGCGATCGGATTCGCCTTTCTCGCGTATTTCGAGACGTTGAGCTGGGTCGTGCTCGTGTCGCTGATCATTCCCTGGGTAGATGCGTACTCGGTCTGGCGCGGGCCGACGAAGGTGATCGTCACGAAGCACGAGCACGTCTTCACGAGCTTCTCGTTTGCATTCCCGATCCCGGGCGAGCGGACGGCGGCGAACCTTGGCCTGCCGGATCTGATGTTCTTCGCGTTGTTCCTCGCGGCCGCTGCGAGGTTTCGCTTGCGTCCCGGTTTGACATGGCTCTTGATGACGCTGTCCTTCGGCGCGACGCTGGCGCTGGCGGTGTGGCGCGACCTCGGCGGCCTGCCCGCGCTACCGCTGCTCGCACTCGGCTTCCTGCTCGCCAACGGTGACCTGATCTGGGCGGAGCTCCGCCGCAGCAGTGCTGACGCTCGGAGTTGACGCCGCCCGCGGCGGGTGGATCGCCGTCGCGCTGGAGGACGGCCGCTTTGGGGACGCCGCGCTCGAGCGCCGCTTTCCGGCGTTGCTGGAGCGTTTTCCGAGCGCTGTCGTCGTCGGCGTCGACGTGCCGATCGGGCTGCCGGACTCGGGTGGGCGCCGCCGGGCCGATCTGGAAGCGCGTGCGCTCGTGGGCGGCCGCCGCGCCAGCGTCTTCTTCACACCGCCGCGGGCCGCCCTGGAGGCGTCGACGTACAGGGACGCCCGCGCGGTCGCCCCGGAAACGTCGGCACAGGGCTGGGCGTTGCGCGCGTCGATCCTCGACGTCGACCGCGTGCGTGACGAGCGTGTGTGCGAGGTGCATCCGGAAGTCTCGTTCGCCGTCCTGGCCGGCCACCCGCTGGCCGCGGCAAAGCGAACCTGGAACGGCCAGCGCGAACGTCTACAGCTCCTCGCCGGCGCGGGCATCGACATCCCGGACCAGCTCGACGCAGGCCTCGTCGCAGCCGACGACGTCCTCGACGCCGCGATCGCCGCCTGGACCGCAGCGCGCATCGCGCGCGGCGAGCACATCACGCTGCCGCGCGACCCGCATCCGGGCGAACCCGTCATCCACGCGTGAACAAAACAAAAGCTGGGGTCGGACCCTTCGGGTCAGACCCCTGCCTTTGAACCCGCTGCGCGTTCGAGCAGGGCGACCGTCTCGACGTGGGGCGTGTGCGGAAACATGTCCACCGGCTTCGCGCGCCGGAGCGCATAGCCGTAGTCGTCCCCGAGACGCTTCACGTCGCTCGCCAGCGTCGTCGGATTGCAGCTGACGTAGACGATGCGGGGCGCGGCGATCTCGCCGAGGCGTCTCAGCGCCTTTCCCGCCAGGCCCGCTCGGGGCGGATCGACCACGACGACGTCGGGATCGCCGCTGCGTCCGTGCAGCTCCTCGATCGACTGGCCGACGTTCCCGGCAAAGTAGGCGGCGTTGCCGATTCCGTTCAGGTCGGCGTTCTCGAGCGCGCAGGCGATCGACTCTTCGGACACGTCGATCCCCCACACCGTCAGCGCATCGCCCGCGAGGACGAGCCCGATCGTGCCGATGCCGCAATAGAGGTCGTAAACGGTCTCGTCGCCCGTCAGGGCCGCGAACTCGCGGGCGATGCCGTAGAGCCGCTCCGCCATCGCGGTGTTGGTCTGCAGAAATGCATTCGGCCGTACGCGGAAGCGCAGTCCGCACAGCTCTTCCTCGATCGCCTCCTCCCCCCAGAGCAGCTGGGTGGGGAGATTCGTCACCTCCGCGGAGGACTCGTTCACCGACCAGTGGATCGAACGCACCTCCGGGAAGGCGCGCAACACGTCGACGAAACCACCGGCGTCGAACTTCTCGCCGGGTCCGGTGACGAGCTGGACGAGCACCTGGCCGGTGTTGCGGCCCTCGCGCACGACGAGGTGACGCAGGTAGCCGGTCTGCTCCTCCTGGTCGTACGCGACGAGCCGGTCGCCACGCGCCCATTCGCGCACCGCATTGCGGATCGCGTTGCCGAGGTCGGTCGTCAGCCAGCACTGTTCGATCTCCAGCACTTCGTCCCAGCGCCCGGCCTTGTGGAAGCCGAGCGCCGGCCCGTCCTCGAGCTGCGTGAACGAGTACTCGAGCTTGTTGCGGTAGTGGAAGACCTCGCTCGCCGGCAGGATCGGCTCGAGCGGAGGCTCCGCGATCCCGCCGATGCGGCGGAGCGCGTCCGCCACCTGTCCGGCCTTCGACTCGACCTGCGCCTCGTACGCCAGATCCTGGAAGCGGCAGCCGCCGCACGCCGGGTAGTGCGCACACGGCGCGTCCACCCGCTGTGGGCCGGGGCGCAGCACCTCGGTGGCCAGCGCCTCGGCGTGACGGCGCTGCACCTTCGTCACGCGCGCCCGAACCGTGTCGCCGGGCAGCCCGCGCCGGACGAAGACGACGAAGCCGTTCAGCCGCGCGACACCGTTCCCGCCGTAGGCGAGCGAGTCGATGGTGAGCTCCAGCTCCTGGTCCTTCGTGACAGGCGCGGCCACGCAGGACCAGGGTACTCGGCTCTAGGCAGCTCGCTCCAAACGCGCGGACGGCAGGCGAATCGGATGGTTCGAACGGAAGACGTCCTCCGGATCGACCGCCGCCTTCACCGTCTGCAGCCGCCGGTAGACGGCGTCGCCGAAGAGCCGTTCGCCGCGTTCGCGCCTCTGCGCGAGGTTGAGATGCATCCGGCCTGAATCCCACGGCGCGAGGGCCGCCTGGACGACCTCGACGTGCGCTTTCACCTCGGCGCTCATCTCCGCGTTGGGGGTGGCACCGACCGCGGACATGAGGAAGCTCCCCTCGATTGTCGCGAGGGCACCGGCGTCGCGAGGTCTGCGCGAGAGCGCGCCGCCCATGTGCCGCAGCTCGACGCTGAGCAACGGTGACCCCGAGCCGGCGCCGGCCGCGCGCACCAGGGCGTCGATCGCAGCATCCGTGAGGTCGGCGAGCAGTAGGCTGTCGCCGAACCCCGACACCGGGTGCTTCGGATCCATGTGCACGTGCTCCAGCTCCTGCACCGGCATCGTCGCGAACGTGTCCATTGCCGGCCCGAGCTCGCGCAGAGGCCGCAGCAGCTCGTCCGTCGCGTCCTGACCCAACAGCGACGTCGCCTCGACGACCGCGAACGACTTGCCGCGCAGCGCTTCCGGGAGGTCCGGGAACGGCGGGAACCGCATGAAGCGACCGATGGAGGTGACCTCGTCCGGCACGTCGTCGACCCAACGCCGCCACGCCCGCAGCACCTCGGCGCCGCGTTCGAGCGGGAAGAAGAGGATGCCGGCGTACACCTCGGCGATCGGGTAGAGCTTGAACTCGAGCGCCGTCACCACGCCGAACGCCCCGCCGCCGCCGCGCAACGCCCAGAACAGGTCGGCATGGTTCTCGGCATCCGCGCGGATCAGCTCGCCGTCGGCGTTCACCAGCTCGACCGCGGTGACGTTGTTCGCGGCCAGCCCGTAGCGCCGCGCGAGCCAACTGATGCCGCCGCCGAGGGAATAGCCGACAACGCCGACGTCCGGCGAGGAGCCGGCGAGCGCGGCGAGACCGTGCTCGGACGCCGCGTCGCTCACCTCGGCCCAGATGACACCGGCCTCGACACGCGCAGTTCGCGCCTGCGGGTCGATCTCGACGCCGCGCATCCGCTCGGTCTTCACGAGCACGGTGTGCGCAAGCGAGCCCAGCGGGAGCGCGTTGTGTCCAGTTCCCTGCGGAGCGACGCGCAGGCCGCGCAACCGGGCCCAGCGCACGACGGCGATCACGTCGTCCGCCGATTCGGGGAGAGCGACCGCCTCAGGCTGTTGATCGGCGGCAAGGTTCCAGGCAAGACGCGCTTCGTTCCAGCCCGGGTCGTGCGGTAGGACGAGCAGTTCGTTCTTCACGTGAGCCTCCTCGGTGTCGTCCTTAGACGCTCGCAGGGTCGAGGTGTGCTCAGGAAGGAGGCGGACTGGTGTGTCGTGGTGCGGAAATCCGTACGATCGCTCCGTGGACGCGGAAGCAGCGGCGCGCGCATGGATCGACGCGTGGACGCGGGCTTGGCGCGCGCTCGAC
Organism: Actinomycetota bacterium; assembly: GCA_046729555.1. Lineage (GTDB taxonomy): Bacteria > Actinomycetota > Thermoleophilia > Gaiellales > Gaiellaceae > 3-1-20CM-4-69-9. Next base: position 5,496 of record JBKPGW010000044.1, on the reverse strand, counting down.
GCCGAGCGGCTCATTCCGGTCTACACGGCGGACACCGTGCACAGGTCGCATCCCTTCCGCGAGCCCGGCAACCCCATCGACTACGCGCGCTGGGCCCTGGCCGAGGAGGAAGGCGAGCCGGAGGTGTGGATGGGCGACCCGATCGTCGCCGGCGACCGCGCAGCGATCGAGTGGTGGGCCGTCGTGATCGAGAACGGCAAGGAGGTTTCGCTCGCGGGCACGTCGATGCTGCGCTTCGACGCCGACGGGCGTGTAATCGAGCAATCCGACTATTGGGGGACTACAGACGGGCGCACGCCGCCGTGGGAAGGCTGGGGTCTTGAACGCTCGACCGCCAGGACCACCAAAGCCGGAGGCTAAGCCGGTGGCTCGCGCGCGTTTTCCGCGAAGCGGCGTTACCCGAATACCGAGCGAAAGCGCAGCTTTCGCTCGGTCTAGCTCAGTGCAGTGACGTAGACCTTCCGCTCCCGCGGGCCGTCGAACTCGCAAAAGAAAATCCCTTGCCATGTGCCGAGCGCGAGCTTGTCGCCCTCGAGTGGCACCAGGATCTGTGGGCTCATCAGCGAGGCGCGCACATGCGAGGGCGCGTTCGGGCCGTCCGGATCCTCGACGTGCTTCCAGTCCCAGCCGTCGGCGACGACCTTCTCCAGCGCCGACTCCAGATCCTGGGCGACCGCAGGGTCCGCCCCCTCGTTGATCGTCACGCCCGCCGTCGTGTGAGGGACGTAGACGAGGGCCGCCGCGGCCCCGTTCGTCTCCTCGACCGCCTCCTGCACCTTCTTCGTGATGTCCACGAGCTGGGTGCGGCGCTCGGTCTTGAGACGGATCTCCTGCACGGCTCTGCGTATCCTAGGCCACGATGCCTCCAGTCCCGCCCTCTGACCGGGAGCTCGACGCCTACCGCGAGCAGGCGGACAGATTCATCGCCGAGCTCGACGAGGAGTTCTACCTCCACTACGCCGGTCTCAAGGACACCTTCGACCTGACGCCGATCTACCAGCGTCACGCGAACCTCACGGAGCTGGAACAGGCGCAGTCGATCGGGCTCGCGGTGAACGACGGCGCGCGCGTCCGCGAGTTGTGGCGTTTTGCGTGCGAGGGCTACTTCGGCGACTTGACGCGAGATCACGCGGAGAAGCTCGCCGAGCTGGAGTCGGAGCTGTCCGTCTCCGTGAACGGAGAAGAGATTCCGTATCGGATGGTGCGCCCGGCGCTGGCGAACGAGCCCGACCGCGACAAGCGGCGCGAGCTCGACGCGCGCGCGAACGACATCCTCGACGAGCACATGAATCCGCTACATCTGGACGCTTCCGGGGTCGTGCAGCAGGGTGCGCGCGATCTCGGCTTCGCCAACTACCTGGAGCTGTACCGCAAGGCACTGCCGGCGTCGGCGCTCGACGAGCTCGCAGAGCAGTGCCGGCACTTCCTCGACTCGACGCAACGGCTGTACGAGGACGCGGCCGACAAGCTCTTCCGCACCCGCGTCGGCGTCTCGCTCGCCGAGGCGCAGCGCTGGGACGTCCCACGTCTCTTCCGCGCCCCGGAATGGGACCAGATGTTTCCCGCCGACCGAATGGTCCCGGCGCTCGAGGGCACCCTCGCCGACCTCGGCATCGACCTCAAGTCGCAGGAGAACGTCACGCTGGATCTCGACGAGCGGCCGAACAAGAGCCCGCGCGCCTTCTGCGCGCCGATCGAGGTGCCGGACCGCGTCGTCCTCGTGATCCAGCCGATCGGCGGGCCCGACGACTGGCGCGCGCTCTTCCACGAGGGTGGACACACGGAACATTTCGCGCACACCTCGCGTGACCTCTCGATGGAGGAGAAGCGGCTCGGCGACAACGCAGTCACCGAAGGCTGGGCCATGCTGCTGCAGCACCTCACCGACGAGCCGGCGTGGCTGACGCGCATGCTCGAATTCCCGCGCCCGAATGAGTATGCGGTCGAGGGTGCGACGGGCCTGCTCTACTTCGTCCGGCGCTACGCGGCAAAGCTTCTCTACGAGCTCGAGTTCCACGCGGCCGAGGACGTGACGACGATGCGCGCGCGGTACGCCGAGTTGCTGTCGGACGCCCTGAAGATCGACGTCACGGCTGCGAACTACCTCGGGGACATCGACTCGGGGTTCTACGTCTCCTCCTACCTACGCTCGTGGGCGGTCGAGGCGCAACTGCGCGCGTTCCTGAAGGAGAAGTTCGGCACGAAATGGTTCTCCACACGCGACGCCGGCTCGCTGCTCCGGGAGCTCTGGAGCGAGGGTCAGAAGATGCGGGCCGAGGAGATGCTGAAAGAGGTCACGGGCTCGACCCTGGAGATGGAGGCCGTCGCAGAGCGGGTTCGCGAGGTGCTTGCCTAGCGAAAGCTGCGCTTTCGCTAGGGACAGGTACGCCGCTTCGCGGCAAACGTCCTGCGGGCATAGCCCGCAGGACTCTCATGAAGGCTCTGCTGGTCAAAGGTAATGGTCCGCCTCCGGCTAAGGCCGCTACGCGTGCCTTAGCCTCCGGCCTTGACGGGGCAGCCCTTCAAGCGGTTACTTCCTCCGTCCTGGGTGGCTGCATAGACTTTATGCATGGGCCGAACCCGAGTCCTGATCGCAGGGGCAGCCGGCCGGGACTTCCACAACTTCAACCTCGTCTACCGCGACCGTCCAGAGTACGAGGTCGTCGCGTTCACCGCGACGCAGATCCCGAACATCGACGATCGCCGCTACCCCGCCGAGCTGGCGGGGTCGTTGTATCCGGAGGGAATTCCGATCCTGCCCGAGTCGGCGCTCGAACAACTCGTGCGTGAGCACGAGATCGACTCCGTCGTGTTCGCCTACTCAGACGTGACGCACGAGCACGTCATGCACATCGGCTCCCGCGCGCTCGCCGCCGGAGCGTCGTACCACCTGATCTCCCCCGCGCACACGATGCTCGCATCGCGTAAGCCGGTCGTCGCGATCTGCGCCGTCCGCACCGGCTCCGGCAAGAGCCAGACGACGCGGCACGTCGCGCGACTGTTCCGCGACAACGGCAAGCGTGTGGCCGTGCTCCGGCATCCGATGCCGTACGGAGACCTGACCGCGCAGGCCGTGCAACGCTTCGAGCGGTACGAAGACCTCGACGCCGCCGACGCCACGATCGAGGAGCGCGAGGAGTACGAGCCGCATCTCGCCGAGGGCAATCTCGTCTTCGCCGGCATCGACTACGAACGCATCCTGCGCGCCGCCGAGGAGGACGCGGACGTCGTCCTGTGGGACGGCGGCAACAACGACACGCCCTTCATCAAGCCCGACCTGCACATCGTGGTCGTCGACCCGCACCGGCCGGGACACGAGCTTCGCTACCACCCCGGCGAGACGAACCTGCGCATGGCGGACGTCTGCGTCGTGAACAAGATCGACAGCGCCACACAGGAAGGGATCGACGCGGTGCTCGAGTCGATCCACGAGAACACCTCGGATGCGCGCGTCGTGCTCGCTGCCTCGCCGTTCGAGGTCGAGGGCGACGCCGAGGAGATCCGCGGCAAGCGCGTGCTCGCCGTCGAGGACGGCCCGACCTTGACGCACGGCGAGATGACGTACGGCGCCGCCGTCCTCGCGGCGAAGCAGCACGGCGCGGCGGAGCTGATCGACCCGCGTGCGTGCGCCGTCGGGTCGATCGCGGAGACGTTCGCGCAGTATCCGAACGTCGGCAAGCTGCTGCCGGCGATGGGCTATGGACGCAAGCAGATGGAGGACCTGCGCGAGACGATCCACCGCTGCGACGCGGAGCTCGTCCTGATCGGCACCCCGATCGACCTGCGCCGCCTGATCGACCTCGACAGGCCCGCCCTGCGTGTGACCTACCGCCTTCAGGAAGTGGGCGAGCCGACGCTGAAGGACGTGCTCGGGGAGAAAGGGCTGCTGGCACCGGCGCTGGTGTGAGCACGGTCGTCGCTCTCGGCGGGAACGCGTTGATGCGGCCCGGCGAGCGCGGCAGTGCAGCCGAGCAGCTCGCCAACCTCCGCCGCGCCGTCGCTGCGCTCGCACCGCTGCTCGACGAGCCCGGGCTCGTGCTGACGCACGGGAACGGCCCGCAGGTCGGCAACGAGCTCCTGCGGCAAGAGCGCGCGGCGGAAGAGGTCCCGCCGCTGCCGCTCTGGCTCGCCGTCGCGCAGACACAGGCCGAGATCGGCGCGCTGATCTCCGTCGAGCTCCGGCCGGTGCTCGCAGGACGGGAGCCGGCCTGTGTGCTCACGCATGTCCGCGTCGCGGCCGACGACCCGGCCTTCGATCGCCCGACGAAGCCGATCGGCCCGTTCTACTCCGCCGAGCAGGCCGAAGCGCTGGAGCGGGAACGCGGGTGGACGCTCGTCTCCGACGCGAACCGTGGGCATCGCCGCGTCGTCCCGTCACCCGCGCCGCTCGACATCGTCGAGCTGGACGTGATCCGGCGTCTCTCAGAATCCGCCGTCGTGATCGCGTGCGGCGGCGGCGGCATCCCGGTCGTGCGGCGGGGAGCCCGACTTGCCGGCGTCGACGCCGTCATCGACAAGGATCGAGCCTCCGCGCTACTCGCCCGCGGGCTTGGGGCAGAGCGACTCGTCATCCTCACCGAGGTGCCCGCGGTCTACCGCAACTTCGGCGCTCCGGAGCAGGAGGAGATTCGCGCCCTGTCGGCGGCCGAGGCGACGGAACTGTTGCCGACGCTGGCCGAGGGGTCGATGCGCCCGAAGGTCGAGTCCGCGCTGGCGTTTGGGCGCGAGACGCTGATCACGAACTTCGACGCGCTCGAGTCAGCGCTCGCGGGCGGCGGCGGGACGCGCATCGCCTGACCAGCCCGGGCCGCGCACGACGCGCCCCGGGAGCGCGCCGGTGTGCTCGCCGTCGCGCAAGACGAGCGTTCCGTTGACGGCGACATGCTCGACGCCCGTTGCGTAGCGGTGAGGTTGGTCGTACGTCGCGTGGTCCTGGATGCGATCCGGATCGAAGACGACGACGTCGGCGAAGTAGCCCGGCTCGAGCAGGCCGCGGCTGCGCAGCCTGAGGTTCTGCGCTGGAAGCGACGTCAAGCGCCGTACGGCCTCCTCGAGCGGGATCACGCGCTCGTCGCGCACGTACCTGCCGAGCAGTCGTGCGAAGCTCCCGTACGCGCGCGGATGCGTGCTCCACTGCAAGAAGCGTCCCTCGGCCGACGGGGCGGGCGAATCCGAGCAGAAGCTCACCCACGGCAAGGCGAGCTCACGCCTGAGGTTCTCCTCCGACATCGTGAAGTACGCGGCCTCGACGCGCGTGCGGTCTTCGACGACCAGATCCATCGCTGCGTCTGCCGGCGTCGTCCGTCGCTCAGCGGCGACTTCCGCGAGGGTCTTCCCCGTCAGCGGGCGCAGGCTCTCGTTCTTGAACGCGAGCAGGCGGATGTTCTCCGGGCCCGCGAGCAGGAACATGTTCTCCCAGTCGTCGGTCTCGGCCTCCATCTCCGCCGCGACGCGCGTGCGCACGCCCGGATCCGTCAGCCGCGAGCGCCAGGCCTC
>JBKPGW010000043.1:0-5537 GCA_046729555.1 Actinomycetota bacterium | reverse complement strand
TCATACCCGTCGTGTATCTCGCCGCCGTCGTCTGGGAAAACAGCTTCGTCGAGCAGCCGGCCGTAGCGAGATGGATCCTGTTCGGCTCGCTCCTGATCGGACTGATGACCCTGCGCCCCCAGGGTTTGCTCGGCACGCCCCGGGTCGAGGTCGTGTGAGCGCGCGTCCGCTACTGGAGCTGCGTGGAGTCGACAAGGCGTTCGGTGGCCTCGCATGCGTGTCGGAGCTCGATTTGCACGTTGACGAAGGCGAGATCGTCAGCGTCATCGGCCCGAACGGTGCGGGGAAGACGACGGTCTTCAATCTCATTACAGGGCTCTATCGACCGGACAGCGGCGACATTCTTCTCGACGGCGCCAATCTCGTGGGGCTTCCGCCTCACGTGATCACGGCGCGAGGAATCGCGCGGACGTTCCAGACGCTGCGACTGTTCCTCAACATGACCGTCAAGGAGAACGTCATGGCGGTGCAGTACGGTCGGACGAAGGCAACCGTCGTCGAGTCGATCTTCCGCCTCCCGCGGGCCCGCCGCGAGGAGCGCGAGATGAATCAGCTCGCCGAGAAGAAGCTTGCGTTCTTCGGCCAGCGGTTGATCGGGTATCGCTGGGATCAGCCCGCCTATTCGTTGTCGTACGCGAACCGGCGGCGGCTCGAGATAGCGCGGGCGACGGCGACCGAGCCGCGCATTCTCCTTCTCGATGAGCCCGCGGCGGGGATGAATCCCGTCGAAACGCATGAGATGACGGAGTTGATCGGGAGGCTGCGCGAGGAAGCTGGCTACACGATCCTCGTCATCGAGCATGACATGCACGTCGTCGAGGGAATCTCCGACCGGGTCGTTGCGCTCGACCACGGCATCAAGATCGCCGAGGGCTCGTTCGACAGCGTCGCGACGGATCCACGTGTTGTCGAGGCGTATCTCGGACTGCGCCAAGGGGAGACGAGATGACTCTGCTCCGCCTGCGCGGGATCAACACGTACTACGGCGAGATCCATATCCTCGAAGACCTCAATCTGGAAGTACGTGAAGGCGAGCTCGTGTCCCTGTTGGGGGGCAATGCCTCGGGAAAGTCGACGACGCTGAAGACGATCCTTGGGTTGGTTCGGCCTCGTACCGGCAGCGTGGAATTCGCCGGCGAAGAGGTTACGGAGCGGCGGACGAGCTATCGGGTTGCACGAGGAATGGCGATCGTGCCTGAGAACCGACGCCTCTTCGGACCGATGACCGTGCTCGAGAACCTCGAGATGGGGGCGTACCTGAACCGTGAGGGCAGTGGACGCAACGAGGACCTCGAGCGCGTGTACTCGCTCTTCCCGCTCTTGTACGAGCGCCGGGGACAGCTCGCTGGCACGTTGTCGGGCGGCGAGCAGCAGATGGTCGCGATGGGCCGCGCGCTGATGTCGCACCCGAGGCTGCTGCTGATGGACGAGCCCTCGATGGGCCTCGCGCCGATCCTCGTCGAGCGCAGCTTCGAGATCATCCAGCAAGTCCATCAATCCGGGGTCGCGATGCTGGTCGTCGAGCAGAACGCCAACATGGCGCTGTCGATCGCCGACCGCGGCTATGTGTTGTCAACCGGACGGCTCGTCCTGCAAGGCCGGGCGCGCGAACTCCTGGAGCATGAAGAGCTGCGGAAGGCGTACCTCGGGCGCTAGCAAGTTCGGAAGGCTGGGGTCAGACCCTTCGGGGTCAGACCCCTGGGGTCCTGACCCCAGCAGTTCGGGATACGGCTCCTACAATCAGCACATGAGCACGCGCCCGTCGGACACGCGCGCCGACCCGTACGGGCTGAACGGGGCTCGGCCGTTGAGGTACGGGCCTTTGCCCGACCGCATCCGGCACCGGTTTCCGATCTTCAAGGAACGCGTGTACATCAACTCCTGCTCGCAGGGCGCGCTCTCCGATGCCGTGCGCGCTTCGTACGAGCAATACCTCGACGACTGGGACGAGAAGGGCGCGCCGTGGGAGTACTGGGTCGAGCGGCAGGAGGCGGCACGCGCGGTGTTTGCCGGGCTTGTCAACGCTCAGCCCGACGAGGTCGCGGTGACGACGTCCCTCTCCGCCGGCGTCAGCGCGCTCGCGAGCGGCCTGCGTTTCGCGCGGCGCTCGAAGGTCGTGCTCACCGACTGGGAGTTTCCGACGATCGGCCAGATCTGGCACGCGCAAGAGGCACGAGGCGCGCGGGTCATGCACGTCCCGGCCGCGAAGGACGGGACGATTCCGATCGAGCACTTCGAACGCGCGATCGACGATGACACGTTGCTCGTCTCGATCACGCACGTCTGCTACCGCAACGGCGCGATGATCGACATACCGAAGGTCGTGGAGCTCGCGCATGAGCGCGGCGCGCTCGTGCTCCTCGACGCGTTCCAGTCGATCGGGTCGCTGCCCGTCGACGTGCGGGAGCTCGGCGTCGACTTCCTTGGTGCCGGCGTGCTCAAGTACCTCCTGGGCTCGGCCGGGCTCGGCTTCTTCTACTGCCGCCGCGAGCTCGTCGAGCGCGTGTGGCCGACCCAGACCGGGTGGTTCGCCGACGAGAACATCTTCGCGATGGATCACACCGACTACTCGCCCGCGCACACCGCCGCGCGTTTCCAGTCCGGCACGCCGCCGGTGCCGTCGATCTACGCGGGCATCGCAGGCATGCAGCTGATGCAGGAGGTCGGCATCGCCGAAACGCGCGAGCACGTGCTCGAGCTGAGCTCACGCCTGATCGACGGGCTCGACGAGCTGCGCGCCAAGCTCGCGACACCGCGGCGCCCGAAGCGGCGCGGCGCGCTCGTCTGCGTCAGGTCGAACGACTCGAAGGCTCTCGTCGCCGCGCTCGGACGCGAAGGGATCGTGACGTCGGAGCGGGACGGCAACCTCCGCATCTCGGCGCACTGTTACAACTCGGTCGAGGACGTCGACGCCGTCCTGGCCGCGTTGCAGCGGCACAAAGAGCTGCTCGCCTAGTCGTCCCAGTCGTCGTCGTCGCGCTCGACGAACAGGCGCACCGTCGCGGCCTTCTTGCCGGGAGCGGGGATCTGCTCGCGCACGTACCAGTGAGAGCGGACGATCACGCCGAACGTCCCACCGCCGATCTCCTCCCACCTGAGGCCGCGAGCGTCGAGGCGTGCCTCCGCAACGTCGAGGCGCTCTCCGCGGACGTTCGGGACCTTCTTCGGCTCGACCGTCTGACCGCACCCGACGAGGAGTGCAAACAAGCCTATGAGCACTGCGGCTTTCATCAGGTCCTGAAATAGCAGCGGCGCGGCCCAGGAGAACCAGGGCTAACCCTGAATTCGACCGGTGGCAGGCCCGGTTACCGGCGAGTTAGGCGACGGACTTAGCTTCGGCCCATGAACGCAAACAATCCCACGGTCAAGAAAGGCACCGGGGCCTCGCCCTGGATCGTCATCGTTCTCATCCTCGTCGCGCTGATCGCATTCGGGACCGCCGGCCCGCTGCTCGGCGTGGTCGCCCTGCTCGGGCTCGTCGCGTATCTCGTCATGCGGCCGTCGGCTCCCGCCGCCGCACCACCGTCCGACCTGCGCGGCCGAGTCGAGTTTCTTGAGCGCCGCGTTCTCGAGCTGCAGGACGCGATCGACAAGCTTCGCGCCGGCGCGCGCCCCGCGCCGCAGCCGGCACCCGCTCCCCCGCGGCCGCAGCCGAAGCCGGCGGTGACGCTGCAGCCCACGTCGCGGCCCACGCCCGCGCCGGCGCCCCCGCGCGCAGCGCCCCAACGAGCGGCCGCGCCTTCCTTCGACTGGCGCGGCACTCTCGCCGCCGTTGATCTGATGGGCGCCAAGACGCTCGCCTTCGCCGGCGGGATCGTGACGCTGCTCGGCGTTGTTTTCTTCTTCGTGCTCGCGGTCAACCGTGGCTGGATCGGGCCGGAGCTGCGCGTCGCCTTCGGCAGCATCGCGGCCGCGATCGTGTTCGGCGCCGGCCTGTGGCTCGAGCGCCGCTACGAGCGGACATACTCCGCGCTCGCCGCCGTCGGCGTCGGCATCGCGGGTGGCTACGCGACGCTGCTCGCCGCCGTCTCGCTCTACGACCTGATCTCGAAGCCGGTCGCCCTCGTGGTCGCCGGCGCAATCGCTTCCGTCGGCGTCGCTGTGTCACTCGCGTGGTCGGAGGAGATCGTGGCCGGCTTCGGCCTGATCGGCGCGATGGTCGTGCCGGCCACACTCGTGTTCCAGGGCGGGCTCCAACAGGTCGGAACGGCGTTCGTGGCAATCGTGTTCGCAGGAGCCGCGGTCGTCGCGGTGCGCGAACGCTGGTGGACGATGCTGCAGCTCGCCGCGCTCGTCAGCGTGCCGCAGGCCCTCGCACAGGTCGGCCAGGCGGACACGACAAACGCGCGGATCGTCACGCTCGCCACGGCCTTCTGGCTGCTCTACCTCGGGGCCGGCATCGCGTTCCAGGTTCGCCTTGGCCGCTCGCTCGCCGCACGCCCCGCGACGTTCCTCACGGGCGGCGCGGTCTACGCAGGGATCTCAGCGGCGCTCCTGTTCGACCACCGGCACCAGGGCTACGCGCTGCTCGTCGTCTCGGGTGTGTACGTCGTGGCGGCTGCCGCGCTGTTCAAGCCCCGTCGTGAGCTCTCGACGATCGTGTGGGCGCTCGGGCTCGGGCTCGCAGCGGTCGGCCTGGCGGAGACGTTCTCCGGTCAATCGCTCACGTACGCATGGGCCGCCGAGGCTGCGCTGCTCGCGTGGCTGACCAGCCGCGTTCGCGACAGCCGCCTGCAGCTTCCGGCGCTGCTCTACCTCGCGCTCGCACTTCTGCACGCCCTCGCCGTGGAGGCGAACCTGCGCACCTTCTTCCAGTCCGTGGAGCACCCGGGCAAGGGTGCGCCCCCGGTGCTCGCCGTTGCCGTGGCGGCCGTCGTCTTCGGCCTCGTCAAGCGATCGTGGGAGCAGGCCCCGTCGAAGGGCATCGTGCGGGTGCTCGACCCGGCCCTGCGCTGGTTGCGAGCGCACGAGCGCGTCGTCGGTGCCGCCGCCTTCTCGCTGGCCGGCGTCCTCACGGCCTATGCCATGTCGCTGGCGACGCTCGAGGCATTCGGCTTCCAGTCGGGCCACGTCGTCGTGACCGGTCTCTGGTCGTTGGGCGGGCTCGTCGCCGTGGCCTGCGCGCTTGCCCGCCGTTCGGAGTTCACCCTCGGGGTCGCGTTCGCCTGGCTCGCAGTCACCGTCGCGAAGGTTGTCGCGTTCGACGTGGTCACCCTCTCGCACGCGCGTTACGGGATCTCGCTTGCGGTCGTCGGCTCGGCTGCCCTCCTGGCCGGCCTGGGTCGCGAGCTCACCAGGCGCGAGGCGCTGAGCGGAGAAGGCGCGGGAGCGATCGTCGTGAGCCTGCCACTGGTGCTGGCCGGCGCCTTGGTCCTCGTCCCGGACGAGGTCCCCGGTGCCGACGGCAACGGATTGATGCTCATCGCGATCGGTGCGCTGTACACCGCGCTCGCCGCCGCGACGTTCAAGCGCCGCGACCTCGGGACGCTGTTCTGGGCCCTCGGGCTCGCAGTCGCCGGGTACGGCGAGGCGCTTCT
>JBKPGW010000042.1:0-45680 GCA_046729555.1 Actinomycetota bacterium | reverse complement strand
TTGACGAACAACCAGACCGCGACGCCGAAGATGAAAGCGGCAAACAGAAGCTCGATCGTTCGCGTCCGCAGACGTTGTTGCAGCGCCGTCGCACCGGCGACCGAGAGCGCCGCCGGCACGCCGACGAGAGCCGCGTATTCGACGCGCACGTCGCCGTGGATCGCATAGGCGGCAACGCCCGAGACGGCGGTGATGCCGATCGCAGCCAGCGATGTCGCCGTCGCGGCACGCGCCTGCCAGGCGCACAGCACGAGCAACAACGGCACGATGATGACTCCGCCTCCGACCCCGAACAATGCGCTGAAGAATCCGGCGACGAGGCCGATGAGGACGAGCCGCACCCTCGTATCCTAGGCGGGTGGATCTGCTGGACCGCCTCGCTGAGGATCCTACGCACACCGGCCTGTTCCTCGACGTCGACGGCGTTCTGGCGCCGATCGTCCCGCGGCCGGAGGATGCACGCGTACCGGACGAGACGCGCGAGGAGCTACGCCGCCTTGCCGTGCGTTACGCGCTGGTCGCCTGCATCTCCGGCCGCGCCGGCGAGACTGCCCGCGAGATCGTCGGCGTTCCCGAGCTGACGTATGTCGGCAACCACGGGCTCGAGCTCGATCCCGGCGCGGACGAGTGGCGCGAACGACTGCGCGCGTTCCTTGCGGGCGTCGACTGGGGCGAGCTCGAGGACAAGCACCTGACCGCGTCCCTGCACTACCGGAATGCCGCGGACGAATCAGCAGCTCACGCGCAACTGGAGGCGATTGCCGAGCGGGCGCGTGCGGCAGGTTTCGTCGCTCGCTTCGGCCGCAAGGTGCTGGAGCTCCTACCCCCGCTCGAGGCGAGCAAGGGAACCGCGGTGCGGCAGCTGCTCGAAGAGCACGGCCTGCGCCGCGCGCTCTACGCGGGGGACGACACGACCGACCTCGACGGTTTCCTCGCGCTGGAGGGCCTCGAGTTGGCGGTTCGCGTTGCCGTCTCGTCCCAGGAGGGGCCGGCTCGGCTGCGGGAGCAAGCAGACATCGTCGTTGCCGGCCCGGAGGAGCTCGTTGACGTGCTGCGCCGACTCTAGGTTCGGACTCGCTCCTCCGTGTCGCGGTCGAACAGAAGGAGCTTGTCGCGCGGAATCGTGAACGTGCGTTCCTGGCCGAGGGCCAGCTCCTCCTCGACGGGCAGCTTCGCCTGCAGCTCCGCGTCCTTCCTCGCGAGGTGGACGAGCTGCTCGTCGCCCAGGTACTCGACCACCTGAACACGCGCGTCGAAGTGGATCGCATCCGGTCGCCCGTCGCCGAGGTCGACGTGTTCCGGCCTGAAGCCGGCAATCCGGTCTTCCCCACCGATCCCTTCGATGACGCCCGCCGGGACGAGGTTCATGGCCGGCGAACCGATGAAACCGGCCACGAAGAGGTTCCGCGGATCGCGGTAGAGCTCCTGGGGTGGGCCGACTTGCTGCAGGACGCCCTGGCTCATCACCGCGATCCGGTCGCCCATCGTCATCGCCTCTACCTGGTCGTGCGTGACGTAGATCGTGGTCGTGCCGAGCTCTTGCTGGAGCTTGAGGATCTCCGCCCGTGTCTGGACGCGCAGCTTCGCGTCGAGGTTCGAGAGCGGCTCGTCCATCAGGAATGCGGCCGGTTCGCGCACGATCGCGCGCCCCAGGGCGACGCGCTGGCGCTGTCCGCCGGAGAGCTGCTTCGGCTTGCGCTTGATGAGTGGATCGAGATCGAGGATGTCGGCAGCGCGGCGAACACGCCGGTCGATGTCCTTTTTGGGCACCTTCTGGTTGCGCAGACCGAAGGCCAGATTGTCGTAGACGGTCATGTGGGGGTACAGCGCGTACGACTGGAAAACCATCGCGATGTCGCGATGCTGCGGCGCGACGTTGTTCACGACGCGCTCGCCGATCAGGATGCGCCCATCGGTCACCTTCTCGAGGCCGGCCAGCATCCGCAGCGCGGTGCTCTTTCCACAGCCGGATGGACCGACGAGGACCATGAACTCCCCGTTCTCGACAGCGAGCTCGAAGTCCCGGACCGCCAAGGTGTCCCCGAACTTCTTCGTGATGTGGTCGTACGTGACGCTGGCCATGCGTTCAGACCTCCCGAGCTGGATTCTTCGGCAGTGCGAAATGCGCGGCAACCAGGAACGAGTATGCAATGGTCAGGGTCAGAAAGGGAAGGATCGCCGCAACGACTCCCAACGCGTTCACGAGCAGCAGCGCGAGCGCAAGGCCGGCGAAGCCGAGCGGGCGGCGCACGACGACAAGGGCCGCGTCGCGCAGCACGTCGCGAAACGCCCTCGTGGACTCGTAGACGGCCAACGGCCAGAGCGCCAACTGGAAGAGCAGGAAGATGAACAGGACGTACACGGTGAGCGCTGCGAACGGCCACGCCCATGCACCTGCGCGCGTGTAGAAGGGAACGGCGATCGCGCCCAGGACAGCAGCGAACGCGAGGAGCCCTCCGAGCAGCAGCCCACGGCGCCAGTACCGTCGCAGTCCGGAGATTGCCTCCGCGAGCCGGAGCTCCTCCGTCTGTGCGAGCGTCACAGCGCAGTGCATGACAGCCGCCGCCGCTGGGCCGAGTAGAACCGCGAGGACGAGCGCGGCCCGAAGCGCCAGGGTCGCCAGCACGACGCCCACGACCACCGCGCCGAAGAAGAGGTTCAGCACGACGAGCCGCCAGGACTGGTGGTAGAGATCCGCGGCGGCGACGGCGAGTGCCGTCCTCAGCCTCATCCCTTGACCCCGGACGCGGCGACTCCGGCGACGAAGTAGCGCTGGAAGAGGACGAAGAGGATGAGGATCGGCAGGATCGCCGTCACGCTCGCCGCCATCAACTGCGGCCACAGCGTCGTGTACACCTGCTGGAAGAAGGCGAGGCCGAGCGGGATCGTGTGCTGCGACTCGTCCTGCAGGAGCACGGCGGGCCAGAAGAGGCTGTTCCAGGAGCCCTGGAACGTGAGGATGGCGACCGCCGCGAGGGCGGGACCGGCAAGAGGCAGCATCACCCGCCGGTAGGTCTTGAAGTAGCCCGCGCCGTCGAGCTTCGCCGCCTCTTCGAGGTCGCGCGGGATCGTGAGGAAGTACTGCCGCATCAGGAACAGGCTCGACGCGGAGATGAGATTGATCAGGATCACGCCGTTGCGGTTGACAAAGCTGGCGTCGTGCCAGCCGACGTGGCTCACCCAGTTGGGAACCCAGTTCACGAGCATCTGGTAGATGGGAACGAGCCGCAGCTGGTCGGGGATCATGAGCGTGCCGAGCACGAGCAGGAACAGCGGCTCGCGCCCGGGGAACTTCAGGCGCGCGAACGCATAGCCGCCGAGCGAGGCGAGGAAGAGATTCGAGACCGTGACGACTCCGGCGATGATCGCGCTGTTCAGTGTGTAGCGGCCGAAGTGGTACTTGTGGAAGACGTCGTGGTAGCCGATCGTCGTCCAGTGCTGGGGCAGCAGCGAGAACCCCGACACCGTGTCCGCGATGGTGCGGAACGATGTGGAGACGCTCCAGAGAAAGGGGATCGCGAACAGGATCGCGACGGTGAACATGACGACGTAGGCCAGGGCAGTTCTGATGCGGTCCCCACGCTCCCGACCGGGAATACCGGTGGCGGCCGGTGGCGTTCCCGCGGCCGCTTCGCCCTCGAGCGCGAGCTCTTCCGCGGCGAGCACAGGTGGAGTGCGCGGCTGTGGCTCGGTGTCCATCACGCGACCTCCGCCTTGCCGAAGAGCAGCCGCTGGACGAGCGTCACGGTGAAGATGAAGACGAAGAGCACCAGGCCGACCGCAGCGGCGTAGCCGAAGCGCGTCGTACCGGTGAACGCCCGGTTGAACAGGTAGAGGACGACCGTCATGGTCGAGTAGTTCGGCCCGCCAGAGGAACCGCCGATGATGAAGGACTGGTCGAACATCTGCAGCGCGCCGATGAACGAGACCACGGCGACGAAGAAATGTCCCGGCTTGAGCAGCGGGAACGTGATCTTCCAGAACGTCCTCCATGCTCCGGCCCCGTCGATCGCCGCCGCCTCGTAGACCTCCGTCGGAATGGCCTGCAGCGCCGCCAGGTAGAAGAGCATCATCGTCCCGGCCGTCGTCCAGGCGTTCAGCCCGATGATCGACGGCAGCGCCGTGCTCTGCTCGGCGAACCAGGCGCTCCCGTGGTGGTACCCGACGTTGCCGAGGAACTTGTTGAGAATGCCGTCGGACGCGAGGATGTACGTCGCGATCGAGACGATCGCTGCAGAGGACGCAAGCGACGGGAAGTAGAACGCCGCGCGAAAGAAGGTGCGGAAACGGATCGCCTGATTGACCGTGACGGCAAGCGCGAGCCCGAGTGCCATCTGCAGCGGGACGACGAAGGCGGTGTAGACGAGCGTGTTCCGCACCGCGTGATGCCAGAACACCTGGTCGTGATACAGCTCACGGAAGTTGTCCCAGCCCACGAACGGGCCTTTGAAGATCGACCAGTCGTACCGGCTGATGTAGAACGCGTAACCAATCGGGAAGATGAAGAACAGGAGGAAAAACGCCATCGGCAAGGCGATGAAGCCGTAACCGACGAAGGCTTCCCGCAGGCGCTCCGAGCCGAGGGCCCGCACCTTCCTCTGCTTCCCGACCGCAACCGCCACCCGACGCCTCCTGAGTTCGGCGCCGCCCCTCCGCGTGCCGGTGCAGACACGCGGAGGAGCAAGCGCTCACGTCACGCTACTTCGCGGCAGACGCGATCTTCTGCAGCATCTCGTTGACGCTCTCCTTGCCCTGGAGCACAGCCGTCAACTCGTTGTTGGCGACCTCGTTCCAGACGCGACGGAAGTCCACCTGATTCCCCCAGCCGTGCGTGAACTGCGGGTACTTCACGAACGCACCGCGACCGGGGACTGCCTTGACGTCGCTCCGCGCCGGCAGCGCGAAGCCGAGCGACGTCCACTTCTTCATTCCTGTCTTCCCTGTCAGGTAGCTCAGCAGCGTCCAGGCTGCCGCCTTGTTCTTCGAGTCCTTCGCCATCGCATAGGAGACGGTGAAGGCGAGATTGCCGCGCGTCTTGCCCTTCGGCAGCGGAGCAAGCGTGTAGCGCAGATTCGGGAACGTGTCCTTCAAGTATCCGAGCATCCAGTTGCCCTCGAACGCGATGGCGACCTTCTCCTTGCCGAACGCTTCGCCGCACCAGCCTGAGCCGAGCTTGTCCGGCACGTCGGCGAGGCCGTCCTTGACCAGGTTCACGTAGAAGTTCACCGCGGTCCGGAACGGTGCGCTGTTGGCGCTCTTGAACTGACCGTTGCCACCGGCCTGGTAGACGAAGGCCATCAACCGCGCCCAGTCGGCGCTGAGGCAGATCGGCTTACCGCCGGGAACGTTGAGCTTCTGCGCGACGGACCGGAGCTGGGCCCACGTCTTCGGGATCGGCTGGCCACCCATCAGCGCCGGGTTGACCTCCATTCCGAGCGAAGACCAGTCCTTCGGATACCCGTAGATCTTGCCCTTGTACTTGAAGCTGTTCAGCAAGCCCTTGTAGAAGGGCTTTGCGGAGAAGTGGCTCTTCTTCGCGTAGGGATCGAGCGGTTCGAGCACCCCCTGCCGAACCCAATCCGCAAAGTCCTCAGCCGCCACATAGAACACATCCGGCGGTTTGCGTGCGGAGAACTTCGCGAGCATCGTCGTCTGGTAGTTGTTGAAGGCGTCGTAGTTCACCTTGATATTCGGGTGTGACTTCTCGAACGCTGCGATCACCTGCTTGAGCAGGTCGTCCTCCACCTTCGCTCCCACCCAACCGTTCAGCGTCACGGTTGTGACGGAGGCCGACTTCGCACGCTCGGTCCTTGCTTGCGAGCCGGCGGCAAGCACGACCGCCGCAAGAGCGGCGATCGCGAGCAAGGCCGGGAACGTCAGCCGCTTTCGCATCCTGATCCTCCTCTCGTCAGGCGCTGGGCGAGCCCAGAGCCGACCCCTAAAAGGCTGCAGGAGCGTTGGTCACCCCACCCCGAGACCTTGGCCCAACTGCTCCGTACCCCCATCCCACCGAAATTCAATACCCGGCGGCCGCCGCTTCGCAAACTGCTACGGCGCAACCCGCAGCACGTCCCAGGCGCGGCGGACGTCGGCTTCGGTCGTCCGCTCGTTGCCGATCGCCAGACGGAGGACGTAGCGGCCGTCCAGGCGCGTGTGCGAGAGGAAGAGCTCGCCGCTCCGGTTCACGCGTTCCACGATCCTCTCGTTCTCCTCGTCCGATCCGTCGCGGCGGAAGCACACCAGGGAGAAGTGGCGCGGCGTGCAGACCTCCCACCCGGGTTCGTCGCGGACCCAGCCCTCGAACAGCTCGGCGAGCCGGACGGCCTCGCGGATGCGTCTCTGCAAGCCCTCGCGCCCGTAGCAGCGCAACACCGCCCAGAGCTTGAGCGAGCGGAAGCGGCGGCCGAGCGCCGGGCCGTACTCGGAGAGGCTCTCGACCTCCTCGCTCGTGCGCAGGTACTCGGGGACGAGGCTGAAAGCACGGCGCAGGTCCTCCGGACGGCTAGTCCAGAGGAGCGAGCAGTCCATGGGGGTGAACAGCCACTTGTGAGCATTGACGACGAGCGAATCGGCGCGCTCGACACCCGCCTGCGACCAGCGGAGCTCCGGACAGACCCAGGCGGACCCGGCATAGGCGGCGTCGACGTGCAGCCAGACGCCTGCCCCCGCGCAGGCGTCGGCGATCGCCGGGACGGGGTCGACCGAGGCGGTCGAGGTCGTGCCGACGGTCGCGACCACTGCGGCCGCGTCGGTGAGGTCGAGGGCGTCGACTCGAAGCCGGAACTCGTCATCGGCAGGCGTCTTGCGCAGCTCGAGCCCGAGCAGCTTCGCCGCCTTGTCCACGGACGAGTGCGCGTGCTCCGAGCAGACGACGACGTTCCGGCCCGTGAACTCACGCGCGGCCGCCAGCGCTGCGATCGTCGAGGTCGACGCGGTGTCTTCGATGTGCCCGTGCCACCCTATGGGCAGCCCGAGCAGCTGTGCGGTCCAGTAGAGCGTGACGGCCTCAAGCTCCGTGGACGCGGGAGATGTTCGCCAGAGGAAGGCGACCGAGTTGAGCGTCGCGGCGAGCAGCTCGGCGAGGATGCCCGGCTCCGCGGCGCTGATCGCGAAGTACGCAAAGAAGCGAGGGCTCTGCCAGTGCGTGATGCCCGGAAGCAGGATCTCGTCAAGATCGCGCAGGACGTCTGCGAACGGCTCACCTTGCTCCGGCGGCGACTCGGGCAGGCGCCTGCGGATGTCCCCCGGCTCGACCTGGGCGAGCACCGGCAGCTCGCCGACACGCTCCAGATACCGCGCCGCCCACTCCAGCGCGGCGGCGCCGTCTTCCCGGAAGCTCACTTTCTGAGCTTTGCGATCTGCGGCCAGCTGCGCGTGTTCAGCACCTGCTCCTTCGTCAGCCACGCTCGGCGCGCCTGAGCCACGCCCATCTCGATGTGCTGCAACGCGCTGAGCTGGTGCGCGTCGGTGTTCACCGCGATCTTGACGCCCGCCTCCCCCGCGAGCCGCGCATGCGTGTCGCGCAGGTCGAGCCGGTTCGGCTGCGAGTTGATCTCCAGGAAGGTCCCAGTCTCGACCGCCCTCTCGACGACCCGCTCGATGTCGACGTCCGCCGGGCCGCGGATGTTGATCTTGCGCGCAGTCAGGTGCCCGATCATGTCGACGTGCGGGTTGTCCATCGCCGCGAGCACGCGCTCCGTCGCGTTGCGGTCGAACGCGGCGTGCAAGGAGGCGATCACCCAGTCACGCTCTGCAAGCACGTCGTCGGGCAGGGAGAGCGAGCCGTCGATGCGGATGTTCACTTCGATCCCTTTCAGGATCCGGAACGGCTTGAACCGCTCGTTGAGCGCGTCGATCTCGACGTTCTGCTCGGCGAGCGTGCCGCGCGGATGGTCCGTGACCGCGAGATACTCATAGCCGCGCTCGCGCGCGGCGAGCACCATCCGCTCGAGTGAGTCGCGGCCGTCGGAGTGCGTCGTGTGCGAGTGCAAGTCTCCTTTGATGTCGCCGAGCTCGACGAGCGTCGGCAGCTCCCCCTTGCGCGCGGCTTCCAGCTCGCCGGCGTTCTCGCGCAGCTCCGGCGGGATGAACTGGTAGCCGAGCCGGTCGTACACCTTCGTCTCGTCCGCGTAGGACAGCTCCTTGCCCGTCTCCACGACGGTGATCGAGTACTCCGAGACGGACAGGCCCGCTTTGACCGCGCGCTCGCGCAACGCCAGGTTATGGAGCTTCGAGCCGGTGAAGTGCTGGAGCAGGTTGCCGTAGGACTTGGGCGGCACGACGCGCAGGTCGAAGCGCAACCCCTCGTTCGAGAGCACCGTCGCCTTCGTCGGCCCCTTCGCCACGACCTCGATCACCCACTTCAGCTTCGTGAAGTACTCGATCAGCGCGTCCGCGTCCTTGGCCGTGGCGATGATGTCGAGGTCGCGGAAGGTCTCCTTGCGGCGGCGGGCGCTGCCCGCTTCCGACACCTTCACCGCCGCAGGATGTTCGCGCAGCACGGCGACGACCGCCAGCAGCGCGCCGAGGCCGTCTCCCAGGAGCCGGCGGTCGGAGGGCTCCTCCTTTTTCTCCGCCAGCGCCTTGAGGATGCGCTCCTCCGTCTTGGCACCGAGACCGGCGAGCGTGCGCAGCTGCTCCTGCTCGGCGGCGCGCTTGAGCTCGTCGACGGTCGTCACGCCGAGCTCGTGCCAGATCCGGGCAGCCGTCTTCGGCCCGAGCCCGGGCAGCCGCATGAACGACACGACTTCGGGCGGGACGATCTTCTTACGGTTCGTGAGGGCGTGCATCTCACCGTCCTCGACGACCTGGACGATCTTCTCCTCGATCGTCTTGCCGATGCCCTGAAGGTCTTTCGCACGGCCGTTCAGCGCGAGCTCGGCAACGGACCCGGCCGTCTCGCGGATGCGCGTCGCCGCCTTGCGGTAGGCGAGCACCCGAAACGAGGCCGCTCCCTCGAGCTCGACGAGGTCGGCGAGCAGCTCCAGTTGGTCGGCGATGTCGACATTGCGAGGCAGAGCACGAGCCATGCCATGAATATACGCAGGTGCCCAAAACGGTCGTCTGCCTCCCCACGTACAACGAGCGCGAGAACCTCGAGGCGATGCTGCGTGCGCTCGCGGACAAGGGCGTGCGCGTGCTCGTCGTCGACGACAGCTCTCCGGACGGAACGGGTGAGCTCGCCGACCGGCTGGCTGGCGAGCTCGACTACGTCGACGTGCTGCACCGCGAGCGCAAGGAAGGCCTCGGCCCTGCGTACCTCGCGGGCTTTCGCCGCGCGCTCGCCGACGGCGCCGACCTCGTGCTGGAGATGGACTGCGACTTCTCGCACGACCCGAACGACGTGCCGCGGCTGGTCGCAGCCGTCGAGAACGCCGACGTCGCGCTCGGCTCGCGCTACGTCGAGGGCGGCGCCGTTCGGAACTGGGGCGTGGTGCGGCGCTTCGTGTCCGCCGGCGGCTCGTGGTACGCGCGCGTGCTGCTGGGCGCGCCCGTGCACGATCTGACCGGGGGGTTCAAATGCTACCGGCGGCGCGTGCTGGAGACCATCGACCTCGACGCAATCGACTCCAGGGGGTACGCGTTTCAGATCGAGACGACGTATCGCGCGCTACGAGCCGGCTTTCGGGTGGTCGAGATCCCGATCACCTTCGTCGACCGTGAGGCCGGCGGCTCGAAGATGTCGAAGGCGATCGTGGCGGAGGCGATCTGGAAGGTGCCGGCATTGCGGCTCGCCGCACTTGCGGGACAGCTGTAGACGGCTACTCTGAGCCGATGTTCGAGGTCACCGACGCGACGTTCGAGCGGGACGTGCTCCAGGCAGACACGCCCGTGGTGCTCGACTTCTGGGCTCCGTGGTGTGGGCCGTGTCGCGCGGTCGACCCGATTCTCGAGGAGCTCGAGGTGGAGCTGAGCGGACGCGTCGAGTTCGCAAAGCTGAACATCGACGAGAACCCGCTCACCGCCGCACGCTACGACGTTTTGTCGATCCCGACGGCGATCGTGTTCGACGGCGGGGAGGTCAAGACGGCGCTGGTCGGAGCGCGGCCGCGCTCCCACTACGAGCGTGCTCTAGCGGAAATGCTCCCAGCCACCTAGCTCGTACGGCTCGCCGTTCAGCGTCAGCTCGACGCCTTCACCTTCCTCGCAGCGACCGATCGCGCTGAAACGCGTGGGCTCCGCGACCGCCGCCAGCAGTTCGTAGTCCTCGCCGAAGCCGAGATCGTCGATGGTCGCGCCCGCGGCGAGCGGGACGCGTTCGAGCTCGACCACCAGCTTGCAGCCGGATCGCTCCGCGACGTGGGCGGCGTCGACGGCAATGCCGTCGGAGACGTCGAGCATTGCGTGGGCATAGGCCGCGAGCTCCGCTCCCTCCGCCAGCCGGAGCGGCGGGCGGACGTAGCTTTCGCTGCGAAAGGCTACGCCCGCTACGCCGAACGGCCCGGTGACCACGAGCGTGTCGCCTGGACGCGCACCGGCCCTGCCCGGCACGCGCGCGGCGCGCCCGACGGCCGTCACGTTGAGGAAGAGCTGCTCGGAACGCGTCGTGTCGCCTCCCAGCACGGGCACTCCCGTTTCGGCCATGCCGGCGTAGAGCTCGAGCACGTCCTCCACGTTCGTGTCCGGAGGCGCCGCGAGCGAGACGATCAGCCCGTCGGCGCCGGCGCCGGAGGCGGCGAGATCGCTCAGGTTGACGGCGGCGGCACGCCAGCCGAGATCGCGCCACGAGATCCAGTCGCGCCGGAAATGCACGCCCTCGACGAGGGCGTCCTGCGTGACCACGAACCCGGCGTCGAGCTCGGCGGCGTCGTTCTCGATGCGCCGCGCAAGGCCTCGATGCTCGAGCTCCGCGAGCAACCCGAGCTCGCCCAGCTCAAAGAGCTGCATCTATCGCCTGCCGCAAGGCGGCAGCGTCGCGCGCGGCGCGGATGACCGCGACGCCCGCGGCGCCTGCGCGGATGCAGTCCGCCGCATTCGTCGCATCGACACCGCCGATTGCCACGACCGGAGCCGACACCGCCTCGCACAGGTCGCGCAGGCCGCCGAGCCCGATCGGTGGATCCGCATCCGGCTTCGACGGAGTCGCCCACACCGGCCCGGCTCCGATGTAGTCGGCGCGGCCGTCGGCGGCCCGTGCCTCTGCGACCGTCGCCGCGGAGAGGCCGAGCATCAGGCCGTGGTCCTTCGCCGTCTCCGCCCCCTCGTCTTCCCGGCCGAGGTGCACGCCGTCCGCGCCGAGCATCAACGCGGCCTCGACGTCGTCGTTCACGACGAATGGGACGCCGTATCGGGCGCACAAGCTTCGGGTCGCACGCCCGCGCTCGACGACGTCCACACGCGGCACGTCCTTCAAGCGCCACTGCACGACCGTCGCGCCACCCTCGACGGCGATACGGGCCGTTTCGAGCTCGTCGACGATCGTGTGCAGCTTCACGAGATCTTCGCGCGCGCGTCCAGAGTGTTCGGATCGAGCGCTGCGAGCGCGTCGTAGAGGCCGACGTGGAACGAGCCGGGACCCTTCGCGTCGACCGCGGCGTCTTCGCTCGCGACCCCGAACGCCGCAAGCGCCTCGGCCGCAGCCTCGAGCGGCTGCTCCGGCTTGGCGGCGAGAAAGCAGCCCGTGAGGGCGCTCGACATGCACCCGGTGCCGGTCACGGATGCCAGCAACTCGTGGCCGTTCGCGACGGCCAGCACA
This sequence comes from Actinomycetota bacterium, assembly GCA_046729555.1. Classification (GTDB taxonomy): domain Bacteria; phylum Actinomycetota; class Thermoleophilia; order Gaiellales; family Gaiellaceae; genus 3-1-20CM-4-69-9. The sequence continues at coordinate 33,985 of JBKPGW010000042.1, read as the reverse complement.
CGCTCGCCGTCCGACACGTGGTCGACCACGCCTGTGACCGATGCGACCAGCCCCAGGCTGCGCGCCGCCGAGCGGGCGAGCTCCGCGGGGTCTCCTCCTCCATCGATCGACTCGACGCCGCGCACCTCCGCGGCAACGCCGACGAGCGTCGCGACTTCACCCTGGTTGCCGCGCAGGACCGTCACCTTCACCTCGGACAGGATTCTCTTCGCCGTGTCCCCCCGGTACCTGGTCGCGCCGGCACCGACCGGGTCGAGCACGACCGGAATCCCGCCCGCGTTCGCAGTCTTCCCCGCCGCGATCATCGCCTCCACCCAGTGCGGCGACAACGTGCCGATGTTGAGGACGAGCGCACCGGCGAGGCCGACCATCTCCTCGACCTCCTCGCGCGCGTGTGCCATCACCGGCAACGCGCCGAGCGCGAGCGTTGCGTTCGCCGTCTCGTTCATGACGACGTAGTTGGTGATCTGGTGGACGAGCGGCTTGCGCTCGCGAATCATGCGCAGCGTCGTGCCGGGCGAAGCGCTCATGCCGACAGCCCCAGCACGTCAACCGGGCCGTCTCCTGCTCCGAGCTCGACGAGCCCGTTGCGAACGGCGAGAGACGCGACTCGCGCAGCAGTGCCGGCCGCAGCCTCGAGCGACACGCCCTTAGCGAGCTCCGCCGCCAGCGTCGCGGAGTGAGTGCAGCCGGCCCCATGCGTTGCCGCAGCGTCGTAGCGCGCGACTGGAATCTCGACATGCCGCGCACCGTCGAAGAGGTGATCGACCGGCTGCGTGCCGTGGCCGCCGGTCACAATGACCGCGCCGGCGCCAAGCGCGTGGATCCGCTCTGCGAGCTCGCGTCGTGTTGCCGAAGAGGCCCCGGCCAACGCCTCCGCCTCGCTCAGGTTCGGCGTGACGACCGTCGCCAGGGGAAACAGTCGCGTGACGAGCGTCTGCACGGCGTCGTCCTGCAGGAGCTTCGCGCCGGAGCTCGCCACCATCACCGGATCGACGACGAGGGGCACGGGGTGTTCCGCGAGGAACTCGGCCACGGTCTCGATGACGGCGCGCGAAAAGAGCATTCCGGTCTTCGCCGCGTCGACACCGATGTCTGTGAAGACAGCCTCCAGCTCGGCGCGCACGAACTCGGGCGGCGCCTCGTGCACGGCGTCGACACCGCGCGTGTTCTGTGCGGTAAGCGCGACGATTGCGCTCATTCCGAAACAACCGGCAGCCGCGAAGGCCTTCAGGTCGGCCTGAATTCCTGCGCCGCCCCCGGAATCGGAGCCGGCAATCGTCAAACACCTTGGAACCAACTTGCTCCCTTCGCCGGTGCTAACCGGATCAGGTTCGACGGGTGTGATCTCAGCCCGCTTGGGCACCCCGGTCAGCCCAGGGTACCGTGTCGCACATGACCGACGTAAAGGAACTTCGCCTCGTGTTGACGGTGCCCGACTTCGACGCGGCGCTGAATCTGTATCGCGACGCACTCGGGCTCGACCTGGAAGCGGTGTGGGCCAGCGAAGGCGGTCGCGTCGTCTTGCTCTCCGCGGGGCGCGGGACACTCGAGCTCGTCGACGAGGCCCATGCTGCGGAGATCGACCGCATCGAGGTCGGCCGGCGGGTCGCCGGGCCAGTCCGCGTCGCGTTCGAGGTCGACGACAGCGAGGCCGTCGCAGCTCGGCTGGAGAGCGCAGGCGCGACAACGCTGGGCGGGCCCGTGACCACGCCCTGGAACGATCGGAACGTCCGCCTCGAAACACCAGCGGGCACGCAGCTCACCCTGTTCACAACGGTCGAGTAGCCGTGGAGCCACCGGCGCGCTACGACGGGTTGGCGAACGACTACGAGGCTTTCCAGCAGCTTCACGCCGGCTATTACCGGGTGGCCGAGACCGCATTGCGCGACCTGCTCGGCTCGGGATCGGGTCGCTGCCTCGACGTCGCCTGCGGGACTGGACGGTTTCTGGAGACGCTGCTCGACCTTGGCTGGACGGCCGTCGGTGTCGATATCTCGGACGATCAACTCCGCATTGCACGCGAACAGGTCCCAGGAGCCGAACTCGTGCGCTGCGACGCCGGGGCGATGCCTTTCGAGGACGAGTCCTTTGACGCCGCGATCTCGATGTTCTCGCACACCGACCTCGACAACTTCGCCGGTGCGATACGAGAAGCACGGCGTGTACTCAAATCGGGCGCTCGCCTCGTCTATGTCGGCAACCACCCTTGTTTCGTTGGTCCAACGCAAGAGCACGTCGATACCGGTGTTCCGCTTCTGCACCCCGGCTATCGGCGTTCAGGGCGTTGGAGCGCGTCCGGGGCCCCGGGCACGACACCCGGTGGCTGGCGCATGCAGCTCGGATCGTTTGTGCATCTGCCCCTCTCCGAGTTCGTCACCGCCTTCGGCGGATGGATCATCGTGGAAGTGCTGGAGCTCCACGACGGTTGGGAGTACCCGAAGACGATCGCCGTCGCGGTGTCGAAGCCGTGACTCTCACAGCCACAGTTTGGGACGACCTGCTCGAGGGCGAGGAGCTCGCACACGTCGAGACCGTCGCCGAAGCCGCTCCGCGCGTCGCGCCGCTACCCGAAGATCTCCACCCCGCCCTCCGCAAGGCGCTTCCCTTCGACGGGCTCTACGAGCACCAGCGCGAGGCGTGGGACGCCGCCGCGCGCGGCGAGCACTTGATCCTCGCGACGGGCACCGCTTCGGGAAAGTCGCTCGCGTTCAATCTGCCGGTGCTCGACGCGATCGCGCGCGAGGCGAAGGAGCGGGCACTCTACCTCTATCCGACGAAGGCGCTGGCGCAGGACCAGGCGCGCGCGCTCCGCGAGCTGCACGCGCCGAACGTGCGCGCGGCGATCTACGACGGCGACACGCCCGGAGAGCGGCGCTGGCAGATCCGCCGCTGGGCAAACGTCATCCTCACGAATCCGGACATGCTCCACGTGGGCGTGCTCCCGCACCACGACCGCTGGGCGGACGTGTTGCACAACCTCCGCTACATCGTCGTGGACGAGGCGCACGTCTACCGCGGCGTCTTCGGCTCTCACGTCGCGAACGTCTTGCGACGGTTGCGGCGCCTCGCCGGCGTCTATGGCGCGAGCCCGCAGCTGCTGTTCGCCTCGGCGACGATCGCGAATCCCGGGGAGCTCGCCGCCGCGCTCGGCGGGATCGAGGCGACCGTCGTCGACCGTGACTCGGCGCCTCGCGCCGAGCGCACGGTCGCCCTCTGGAATCCCGAACTGCTCGACCCGGAGCTCGGGCTGCGAGCGAGCCCGCTCGGCGACGCGTCGCGCCTGCTTGCCGAGCTCGTCTCGCGCGGCCTGCGCACGATCTGCTTCGCCAAGAGCCGCAAGGCGGCTGAGCTGATCCACAAGTTCACGGTCGACCGCGTCGACACGCAGACCGGCGCACGCCTGGCTCCCTACCGCGCCGGCTACACCCCGGCGCAGCGACGCGACATCGAGCGCCGGCTGGTCGAGGGTGAGCTTCTCGGGGTCTCGGCGACGGATGCGCTCGAGCTTGGCATCGACATCGGCCTGCTCGACTGCGCGATCTCCGTCGGCTTCCCCGGAACCGTCGCGTCGCTCCGACAGCAGTGGGGACGAGCCGGTCGTCGGGGCCACGGGCTCGCGATCCTGATCGCGAGCGAGGACGCGCTCGACCAGTACTTCATGCGCGAGCCGGAGATGCTGCTCGAGCGCCGGGTGGAGGCGGCGATCCTCGACCACGCGAATCCGCGCGTCCTCGACGGGCATGTCCGTGCCGCCGCCTTCGAGGCGCCGGTGGACGACGCCGATCGCAAAACGCTGGGCGACGAAGCGCTCGAGCGCGCCGCGCTGCTGCCCGAGCTCAAGCAGACGAAGAGCGGCTACGTCTGGGCAGGACGGGATTACCCGGCCGCGCAGTTCGGGCTCCGCTCGACGACGCCGGATTCATTCGCGGTTGTCGAAGCGCAGACCGGGACGGTGCTCGGGATCGTGGAGCGCGAGCGTGCGTACTCGACCGTCCACGAGGGCGCGGTCTACCTCCACCTCGGCGAGAGCTACCTCGTCCGCGAGCTCGACCTGCAGGCGCGCATCGCCGTCGTCACCCCTTACAGCGGGGACTACTACACACAGGCGAAGAAGGAGACGAACACGGCGATCGAAGAGACGCTTCGCACGGAGCGCCGCTGCGGTCTCGACCTCTTCTTCGGCCGCATCTCAGTCACCGAGCGAGTCGTGGCGTACCAGAAGAAGTCGATTCGCGACCAGTCGACACTCGAGACGGTCGACCTCGACCTCCCCGAGACGAGCTTCGAGACCGAGGCGATCTGGTACCTCCCGGAGCCGGAGCAGCTCGCAGGCCTGGAGAGGATGCCGACGTTGCTCGGGACATTGCATGCCGCCGAGCACTCGATGATCGCGCTGCTGCCGCTGTGGGCCATGTGCGACCGCTGGGACATAGGCGGGCTCTCGACGAATATCCACTTCCAGACCGACCGCCCAACGGTCTTCATCTACGACGGTCATTCCGGCGGCGTCGGGATCACGGAGCGCGGCTTCAACGCCTTCGAGGGCTGGGTCGCGGACACCGCGAGGATGCTCGAGGGCTGTCCCTGTGCGGACGGCTGCCCCTCGTGCGTACAAAGCCCGAAGTGCGGCAACCTCAACGAGATGCTGGACAAGGGCGGCGCGCTGACGTTCCTCCGGAGGCTGGTCGCGTCATCGACATCCGCACCCTGACCGACGCCGACACCGAGCGGATCGGCGACAGGCTGCCGCTGCACCGGCTCCCCGGGCACCAGACGTACCTCGTCGCCTGGAAGGGGGACGAGCCGATCGGCCATGCGCACATTGCCTGGACAGGCGGGAAGCTCGGTGTCCCGGAGATCGGGGACGTGTTCGTCGTCCCCGACCACCGACGACGCGGGGTCGCGACGGCGTTGGGCGCCGCCGCCGAGGGCGAGGCCGCCGCGCGCGGCCACGCTCGCATCAGCCTCAGCCACGGGATCGCCAACGACGCGGCGCGGCGTCTGTACGAGCGCCTCGGCTACCGCAATGCGGGCCTCGATCCCGAGCGAATCCAGGGAACCATCCTGATGCGCGGCCGGCCGGTCGAGGTCGACGACACGCTCATCCACCTCGTCAAGGACCTGCCTGTCGATTCCGGAACGTCCCGTTCGTCGTAGTCTCGTCAGCGACGAAGGGAGACCAATGAAGGTGATGGCCCTGATCTACGGAAACGAGGCAGCGTGGGAGGCGCTCACTCCCGAGGAAGGCGAAGAGCTCGACGGGCGGCACCGGGCGTTCGCGAAGCTCGCCGGCAGCAAGATCGTCACGGGCGCCGAGCTTGCGCCCACACGCGCCGCAACCACAGTCCGCGTCCGCGACGGACAGACGGTCGTCACCGACGGGCCCTTCGCGGAGACGAAGGAAGTCGTGGGTGGCTTCTACGTCCTCGACTGCTCCGGTCTCGACGAGGCCGCCGAGCTCACGGCGACCCTGGCCGAAGCAGCCACCGGGGCGATCGAGCTGCGCCCCGCGCACGAGGAGGCGGCGGCATGAAGTACCTCCTGCTCCTGAACAACACCGCATCCCAGTGGGAGGAATGGCGCACGCTCTCCCGCGAGGAAGCCCAGAAGGCTCGCGAGGAGGAAATGCCGCGCTGGGAGTCCCTGATGGGCTGGATGGCCGAGCAGGGAATCGAGTTCAGCGGTCTCGAGCTCGAGGATCCGTCGCGGTCCCGCGTCGTTCGCGTCCGTGACGGCGAGAGCGTCGTGACCGACGGGCCCTTCTCCGAGACGAAGGAGGTCCTCGGCGGCTACTTCCTCGTCGAGTGCAGGGACCTCGACCAGGCGATCGAGATTGCGCAACGCGTCCCACTCGCCGATAAGGGCTCGGTGGAGATACGGCCGCTCGTGACGCACTAGCAGTCGAGACGCTCTTCCGCGAGGAGTGGGGGCGTGCCGTCGCGATTCTCATCCGCGTCCTCGGTGACTTCGAGCTCGCCGAGGACGCGGTGCAGGACGCCTTCGCGACGGCCGTCGAGCGCTGGCCACGGGAAGGCGTGCCACGCAATCCAGGCGCGTGGATCGTCGCGACGGCCCGCAACCGCGCGATCGATCGGATCCGCCGCGAGCGAACCCTCGCGCGCAAGACGGAGCTGCTCGCGCGACTCGAGAGCCTCCGCACTGAGGAGGAGGACGACGTGAGCTCGATCCCCGACGAGCGCCTGAGCCTGGTCTTCACCTGCTGCCACCCTGCCCTTGCGACCGATGCGCAGATCGCCTTGACGCTGCGCGAAGTCGCCGGCCTCCAGACGCACGAAGTTGCACGCGCGTTCCTCGTCCCGGAAGCAACGCTGGCGCAACGACTCGTGAGGGCGAAGCGGAAGATCCGCGAGGCAGGGATTCCCTTCCGCGTTCCACCCGACCATCTGCTGCCCGAGCGCCTGCGCGCCGTGCTCGCGGTGCTCTATCTCGTGTTCAACGAGGGCTACTCTGCGACCGCCGGCGACGAGCTGGTGCGGAGAGAGCTGAGTGAAGAGGCGATCCGTCTCACGAAGCTGCTCGCGGTGCTGATGCCCGACGAGGCCGAAGCGCTCGGATTGCTCGCCCTCATGCTGCTGCAAGACTCGCGGCGCGAGGCGCGCACAGGACCGGACGGAGAGCTCGTGCTCCTCGAGGACCAGGACCGCTCGCTCTGGGATCGTGTCCGGATCGCGGAAGGCATCCGCGTGCTCGGGCGCGCGTTCAGCCTGCGGGCTCCAGGCCCGTACCAGCTGCAGGCCGCAATCGCAGCGCTACACACCGAGCCCGAGACGGACTGGCCACAGATCGCGGCGCTCTACACGCAGCTTGCGCGCCAGACCGGATCGCCGGTGATCGAGCTGAACCGCGCGGTCGCGGTCGCGATGGCCGAGGGGCCGGAGCGCGGCCTGGCGCTGATGCACGACCTGCCGCTCGACGAGTACCACCTCTACCACGCCGCCCGCGCCGACCTGCTGCGGCGGCTCGAACGTCTCGACGAAGCTGCTGCCGCCTACCGGCGTGCACTCGAGCTCGCGCAGACGGAGCCGGAGCGGCGCTTTCTTTCGCAGCGCCTGTCCGAAGTCTCGTGATTTGGAGGGGTGGACGCGAAAGGCGGAACGCTAGTCCTCGGCGGCGGCTTTGCAGGCAGCTATGTCGCACGCCTACTCGGGAAGCGGGGCGCGACGATCGTCTCGCCGGAGAACTTCATGCTCTACACGCCATGCTGCCGGAGGCCGCCTCGAGGCGTGAACCTCGAGCGGGCTGCGGCTGCAGCGGCACTGCAAACCAAAGACTGGGGTCAGACCCCTACGGGGTCAGACCCCTTGGGGTCTGACCCCAGCAGTTCGGTTACCGCCGGGCCTACCGCAAGGCGTTGAGCGCATCCGTCAGGCGCTGCTTCGTGTTGAGCACGCCCTCGAAGAGGTCGCCGTGCTTACGGATGCGGTCGAGCACGACGGGCATCGTGAAGGCGAGCGGATCGAGCTCCTCGTTGACCTCGCTCCAGCGCAACGGAGTCGAAACGGGCGCGCCGGCGCGCGGCCGCACGGAGTAGACGGACGCAATTGTCTTTCCCTCGCCGTTCTGATTCGAGTCGATCAGAACGCCGCGACGCTTCGACTTCGTCCACTCGGTCGTCGCGAGCCCACGGTTCGAGCGCGCGATCGCACCGGCGACGATCTCGGCGAACTGACGCGTGTCGTCGAACGTGTAGCGCCGCTCGACGGGAACGAGCACGTGCATCCCCTCCCCGCTGGAGGTCTTCGGGAAGCCGGCCAGTCCGAATGCATCGAGCGCCTGCTTGACGAGCAGAGCGACCTGCACCGTCTCCTTGAAGCCGACATCCGGCGAGGGATCGAGATCGAAAAGCACGAAGTCGGGGCGGTCGGGCTTGTCGATGCGCGAGTACCACGCGTTCATGTCGATGCAGCCCATGTTCACCATCCACAGCAGCGCCAGTTCGTCGTTGACGATCGGAAAGTTGACCCACTTCCTGCGGCGTGGAGCCTCCCGCGTCGACACTTGCGTGCGAAACGTCGGGATCCATTCCGGCATGTGCGACGGCGCGTCCTTCTGGAAGAAGCGGCCGGCCTCGATCCCGTCGGGCCAGCGCACCATCGTGAACGGACGGTCGCGGAGATGCAGGACCAGCGTCGGGGCGACCGCCCGGTAGTACTCGAGCAGATCGCCCTTCGTGATCCCCTCGACGGGGAAGAAGACCTTGTCCAGGTTCGAGAGCTTCAGCTCGCGGGAGCCCCTGGTCACGCGGTCGGCGATCGGCTGCTCGCGGCGGACGTCCTCGGCCGCCTTGTCCTCGCGCAGCCCCTTGTACGACGGCGCACGCAGGCGGCCGTCGTGCGTCCACTCGGCGAACTCGACCTCGCACACGAGGTTGGGCTCGACCCAGATCACGTCGCTCTTGCGCACCTTCGGCATCTTCGGGACCTCGCGGAAAGGCGGCGTGTCTCGCTTGAGCGGCCGGAGCTCGTCGAGCAGCTTGTCGATCTCACGGCTGTTGAAACCCGTGCCGACGTTCCCGGCGTAGACGAGCTCCCCGCCCCGGTAGTAGCCGAGCACGAGCGAGCCAAAGCTCGACGCGCGCCTCCCCGTCCCTTTCGTGAAGCCGGCGATGACGAACTCCTGCTCGCCGTGCGTCTTGATCTTCAGCCAGTCGCGTGTGCGCCTGCCCTGGGCATAGCGCGAGTCCGGCCGCTTGGCCATGATCCCCTCGAGGTGCTGCTCGGTCGCGGCCTGTAAGAGCGCGGCACCGTCGTCGAAGGTCTCCGACAGGCGCACGGTTCGGTTCCGCTTGTCGAGCAGCTGCTCCAGGCGCTTCCGGCGCTCGACGAGCGGCAGGTCGACGAGCGGCTCGCCCTCGAGCTCGAGCAGGTCGAAGACGTAGAAGACGAGCGGTGTCCCGGCCTTGCCCTGCTGCATTGCGGAGAAGCTCGAGCGTCCAGATTCGTCCAGCGCGCACACCTCGCCGTCGAGCACACAGTCGGGTGTCTTCACCGCCTTGGCGATCTCCTTGGCGACCTGCTCGAAGCGAGCGGTCAGGTCGTTGCCTTTGCGACTCGTCAACGTCGCCTCGCCCTGGGAGACGGCCGCAATCGCGCGGTAGCCGTCCCACTTGACCTCGAACTCCCAGCCCGCACCGCGGGGCACATCCTCCGCGAGCGTCGCGAGCATCGGCGCATACGTCCCGGTCGTACGCGGCGCCGGCCTGGTTTCGTCGCGCTTGCGGATGATCAGCCAGTTCTTCTCGTCACCGCTCAGATGCGCGGGGATGAGCGCCCACGTTCCGTCCAGTCGCTCGCCTTTGAGCCGGACGGTCAGCCCGCCGTTCTTCTTCTCCTCCAGCAGCTCGTAGGTGCCGCTGTCCCAGATCTCGACGGTGCCGGCCCCGTACTCCCCCTTCGGAATCTCGCCCTCGAACGTCGCGTAGTCGAGCGGATGGTCCTCCACGTGCACGGCAAGGTTCTGCTGCCCGGGCTCGAGCGGAACGCCCTTCGGCACGGCCCAGCTGGCGAGCGCGCCGTTGCGCTCGAGCCGGAAGTCGTAGTGGAGTCGCCGCGCGTCGTGTCGTTGCACCACGAAGATCGGCTCCTTTCCCTGCGCGCGCTTCGCGCCGAAGGGCTCCGGCGTCTTCTTCGGATCCCGCTTGCGCTTGTACTCGGAGAGCTTCTGGGCCACCTAGGAGAAAGCTTTGCGGATAGCCGCGGGTCTGGGTGTTTCAAGCGGCAGAGGATCGGCTAAGCACCCTTTCAAAGGAGGACTGATGTCCTCCAAAAAAGCTTCTCCACCCAGCGGGGGGGTCGACTCTTCGGGCCGGTTTGCCGGCCCGAAGTCGTTCTCGGGTCGGGGGAAAAGGCTGTGGATGATGTGGAGAGGTGACACCCGTCCGCGGCGGAAACCTACCGAAAGCTAGGCGAAGCTCCCGTCTATCCACAGGTCCGGCCGTTGACTCAGGCGTAAACGCCGAGAGAGCGGAATCTGGCTCGGCGCCTGCGCTTGAGATCGTCCGCCGGGATGGATTCGAGCTCGTCGAGGCTCTCGCGGAGCGATTCCCCCAGGAGCTGCGCCGCCTCGTCGGGATCGGTGTGGGCACCGCCCTCGGGCTCGGGGACGATCGCATCGATGACTCCGAGCTCGAGGCAGTGGACGGCGTCCGGCTTGAAGGCGGCCGCGGCCTTCTTCGCCTCGCCCGCGTCACGCCAGAGGATCGCGGCGCAGCCCTCGGGCGAGATCACCGTGTAGATCGCGTTCTCCTGCATCAGAACGCGGTCCGCGAGCGCGGTTGCGATCGCGCCGCCGGATCCACCCTCCCCGATCACGCATGCGATCGTGGGCACGTTGACGCGCGCCATCAGCGCTTGCGCGCGGGCAATCGCGCCACCCTGGCCGTGCTGCTCCGCGGCAACTCCCGGATACGCGCCCGGGATGTCGACGAGACTGATCAGCGGAAAGCGGTGGCGGTCGGCGATCTCCATCAGCCGCATCGCCTTCCGGTAGCCCTCGGGATAGGCCATGCCGAAGTTCCGATGCGTGCGCTCCTTGATGTCGCGGCCCTTCTGGTTGCCGACGAGCGCAACCGTGCGACCGCCGAAGCGACCGAGGCCGATCACGAGCGCGGCGTCGTCCGCACGTCCGCGATCTCCGTGCAACTCGACCCAATCCTCGAACAGCCGCTCGACGTAGTCGAGCGTGTACGGACGGTCCTGATGGCGGGCGAGCTCGACCGAGCGCCAGATCTCCTCGTCCGTGGGCGCCGACTGGATGCGGTCGAGCTGGCGTTGCAGCTTCTCGAGCTCGCCCGAAAGACGTGTGCCGCCGAGGAGGTTGAGAGTACGGAGGCGCGTCAGCCGGTCGCGCAAGTGGAGCTCGTGGTCAGTCGCCATTACGCGAGAACAGCCGCAGGAGACGTGCGACGTACGGCTTCAGCTGGGGGCGCGGGAGAATCGCGTCGATGTGGCCGAAGCGCAGGTTCTGCTCAGCGAGACCGAAGTCGTCCGGCAGCTTCTCGCGCGTCGTCTGCTGCACGACGCGCGGGCCGGTGAACGCCAGCAGCGCAGCGGGCTCGGCAACGATCACGTCACCGAGGCTCGCGAAGCTCGCCAGCACGCCGGCGGTCGTCGGGTGCGTCATCACGCTGATCAGCGGCTGCCCGGAGTCGTGCAGGTCCTCGACCGCACACACGGTCTTCGGCAACTGCATCAGCGACAGGATCCCCTCCTGCATCCGGGCACCACCGGAAGCCGTCACCGATACGAGCGGGACGCCGCGCTCGGCGGCGCTGTCACAGGCGCGCGACAACTTCTCGCCGACCACGCTGCCCATCGAGCCGCCCATGAAGGAGAAGTCCATGACCGCGAGCTCGCATGACTTCCCGTCGATCGCCGCCTGTCCGATCACCATTGCCTCGCCGAGCCCCGTTTTCATCTCCGCCTCGGCGAGCCGTTCCGTATACGGCCGCAGGTCGAAGAACTGCAACGGGTCCTCGGACCGAAGCTCGGCTGCCTCCTCGACGAAGGTGCCCTGGTCTGCGAGTGAGGCGATCCGCGAGCGTGCGCGCATGGGGAAGTGGTGCCCACAGTGCGGACAGACCCAGAGCGCCGCTTCGAGCTCGTCGTCCCGGTAGTGCGACTGGCACTGCGGGCACGTGTTCGGATGCTGCTTTCCCGGCGGCTCTGGGACGTTCCGGTGCTCGATGGAGACGTCAATCCGGGAGGACATGAACCGCGAGTTTAGACGGGGCCTGGTAGCAGACTGGTTACAGGGCTAGAGCGGCAGCGAAGGCGGTCAAAGGCTCGATGTTCGCCGGCTCGAAGCTCAAACCGCTGAAACCGGCCCCGAGGACTTTCGTCCGGCCGGCCAATTCGGCCAGGATCCGCTCCACTTCTTGCCGAGAGAGCCCGCCCGGCTCCGGCATGAAAACCGACATCTCGGTGGGCTCGAGCACGTCGACGTCGAGCGCCACGTACGTGCAGCCGACGCCCTCGAGCGCCTTTGTGATCCCGGTCTCGCCGACCTGGAGACCGCTTGCCCGGATGAACTCCTCCTCGGGCGGATCGAGGTTGCGCGCGCCGACGAGCGCGACGTCCTCGACTTCGACCGCGCCGGAGTCGAGCAGCATCCGCAGCGGCATCCCCCACTGGTTCCCGGAGGGTGAGCTCTGCGGCGTGTTCAGGTCGCCGTGCGCATCGAGCCAGATCAACGCCAGCCTCCCTTGGCGCGCAGCGAGCCCTTCGACTGCGCCGATGTGCGAGCAGCAGTCGCCGCCGAGCACGAGGGGGCGCTCCGGCAGGTCGGCTGCGAGCGCGAGGTTCTGTTCCTCGAGCGTCTCGGCTTCGACCACGGCGGCCTCCGGGAACGGCAACTCGAGCCACGCCGCCTCGGCCATGGCCTCACCGCCCTCTCCCCAGGCCTGGGGCACGCGCACCATGCCCGAGTGAAAGACGCGCCCGCACGCGTGACACTCGTAGTCGGGACCGAGCGCGACGGCCGTGTACGTCTTGCAGTCCGGACACTTCGCGCGCAGCCGGCTCACAAGAGCTCCTTCTCGTAGACGACGTCCTCGCTGACCACCCGCATCCCGGCCCGCTCGTACAGCTGGGTGGCACCCGTGGGATTCGCCGCATCGACGCCGAGTCCCACGTGCGGCTCGCCGCGCTGGTGGAACTCCCGGAACGCATGGCGCAGCAACGCCAGGCCGACGCCGCGCCGGCGCCAGGGCTTGCGCACTCCGATCGCCCCGATCCAACCGCCGCCGTCCCGCTTCCCCTCGCAGCGCGCGACGCCCGCGATCTCGTCACCGTCGCGGGCCAGGAACCAGAGCGAGAGATCGGTGTCCGGTGCTTCGAGCCGGATCCGTTGCCACTCGTCGAACGGCATGGAGAGAAAACCCCACTCCTCTGCGAAGGCGTCGTTGAGGGCCTCGTGGAATGCACGCGCATCCTCCCGCCGAAATGTCGTCGGCTCGATGCCCGCAGGCCAGTGCGGCGGTTCCGGTTCTCCGTCGAGCTCGATGCGCATCCGATAGAAGTGCCGCACCTCACGGAAGCCGAGGCGTTCGAGGAGCGCGTGCGCAGCGGTGTTCTCGGCAAATCTCCCCGCCTGCAGGGACCGCGAACCGACCTTGCGCCCGCGCTGCTCCGCGCGTCCGAGGAGCCAAGTGGCCAGTCCATTCCCCTCGGCATCCGGATGAACCGATGCCCAGGAATGGGTTTCGTCGCCCCGCTCGAGGCAGGCGACGAACGCGACCGGGTAACCGCCGCGCTCGACGATCCAGGAACCGTCCTCGAAGTTCGCCAAGCGCCAGAAGTCGGCGATATCGCTCACGTCCCAGATCGACTCACCGCGCAGAGACTGCTCTTCGGCGCGAACGATGTCCGCTGCAGCCTGGATGTCAGCCGGCGTGGCGACTCGTGCCTGAAAGCCGTCAGGCAGCGACGAACTCATCGAGCGTGTCCGCAAGGCGGGAGAGATCGGGGAGCTCGCGTGTCGGCGCCGGCTCGCGACGCTCGCCGTAGCGGTTGATCCACACCGACTGCAGCCCGAGCTCCGTGGCGGGAACGACATCGTGGAAGTGGCTCTGGGCGACGTGCACGTGGCAGGTGCGCGGCACGTCGACCTGGTCGAAGAAGCGTTGCCAGTGGCCGTGGCCAGGTTTGTAGGAACCGATCTCCGATGCGACGATCGCCAGCTCGAAGGGGACGCCGATCCGCTCCATCGACGCCTCGATGAAATCACGATCGGTGTTGGAGAGGATGGCGAGCTTCCAGCCGCGCGCACGAGCCTCCTCGAGTGCCGGCCGCACCTCGGGGAAGGGCTCCCAGGAGGGAAGGGCCGGCGCGAGGGCGTCCTCCTCTTGCGCCGGAGCTCCCAGGGCGCTCATCGCCGCGGCCATCACCTCGCGGTAGGTGCGCTCACCGCCCACCTGCAAGGTCGGCTCGACCTCGTGGTAGCGCTCGAGCTGCTCGCCTGCGCGGTCTTCGCCGAAGACACGCGCAAGCTCGCGGCGGATCCCGCCGTTCCAGTCGATCAGCGTGCCGTAACAGTCAAAGGTCGCCCAGCGATCTGCCACTTAGTCTTCGAAGCGCGTCAGGACGATCGAGGCGTTGTGTCCGCCGAACCCGAACGAGTTGGACACGGCAACGCGCACGTCCGCGTCACGCGACTCGTTCGGGATGTAGTCGAGGTCGCACTCCGGATCCTCGACCTCGTAGTTGATGGTCGGCGGCATTTTGCCGTCGCGGATCGCCAGCGTCGAGAACATCGCCTCCACGGCACCGCCCGCACCGAGGCAGTGGCCGGTCGCGCCCTTGGTGGAGGAAATCGGCGTCTTGTATGCCTTCTCCTCCCCGAGGGCGAGCTTGATCACGCGCGTCTCGGCCGCATCGCCGAGCGGCGTCGAGGTCCCGTGCGCGTTGATGTAGTCGACCTCTGCCGGGTCGACCCCGGCGTCGCCGAACGCCATCTTCATCGCGCGCGCCGGGTTCTGCCCCGTCGGATCAGGCTCTGTCACGTGCTTCGCGTCGGAGGAAAGGCCGTATCCCGCGACCTCGGCATAGATCTTCGCGCCGCGCGCACGGGCCCGCTCGAGCTCTTCGAGCACGACGACCGCGCCGGCCTCGCCCATCACGAAGCCGTCGCGCTGCGCATCGAAGGGCCGACTCGCGCGCTTCGGATCGTCGTTGCGACGCGAAAGCGCCCGCATCGCGCCGAAGCCGGCGATGCCCACCTGGTTGATCGCGGACTCGGTGCCGCCGCAAAGCATCACGTCGGCACGACCGAGCCGGATGTCATCGAGGCCTTGACCGATCGCCATGTTCGACGCCGCACAGGCCGTGCACTCCGACGAGAGCGGCCCGCGCGTGCCGAGCTCCATCGACACCCATCCCGCGCCCATGTTCGGGATGATGCAGGGGATCGCGAACGGATTGACCCGGTCCGGGCCGCGCTCCTTCAGCGTGTCGTAACAGTCCTGGAAGGACTTGATCCCACCGATCCCAGTCGCGATCGATGCCCCGACGCGGTCGGCGTCCGACGCGATGTCGATTCCGGAGTCGTCCTCGGCCTGGCGCGCCGCAGCGAGGATCAGCTGCGCGAAGCGGTCCATGCGCCGCGCCTGCTTGCGCTCGATCCAGTTGGACGGATCGAAGTCCTTGACCTCGCACGCGAAGTGCACGAAGTAATCCGTCGAGTCGAACTGCGTGATCGGCGCCGCGCCCGACTCGCCCGCGACCAGGTTCTGCCACGACGTCTCCACGTCGTTGCCGAGCGGCGTCACCGCTCCGATCCCTGTGATCACGACCCTGCGCCTACCGTTGACCGACACTAGATTCCCAATCCGCCGTCGACGAGCAGCACCTCACCGGTGATGAAGGCCGCCTCGTCGGAGGACAGAAAACGTACCGCGCCGGCGATGTCCTCCGGCGTCCCGAAACGGCCGAGCGGCGTGTTCGCGAGCATCAACTCCTTCATCTCGTCCGCGATCACCTGTGTCAGCCTCGTATCCACGTAGCCGGGCGCGACGACGTTCGCGCGCACGCCGCGGTTGCCGAGCTCGCGCGCGAGCGCCTTGGTGAAGCCGATGATGCCGGCCTTCGACGCGGAGTAGTTCGTCTGGCCCGGATTGCCGTGCAGCCCGACGATACTCGAGATGTTCACGATCGCGCCGGAGCGGCGCTTCATCATCCCGCGGGCCGCCGCGCGGCAGGTGTGAAAGACGCCGCCGAGATTCGTCGCGATCACGTCGCCCCAGTCCTCGTCCGACATGCGCGCGAGCAAACCGTCGCGCGTCACACCGGCGTTGTTGACGAGGATGTCAAGCTCCCCGGCTCCGTCGACGAGCCACTTCGCTTCGTCTGCATCGGCCACATCGGCCTGGACGGCCGTCGCCCCGGCCTCGGACGCAACCGCCTCGGCTTCGTCCTTGCCCGAGCGGTAGCTCAACGTGACGGTCGCGCCCGCGCGCGCCAGCTCCAGCGCGATCGCGCGACCGATGCCGCGCGAGCCTCCCGTGACGAGGGCCGTCTTCCCCTCGAGGGAACAGAAGTCAGCGGTTCGGCCGTTCACGCGCGCGACCGCCGGGCGAGCGAGAAGCAAGCCTGGGAAGGACGCAGGGAGCGCTCGTAGCCGGAGGCTACGGGCGCGACTGAGGACGCCCCCAGGCGCCGCTTCGCAGCCGCCCGGCGCCGCGCGCGGGGACGGTCGAGCCGCACATCAAGCAGAGGCGAGCGTCTCCTCGAGCTTGTCGAGGCTCTCCGGAGTTGACACCGAGATCGTGCGCGCATTGCGGTCGATCCGTTTGACCAGCCCGGCGAGGACGTTCCCGGGGCCCACCTCGACGAACGTCTGCACGCCCTCGCGCAGCAGTGCCTGCGCGGCCTGCGTGAAGCGCACGGGCGCGGTCAGCTGCTCGACGAGCAGCGGGCCCATCCGCTTCGCGTCCTCGATCCGGGCGGTGACCGTCGACATGAACGGCGCCGAAGGCTCGGCGAACTTCACCTTGTCCAGCGCCGGTCGGAACCGATCGGCCGCGCGGGCGACGAGCGGGCTGTGGAAGGCGCCGGACACGCGGAGCTTGACAGCGCGGCGTGCACCCTCCTGCTCTGCTGCATCGCAGGCCTCGTCCACGGCGGGGTTCTCGCCCGAGACGACGATCTGACCGGGACAGTTGTAGTTCGCGGGCCACACGTTAAGGATGCGGCGGCAGATCCGCTCCACGACCTCGTCGTCGAGGCCGAGGATGGCAGCCATCGAGCCTGGGTTCTTCTTGGCGGCTTCTGCCATCGCGAGGCCGCGTTCGCGGACGAGGGCGACCGCTTCCTCCAGCTTCAGCGCGCCGGCCGCGGCGAGCGCAGCGAACTCACCAACCGAGTGCCCGATCACGAAGTCCGGCTTGATGCCGCGTGCCCGGATCGCGGCGAGCACGGCGAGGCTCGTCGCGACGAGGGCGGGTTGCTGCACCTCGGTCTGCACCAGCTCGGCCTCAGACGCTTCGAAGCAGAGGTACTGCAGGTCGAGCCCGGAGGCCTCGCTGCTCCGCTCGAAGACGGTCAGCGCCTCGGGGATGGCGGCCGCGATCTCGCGGCCCATGCCGACGTCGAGCGACCCCTGCCCCGGGAAGCAAAAGGCAACGAGCCCGGACTTCACAGCGTCCACTCCATCAACCCGGAGCCCCAAGTGAGTCCCGCGCCCATGCCCGTCATCAACACCAGGTCTCCCTTCTTCAGCCGGCCTTCGCGCTGGGCATCCGCCAGCGCCAGCGGGATTGAACCAGAGGATGTGTTCCCGTAACGGTCGACATTTACAACCATGCGCTCGCGCGGGATCCCGAGCTTCTGCGCCGCGTGATCCATGATCCGGACGTTCGCCTGGTGCGGGACGTAGACGTCCACCTCGTCGACCGAGACGTCGCAGCGTTCCAGGACGGCCTCCGCGGACGAAACGAGTACGCGCGTCGCGAACTTGAACACCTCGCGGCCGTTCATGTGGACGAAGCCGTTACCGGTCGCGTCCTCGATCCGGCGGGAGCCGCTGCCGGGAAGCGAGAGGTGGATCCCGCCGCCGCCGTCGGCTCCGAGCTCGAAGCCGAGAAAACCGGGCCGCTCGACGCGCGCCACGACAACGGCGCCGGCGCCGTCTCCGAAGAGAACGAGCGTCGAGCGGTCGGTCCAGTCGAGGATGCGAGAGAGGACGTCGCCGCCGACGACGAGGGCCCGCTGCGCGAGGCCGGCGGCCATCATCCCGTACGCCTGCGCCAGCGCGTACATGAAGCCGGTGCAGCCGGCCAGCAGGTCGTACGCGGCCGCATCGGGTGCGCCGAGCTCGTCCGCGAGCAGCGCGCTCGAGGTCGGGAACATCATGTCCGGCGTCACCGTCGCGCAGACGAGCAGGTCGACATCCTTGGCCTCGACTCCCGCCTGCTCGAGCGCCGCGCGCGCCGCGGGCAGCGCAAGATCGGTGAGCGCCTCCTCCGGGGCCGCGATGCGGCGTTCGCGGATGCCTGTGCGCTCCATGATCCACTCGTTCGACGTGTCGACGATGGTCGAGAGCTCGTCATTCGTGAGCACCCGTGCGGGAACGTAGGCGCCTAGACCGGTGATGGAGATGGGATCGCCCTGAGCTTTACCAATCATCGGCTCGCCTCATCCCGCGTCTGGTTGCCCTGGTCTGCTTCGCGGACGGACGCTACGCATCTCATCGCTCCACCGCGAAGGTCAAAGTCGCCCGACACGCGAGCTCGCCGTCGACGCGAGCCTCCGCCTTACCGCGACCGATCGGGCCGCGAACGCGTTCGAGCTCGCACCGCAGCTCTAAGACGTCACCGGGCTCGACGACGCGCTTGAAGCGGCAGTCGTCGATGCCTGCGAAGAGCGCGAGCTTGCCGCGGTTCTCCTCTTCGCTGAGCACGGCGACGGCGCCGGTCTGCGCGAGCGCTTCGACGATCAGCACGCCCGGCATCACCGGGCGACCGGGGAAGTGGCCGCTCAGGTACCACTCGTCCTCGCGCACGGTCTTGCGCGCGACCGCACCGACACCGGGCGTGACTTCGAGCACCTCGTCGATCAGGAGGAACGGCTCGCGGTGCGGGAGGATCTCGGTGACGGCCACGGTCATGCGACGTCCGAGAGCTTGTCGCGCAGGCGGTTGCGGCCGCGGTGCGCGTAGCACTTCGCCGTGCCGACAGGCATCCCCGATGCCTCGGAGATCTCCTCGAAGGAAAGACCGAGCGCATCCTTGAGCACGACGACGCGCGCCTGCTCCGGCGCGAGCTCGGCCAGGCAGCGGTTGAGCTCGCTGCGCAACTCGGTGCGATCGGCTTCCTGCGCGGGGTCGGCGTCGGTCGCCGCGCGCCGGTCCTCGAGCAGCGGCTCGCACGCGCGAGCCCGCTGCCGGTTCGCCACGTCACGGCACGCGTTGACGGTCAGCCGGTGCAGCCAGGTCGAGAACTGCGCCTCCCCGCGGAACTGCCGAATCCGCGTGCAGAGCTTCGCGAGCGCCTCTTGTGACGCATCGCGCGCATCTTCGGGATCGCGCAGCAGATGCAGGGCCAGCTTCTCGACCCGCGGCGCATGCCGCTCGCAGAGCGCTTCGAGGGCGCGGGCATCGCCGTCTTTCGCTCGCTTGACCAGAATCGGATCGCTCAGCCGTGCGTAGACCAGGGGCCCTTCCGGACGGAAGGCCTGCTGAATTGGACGGCGGCGGCTCCCGGGCAGTTGCATCGGCGCCTCTAGTCTAGGAGCGTGGCGGATTCGCTCGCCCCCGACGCCGTGCGACCGCTCCTGCAAGGCCGCTTCGGACACGTCTACCGCTACGAGGAACTTTGCACCTCGACCCAGCGCCTGCTCCACGAAGACGACGAGGAAGGCGCCGTCGCCGTGGCCGAGGAGCAGAGCGAAGGACGCGGCCGGCTGGGCCGGAGCTGGCACGCCCCCCCGGGAACGAGCGTCCTCGTCTCCGTGCTGCTGCGGCCCCCGATCGAGCCGTCGCGCCTGCCGGAGCTGTCCCTCGTCGCGGGTGGGGCCGTCGCGGAGGCGATCGGGGACGTGACCGGGATCGAGCCGGCGATCAAGTTCCCCAACGACGTCCTCGTCGGCGACAAGAAGGTGGCCGGCATCCTGGCCGAGTCGAGCGAGGGACGCGTCGTGCTCGGGATCGGCGTCAACGCGAACCAGACGGCCGAGCAGCTCCCGGCCGGCGTGGAGACCGAGCCGACCTCCCTGAGGATCGAGCTGGGCGAGCCGGTCGACCGGACCGAGTTGCTCGCCGCGATCCTCTCGCGGCTCGAGCTCGCCTACGACATCTGGGTTACCGGTACCTCAGCGTTGGGCTGACGTTGCCGGCGGCGTCCTGCGCGGAGATACGCACGCTGCGCACGCGTCCGTGTCGGAAAGAAAAGCCGCCCGCTCGCACCTTCCGGACGGCGCGCTTGCCGTTGACGACGAGCCTGATCGTCGCGGGCTCGCTGACCCAGAAGCGGAGGGTGCGGAACGAGACGGCACGCAGCCGGGGCGGAGTCGTGTCGATCCGGAAGAACGCCGTGCGCGAGGCCGTGCCCACCTCGGTCGTGGTCGTGAGAACGCCCGCGTACTTGCCGTCCTTCGTCCCGACGACCGTCCAACCGACCGTCTGCGCGCCCGCCGGGAGCGACCCCGCGTAGACAGGCGCAAGTGTCTTCCCCGCGCGCGCGACGTCGAGCCGCACCGCGGCCGCACGCATCAGCTCGAAGCTGAACGTGACGTCGCTCCTCGCCAGGGCGGGCGAGACGGCGAACGTCCGCACGGTCCGGTCGACGGCCACGACCACGCTTGCGGTCGCCGTCATCTTGCCGTTCACCGCGGTGAGGACGATCTGGTAGCGCCCCTCGGGAACGCTCGTCGCGGTAAAGCGGAACGACTGCTTGCCCGGTTGATGCTGCTGTGTGAAGAGCACGGCGACGTCACGTCCGTCGACGCCGCGGAGGGTTGCCGTCACAGTCGCGGGTGCCGTGAGCGTGTATGCAATCTGGGTCGAGTCGGAGATCGTGCGCGGCGTCGCCGACAGCGACTTGATCGCCAGCGGCACGGGTGCGGTTCCGATCGTGCCGGTTGCCGCCCGAACCGTGTCGCCCGCCGCGATCGTCCACGTGTACGAGGCCTGGGGGGCGGTCGAAGCGTCCCAGGGCCAGGCGATCTCCTGACTCACGCCGGTGCCGCTGGCGATGACCACGCCCGAGGAGTCCGTCACGGTGACGGTCCAGGGAAGCGTCTCCGTCAGATGCGCTCGGAACGTCACCAATCCGCCCAGCTGGCCCTGCACCGTCGGCGCATAGAGCTTGGGCAGGCCGCTCGCGGCGGCCTGGCGCGCAAGCGCGCCGAGCTGCGCATACAGCAGTGCGCCCGGACACGACGTGAAGCCGGTGTCCTTGTGGCCCGAGACCGCGCGCAGGAACACCGGCGTTCCGACCGGAAAGCGCCCGTTGCCGCCCGAATCGAACGTCAAGGACGAGAGCGGGTCGACGTGCGCGACGTCCAGGCGCCAGGCAAGCAGGTTTGCGAGCGCCGCCTTTGCGGCAGCCGAAGGCGCGATGGATGAGTACGTGCCGATCAGCGCCACGCCGAAGGACCCGGTGTTGAACCCCTCCGCGTGCGCGCCGATCACGTTCTTGTCGACGCCTCCGTACCGGCCCTCGAACACCTGGCCGTACTTGTCGATCAAAAAGTTGTAGCCGATGTCGTTCCAGCCGTTGCCCTTCACGTGGTACACCTCGATGCCGCGGACGATCGCGGCAGACTGCGAGGCGGTGTAGGAGTTCGAACCGGCCGTGTGGTGGACGAGTGCGAGCTGCAACGTGCGCGCATAGCTCGGCGGTGCGCGCCGGATTGCCTCGTTCGCACCCCAGGCGAGCCGCGACACGAGCGGCGGCGATCCGGTCATCGACACTCGCCGCAATGGGATGCGCTCTTCCGGGCTCTCGACGAAGTACGCCCGCAGCCGCGTAACGCGACCGTGCAGCCGGTACGCGATCCGGTCGGACGCACCCACCCAGTACGGGTTGCCCAGTCGCCACCCCTGCGCGGCCCGTGCCTCGACCGTCCCGTCATCGGGAACGTCCTCCGCTTCCGGCGCTGCTCGGTGCCACTCACTCCACTCGCCGTCCGTGGAATGCGTGCGGAACTCCACCGTGCCCGGGCCGCGCCAGTGCAGCCCGATCATGTCGAAGCGCGCCGGCGGCGCCGCTGCGAGTGTTCGCTCGCCCTGCAACGGAACTTCCCGCATCGTCAGCGAGACCTCGCCGAAAGCCGCGGCCGGCGCGGCAATAAAAACGAGGACTGCGACCAAGGCGATCTTCATGACGGCGGCGACCCTCCTCAGGGTGCCTGCCCCGCCTGTCGGCCTCAAGCCCGCTGATAGAATCCTTACGAGTTGAAGAGCGCCATTTTGCGGGGACTTCTTCTCCTCGGAGCGTTCGTGGCGTTCGCCTCACCAGCCGCCGCAGCGACACCGCGCGTCCTTGCGATCCACTTCGACGCGGACGTCAACCCGGTCACGCAGAACTACGTCTGCCACCAGCTCAAGCAGGCCGCCAAGCACCACTACGACGCGGCCGTGATCGTGCTCAACACCCCGGGCGGCCTGCTGCAGTCCAAGGACAAGATCGTTCTCTGCGAGCTGAGCGCGAAAGTGCCCGTGCTCGTCTGGGTCGGGCCGAACGGCTCGTCCGCCGGCTCGGCCGGAGTCTGGCTCGCAGAGGCCGCCGACTATCTCGCCATGGCCCCGCAGACGAACATCGGCTCGTCGACGCCCATCGACTCGGGCGGCGGCAACATCGACTCCGATCTCCGTCGCAAGCTGATCAACCACGAGGCCGCATCGCTGCGCGCACTCGCACAGAGCCACGGCCGCAACGCAAAGTGGGCGGACCGCGCAGTGCGCGTGGCGACGAACGCGACCGCACTGGAAGCACTTCGGATGAACGTCATCGACGCGATCGCCTCGACCCTTCCGGCGCTGCTCCAGAAGTCGGACGGCGTGAAGACGAAGCCGCGTGGCTACGTGCTGCACCTCGCGGGCGCCCAGATCCACAACGTGCATCCGGGCTTCTTCACGCGGCTGCTGAACACGCTGATCGACCCGAACATCCTGACGCTGCTGTTCCTGGCCGGCCTCGCCGGGATCGGCTACGAGATCTTCCATCCGGGCGTCGTGCTTCCGGGAGCGCTCGGGCTCGTCGCGTTGATCACCGCGCTGTTCGGGTTCTCGGTGCTACCGGTCAGCTGGGCGGGTGTGATCCTGCTGCTCGCCGGCGTCGGCCTCTTGGTGGTGGACGTGCACGTCACCTCGCACGGGGCCTTAACCGTCGCGGGGCTGATCTGCCTCGCGGTGGGAGCGATCATGCTGTTCCAGAACGCGCCGGCCCCGTACCACACGTCGAAACCACTCGTGATCACGATCGCCGTCCTGCTCGGCTCCGTGTGGGCGTTCGCGGTCGGCAAGGCCTGGCAGGTTCGGCACAAGCCCCTCGAGGTCGCGCCCGAGATGATCGCCGGCGCCGTCGGCGAGGTGCGCCGCGGCGGACTCGTCTTCGTCAACGGCGAGCTCTGGCAGGCGCGCGCCGCTGGGGGAGAGCAGCTGAGGCCGGGCGAGCGTGTCCGCGTCGAGTCGCTGGACGGGTTGGTTCTGACGGTTCGGCCCGAACACATAGGATCGTCGGCGTGAGCGCGGCCCTCGTCATCATCGCGATCCTGCTGTTCCTGATCGTCCTGTTTCTGTTCGCGGCGATCAAGGTCGCGCGCGAGTACGAGCGAGGCATCATCTTCCGGCTCGGGCGGCTCCTGCCACAGCCGAAGGGCCCCGGCCTGTTCATCCTGATCCCCGTCGTCGACCGCATGGTCAAGGTCGACCTGCGGACGATCACGCTGACCGTCCCGCCGCAGGAAGTGATCACGAAGGACAACGTGCCGGTGCGCGTGAACGCCGTCGCCTACTTCCGCATCGTCGATCCGAAGGCGGCCATCGTGCAGATCGAGAACTTCATGGTCGCGACGTCGCAGATCGCGCAGACGACGTTGCGCTCCGTACTCGGGCAACACCAGCTCGACGAGCTGCTGTCGGAGCGCGAGAAGATCAACGGGATCCTGCAAGGCATCATCGACGAGTCGACCGCGCCCTGGGGGATCAAGGTCTCGATCGTCGAGGTGAAGGACGTCGAGATCCCGAGCGGGATGCAACGCGCGATGGCTCGTCAGGCGGAGGCCGAGCGCGAGCGGCGGGCGAAGATCATCAACTCCGAGGGCGAGTTCCAGGCGGCCGAGCGACTCAAGGACGCGGCTCGCGTGATCGCCGAGGAACCGACGGCGCTGCAGCTGCGCTACTTGCAAACACTGTTGGAGCTGAGCTCGTCGCAGGCGACGACGATCGTTTTCCCCGTCGACTTGATTCGACCGTTCCTCCCGAAGGCCGACGGCGCGAGCTGAGCGGCGAGCTTCGCCGCGAACAGGAGTCGGGCCGCGTCGCCGTGATCGCTCCCGGTCGCGCGAAGCGTCCGGGCGCCGCGCGGGCGGCGCTCGAGGCCCCGACGCCGGAGGAGCTCGAGACCTGCCCGTTTTGCGCCGGCCACGAGGAGATGACGCCGCCGCAGACGCTCGTGCTCCCGGAGGAAGGCGACTGGCGCGTGCGCGTCGTCCCGAACCTCTACCCGGCGCTGGAACGGCAGGAAGTCGTCGTGCACAGCCGCCGCCACGTGCGCTCGGTCGCGGAGCTCGAGGGTGACGAGCCCGAGCTGATCGCCGAGGCCTGGCAGCGACGAGCTGCAGCGGTGCCCGGCTACGTTCACGCACTCGTGAACGAAGGCCGGGAGGCGGGCTCGAGCCTCCCTCACTCGCACTCGCAACTCGTGTGGCTTCCGGAACCGCCGCCCGAGCACGCGCGGCCACGACTCGAAGGCATGCTCAATGGAGGTGGCGACCTGATTGCAGGCTGCCCGTGGGCGAGCCGACTGCCCTACGAGACGGTGATCGCGCCCGCCGAACCGGACCCGGCCGGGATCCAGAGCACGCTGCTAGGCGCGGCGTTGGGGCTACTCGCCGAAATCGTCCGCCGGCTGCACGCCGTGGAAGGGCCGGTGCCGCTGAACGCCTGGCTCGAGCACGGCCGGCAGGACTGGCGCATCGTGCTGCTGCCGCGCCTGACCGTCCTCGCCGGCCTCGAGCTCGGCGCGGGGATCTTCGTGAACACGCTGCCGCCCGAAGAGGCGGCGCGCCGGCTGAGCGGCTAGACCTCCTGCGCGGCGGCCACCGGCTGGGCCTGGACCTCGCGGAAGCGACGGGCGGCGTCGATGGCAGCGCCCAGGTTGAGGCCCTTGTCCTTCGCCTGCTTGATCAGCATCACAGTCTCGAGCGCGTCGATGTCGTAGATCCGCTGCTTCTTGCCCTTGGTCGGAATCTGTGCCTTGTTCGTCCAGTAATCGAGCTGCATCTTCGAGATGCCCGCGATCTGGCAGACCTGGCCCAGGTACAGCTCGACCTTGCCGAGGTGCTCGGCGAGATCGATCGGCTCTAGAAGGTCGACCTGTCGACTGGGTGCCATGTTTTTCGTCTCCCTGTGCGGTGGAACCCCTGGTTTCAAAGGTATACAACGCTCCTTCCCGATCGGGAAGGGGTTTCTTCAAAATCCCCCTCGTTCGGGGCGGCTATTTCCGAAGGTTTGTGGCTGGAGCCTATGCCTCGGCAGGGCCGGCGCCGTTCGAATCGGCCGCCACTTCGGCCTTGTCCTCGGCCGATTCGACCACGGGTGCGAGGCTGGAGACGTGCTCGCCCTCCCGGAGTCGCATCACGATCACGCCCTGCGTCGCCCGGCCCGAGCGCTTGATGTCGTCGACCGACATCCGGATCACGGTCCCGCCGTCGGAGATCAGCATCACCTGGTAGCCGTCCCGCACGACGCGCGAGCCTGCGAGCTGTCCCTTCGCCTCCGTCAGCTGGACGGTCTTCACGCCCATGCCGCCACGGCCCTTGACGGGGTACTCCGAGACGCGCGTGCGCTTGCCGTACCCGTTCTCGGTCACGACGAGCACGTCGGCGTCGTCGTGCGCGATATTGACTGCGATCACCTCGTCCTCGGCGCGTAGCCGCATCCCCTGGACGCCGGAGGCGTCGCGTCCCATGGCGCGCACGTCCGTCTCGTGGAACCGGATTGCCTGGCCCTTGCGCGAGACCATCAGGATGTCGTCGTTCCCCGACGAATGCCTGGCGCCGATCAGCTCGTCACCCTCTCGCATCTTGATGGCGATGATGCCGTCGGAGCGCAGCGGCGTGTTGTACGCGGCGAGCTTCGTCTTCTTGATGACGCCCTTCTTGGTTGCGAAGACGAGGTACTCCGCCTCCGCGAAGTTGCGCGTCTGGATCACCGCCCGCACCTGCTCGTCCTGCCGGAAGGGCAGCAGGTTCTGGATCGCGCGTCCCTTCGACTGGCGTGAGCCGAGCGGGAGCTCGTGCACCTTCAAGCGGTAGACCTTGCCGACGTTCGTGAAGAAGAGGATGTAGTCGTGCGTCGAGGCGACGAACAGATGCTCGATGTAGTCGTCGTCCTTCAGGTCCATCCCCATTACACCGACGCCGCCGCGCCGCTGCTCGCGGTAGGCGGTAACCGGCAGGCGCTTGATGTAGTTGGAGCGCGTGATCGCGATCACCATGTCCTCTTCCGCGATCAGGTCTTCGAGCTCGAGCTCGTCCTCGGCCTGCACGATCTCGGTGCGGCGGTCGTCTGACTTGCCGTAGATCTCCTTCAGCTCGAGCAGCTCCTCCTTGACCACGCCATCGATGCGGGCGGGGTCGCCGAGGATGGCGCGGAGCTCGGCGATGCGCTCCTGCAGGTCGTCGTAGTCCTTTTGGATCTCGTCGCGCGCGAGCTTCGTCAGCCGCGAGAGCCGCAGGTCGAGGATTGCCTGCGCCTGAATCTCGGAGAGGTCGAAGGTGGCCATCAGCCCCTCGCGCGCCGCGTCGGTGTCGTCGGCGGCGCGAATCAGCGCGATCACCTCGTCGAGGCGGTCGAGCGCCTTGAGGTACCCCTCGAGGACGTGCGCCCTCTTCTCGGCCTGGCGCAGCTCGTACTTCGACCGGCGCGTGACGACATCGCGCTGGTAGTCGAGGTAGTGCCGGATCAGCTCGAGCAGCGAGAGCGTCTTGGGCACGCCGTCGACGAGCGCGACGGCGTTGTAACCGAACGTCGTCTGGAGCGGCGTCAGCTTGAAGAGCTTGTTCAGCGCCACCTGCGGGACGGCCTCGCGCTTCAGCTCGACGTAGATGCGCATCCCCTCCTTGTCGGAGTGGTCCTGCAGCGCCTCGTCGGACATCGGCACCTCGGTCAGTGTCCCGGCCTTGACGAGATCGGCGATCTTGTCGATTACACCCCCCTCGCCCGCCTTGCGGACGCCGTACGGGAGCTCGGTGACGATGATCGCGCTCTTGCCGCCGCGCAGCTGCTCGATGTGCGCGCGCCCGCGCACGGTGATACGGCCACGGCCGGAGCGGTACGCATCGCGGATGCCTCCGCGCCCGACGATCGAGCCGCCCGTTGGGAAGTCCGGTCCTTTGACGTACTTCGACAGCCGCTCCACGTCGATCGACGGGTCCTCGATCATCGCGGTGATCGCATCGACGACCTCGCCGAGGTTGTGCGGCGGAATGTTGGTCGCCATGCCGACGGCGATGCCGGACGAGCCGTTGACGAGCAGATTTGGGAAGCGCGCGGGGAGCACCGACGGTTCGCGGCGCGACTCGTCGTAGTTCGGGACGAAGTCGACGGTGTCCGCGTCGATATCGCGGAGCATCTCCGTTGCGATGCGCGAGAGCCGCGCTTCGCTGTAGCGCATCGCCGCAGGCGGATCGCCGTCGATCGAACCGAAGTACCCCTGGCCGTCGACAAGCGGATAGCGGAGCGAGAAGGGCTGACCCATGCGGACGAGGGCGTCGTAGATCGCCGTGTCGCCGTGCGGATGATAGTTGCCCATCACGTCGCCAACGACGCGGGCCGACTTGCGCGTCGGCCGGTTCGGCTGCAGTCCTGCCTCGTGCATCGCGTACAGCACCCGGCGGTGCACCGGCTTGAGGCCGTCGCGCACGTCGGGCAGCGCACGACTCACGATGACGCTCATCGCGTAGTCGAGGAAGCTGGTGCGAACCTCCTGGTCGAGCTCGCGCGTCTCGACCCGGCCGGCGCCCAACGGCTCGGGAGTCAGGTCACTCATGGTTCAACTCCATCTAGCGAAGCGAAGATCTTTCATTGCGACTTAGACATCCAGGTTCTTAACGTCCAGCGCGTTCTGCTCGATGAAGAGCCGGCGCGGCTCGACCTCGTCGCCCATCAGGCGCGAGAACCAGAGATCCGCCGCGGCCGCGTCCTCGACGTCGACGCGGATGAGCATCCGGCGCGCCGGGTCCATAGTCGTCGCCCACAGTTCGGGGGGGTTCATCTCGCCGAGGCCCTTGTAGCGCGTGATCTGGATGCCGCTCTTGGCGAGAGTCAGCGCCGCGTCGCGGAGGTCCTCGAACGTGAGCGCCTCGACGGACTGCTTCCCGTATCTGAGCGCGAACGGCGGCAGCCCGCCGATGATCTCTGCGAGCCGTCCGTAGGTTTTGCGCACGTGGTCATAGATCGGCGACACGAACAGCTCCGCCGGCACGACGACGTTTTGCATGGCGCTCGTCTCGACTTCGACGACGCGGATGCGCAACGCCTCTGCGTCAGCTTCGGGCACGAGCTTGAAGCCGTTCGGCGCAGCGCCGTCGATCGCCTTGACCGCATCCGCCGGTGACGCCGCGTCGGATTCGACGAGCCGGTGCGCCAGCACGAAGTCGGCCGCCTGGTGACCGAAGTCAGAGCGCAGCCGAGCCGCCCAGCCGACGTACTCGGTCAGCGTTCGAGCAAACCGCGCATAGCGCGCCTCGGTGAACTTCACCGGCGCCTTGTCCCGCCCCTCGATCTCGAGATCGCCGAAGCGTTCGCGCACGAGCAGCTCTTCGAGCTGCGAATCCTTTTCCAGATAGTTCTGCTGGTTTCCGAGCCGCGCAAGATAGAGCGGCGGCACAGCGATGTAGACGTGACCGCGCTCGAACAGCTCGGGCATGTGCCGGTACAGGAAGGTCAGCACGAGCGTGCGGATGTGAGCGCCGTCCACGTCGGCGTCGGTCATGACGATGATCCGGTGGTAGCGGAGCTTCGCAATGTCGAGCTCATCCCCGATGCCGGTGCCGATCACCTGGACGAGCAGCTGCACCTCGGCGTTCGAGAGGACCTTGTCGATCCTGTTCTTCTCGGAGTTGATGATCTTCCCACGCAGCGGCAGGATCGCCTGGTTCGACTTGTCGCGCGCGTCCTTCGCCGCGCCGCCGGCAGAGTTGCCCTCGACAATGAAGAGCTCCGCCAGCTCGGGGTCACGCACCTGGCAGTCCGCGAACTTCTTCGCGATCTCCCCGCCGAACGCACCCTTGCGCCGCGTGAGGTCGCGCGCCTTGCGCGCAGCCTGGCGGGCACGCGCCGCCGAGATCGCCTTCGTGATGATCTGCTTGGCGTCGGTCGGGTTCTCCTCGAGGAACTCCGACAGCCTCGAGTTCACGGTCGACTCGACGAACCCCTTCACCCATGGGTTGCCGAGCTTCGTCTTCGTCTGGCCCTCGAACTGCGGGTCCTGCAACTTCACGGAGACGACGGCCGCGAGGCCTTCGCGCACGTCGTCGCCCTCGAGGTTCTCCTCCTTCTCCTTCAGCAAGTTCATGTCGCGCGCGACCTTGTTCAGCGTGCGCGTCAGCGCTGCGTTGAAACCGGAGAGGTGCGAGCCTCCCTCGTGCGTGTTGATGTTGTTGGCGAAGGTGTAGACCGACTCCTGATACGACGCGTTCCACTGCATCGCGACCTCGACGTTGCCCTGCTCGTTCTCGCCGTCGAAGAAAACGATGCGCTTGTGGATTCCGTCCTTCGTCGAGTTCACATGCGCGACGAAGTCACGGATGCCGCCCTCGTAGTGGAACTCGACGCTTTCGCCGCCGGCGCGCTCGTCGGTGAGCACGATCCGCAGCCCGCGCGTGAGGAACGCCGTCTCGCGCAACCGCTGCTGCAGCGTCTCGGCGTCGAGCTCGACCTCCTCGAACACCTCGGCGTCGGGCAGGAAGGAGATCGTCGTGCCCGTGTCGCCCTTCTCCGCTTTGCCGACGACCTCGACGTCGCCGTTGGGAACACCGCGCGTGAACTCCTGCCGGTAGACCTTCCCACCCCGGCGCACCTCCGCGATCAACCACTCGGAGAGAGCGTTCACGACGGACACGCCGACACCGTGCAGGCCGCCCGACACCTTGTATGCGGCGTCCTCGCCGCCGAACTTGCCGCCGGCGTGCAGCTTCGTCAGCACGACAGTCAGCGCCGACATCCCCTGGTCCACCATCTGGTCGACAGGGATGCCCGAGCCGTAGTCACGGACGGTGACGGAGTTGTCCGGATGGAGGGTGATTTCGATCTTCTCGTTGCGGCCCGCGAGCGCCTCGTCGACGCTGTTGTCGACCACCTCGTAGACGAGGTGGTGGAGACCGCGGGACCCCGTCGAGCCGATGTACATGCCCGGTCGCAGACGGACGGGCTCGAGGCCCTCGAGAACGGTGATGTCCTTTGCGGTATAAGTGGCTTCAGTCATGAAAAAAGCCCTGCAAATTCGCTACTTGCGGGCACCCCGAATTCTACCAGAACGAGCGGTCGTTAGACGCCTTCGCAAGGCTCAAAGCGGCCGCTTTTGCAACCACTTTGCGAAGGTCCTCGTCACGAATCACTCGTGTGAGTGAGTCAGCTTCCGCGACGTGTTCCGGACCGGGCTCGACGACGTTCGGTCCGGCGTCTTCGGAGGGCGTCTCGACAGGCTCCGGAATCGGTCCCGGAGCGAACGCAAGCCGCGGCGGCGCGAGTTCGCCGAGCCTGTCCCGAATCTCCTCCGCACGACTCTTCAATTCGAACGCCCAGATCGAGTCCGTCGTATGGACGTGCAGCGTCCCGTCCCGAGCAAGTCGCGCCGGCCACGCGTTGCGCGCAATCACCTCGCCGACGGCCGACGGCCACGCTTCGACGAGCGGCGACATCCCCGCGGCCGGCCCAAAGCGACCCAGCTCACGCCTGATGGCATCCCGGACGCGCTCCATCAGGCGGCCTGCACCAGGCCCGGCGTGACCTCGAGCAGCTGAGCTGGCTCGAGCGGCAATGACGAGGCCTGCGTGGCGGTGACGAGCGTCTGACCCGCGCCCTGGACACGCTCGGCCAGCACGCGACGGCGGCTCGGATCGAGCTCGGAGAGGACGTCGTCGAGGAGCAGGAGTGGTGCGAAGCCACGACGCATGGCGATCAGCTCCGCCTCGGCGAGCAGCAGGGCAAGCACGGTCAGACGCTGCTCCCCCTGCGACCCGAAACTGCGCAGGTCGCGTGTGCCGCTCGTCAGGACGACGTCGTCCAGGTGCGGGCCGAGGCCGGTCGACCCGCGCTCGAGGTCCCGATCGAGCCGCGCCTCGAGAGCTTCGACCGTCGGCGGCTCGCCGTCGTAGGTCATGCGTGCGGCGAGCAGGCCGAGCTCCTCAGCGCGTTCGGCAAAGCCCGGGGCAAGCGCGGCAAGGACTTCGCTCCGCGCCTCAACAAGCTGCCGTCCCAGCGTCGCCACCTGCTCCGTCCACGGCGCGAGCGCGTCGCGCCGAGATGCACCGACCGCGATCCGCCGCAACGACGCATTGCGTTGCGCGACTGCAGCGACGTACTCCGTCGACAGCTGCGCACGCGCAGGGGCGAGGCGCCCGAGCGCACGGTCGAAGTAGGCGCGCCGCACGACCGGACCGCCCTTCACGACCGCGAGGCGGTCAGGCGTGAAGACGAGCGTCGCCACTTCTGACCTCAACTGCTCGGCCGCGCGCAGCGGTGCGCCATTGAGCTTCGCACGCTTGCCCTCGCCAACCTCGATCGCAACCTCGAGCTCGACGCCGGCCTCGCCGCGGCCGCCGCGCAACGCGATGCGGCCGGACCGTTCGCCGAAGCGCACGAGCTGCGCATCCGCACGGGTGCGCGGGGAGAAGCCCTGCGTCCCGACGTGCAGCGATTCGAGCAGGTTGGTCTTGCCGGCACCGTTCGGCCCGACGACCAGGACGAGCCCCGGCTCGAGGTCGAGCTCGAGCCGCGCGTACGACCGGATGCTCCTAAGCGAGACCGTCTGGACGATCAGGCCCGAGGCGTCGTCTTGCGACGCCGACCATAGAGGCCGTGCAGGCTTTGCCTGCGCGACCGTCTGCCTTTCCCGCGTCCTACCACTCCCTCACCAAGCACAACCATCGCTTACCCGGGAAGCCTGATCGGCATGATCAGGTACGTCGGGTCGTCCTCGCCGCCGTCGATCACGGCCGGCCGCAACGGTGAGATCAGCTTCAGCCGGATGTCTTCGGCGGAGATCGACTCGATCCCTTCGCGTAGAAACTCCGCGTTGAACCCGATCTCCATCGCTTCGCCGGAGAACTGCACCGGCAGCGACTCCTTCGCCTCGCCCACGTCCTGCGTGCGCGCAAAGACCGTCAGCTCCCCTTCGGCGAAGCGAAGCTGGATCGGCGAGGTGCGCTGCACCATCACGCCGACGCGGCGGACGACGTCGAGCACCTCGTTTCGCGGCAGCGTGAGCTCGTGCTCGAACGTCTCCGGCAGCAACTGCTTGTAGTTCGGGAACTGCCCGTCGATGCGACGTGTCGTCAGCCAGACGTCGTCCGCGGCGAACACGACCTGGTTCTCGTGTACGCCCAGCTCGATCGTGTCGCCCGACTGTGCGATCCGTGTGAGCTCGGCCAGAGCACGCGCAGGGATGATCGCCTCGAGCTCGGGCAGGTCCCCGGACAACTCCGTCTCCTTCACCGACAGGCGATAGGAATCGGTTGCCGCCATCACGATCTTGCCGGCTTCGAAACGAACGAGTATCCCGGTCAGCACCGGACGCGACTCGTCCCGCGATGCCGACCGCGCGACGCGCGAGACAGTGTTCAGAAGCGACTCACGGTCGACCGTGAACGTCCCGACCGTGTCGAGATCAGGGAGCCGCGGAAAGTCCTCGGCCGCGTAGGTGTGGAGCGTCGAGCTCGACGCGCCTGACGTCACGCGAACCACGCTCTCGTCGGCGCGATGCTCGATGGTGACCTCGCTCTCCGGCAAGAGCCGAACGAGATCGACCAGCAGCCGCCCCGGGACGACCACCGCTCCGTCGCCTTCCACCTGTGCGTCGAGCGATGAGCGCAGCGACAATTCCATGTCCGTCGCAGCGAGATGAAGCCGGCCGGCTTCAGCCCGCAGGAGAACACCCGAAAGGATCTGGACGCTTGCGCGGGTCGACACCGCGCGCGCAACCACACCCAGCTTCTGCGCGAGCTCGTCGCGCTGACAGACGACTTTCATCCCCATTCCGACAATGGTGTTGCTTTCAATCATTTAAAACCTCGTTGTAGTCATAGGGGATGTGGACGCCGTGGAGGAGGCCCTGTTCCCCGTTGGTTGAGCCATTCTCGCAGGGGATGCAGATGGTGGAAAGAGTGGTCGCTTCAACAGGCACGGACCTTCACCGGACCTGTTTCACACGGGCGGTCAATTCCTGAACAAGGTTGTAGACAGATCTATCCTCACGGATCAGGCGGGCGATCTTGGAGGTCGCGTGGATCACTGTGGTGTGGTCCCGCCCGCCGAACTCCTTGCCGATCTTGGGCAGCGATGAGTCGGTGAGCTCGCGTGAGAGGTACATCGCGACCTGGCGGGGATAGACGATGTTTTGCGAACGCCTGTCGCCGCAGAGCTCGTCCATCGAGAGCTGGAAGCGTTCCGAGACGAGCTCCTGGATCCGGCGGATCGAAACCTCTGCCGCCTCGCCTTGGGGGAAGACGTCCTTGAGCACATCCTCGGCAAGGTCGACTGAGAGCGCTCGCCCGGTCAGCGACGAGAACGCGACGACCCGTGTCAGCGCTCCTTCGAGCTCCCG
Source organism: Actinomycetota bacterium (assembly GCA_046729555.1). GTDB lineage: Bacteria > Actinomycetota > Thermoleophilia > Gaiellales > Gaiellaceae > 3-1-20CM-4-69-9. Next base: position 477 of record JBKPGW010000042.1, on the reverse strand, counting down.
GATGTTCGTCGAGATACGCGAGGCGATGAAGGAGAGCACCTGGGGGTCGGCGACGTGGATCCCGTCCGTCTTCACCTTCTTGCGCAGGATCGCGATGCGGGTCTCGAGGTCCGGTGGCTGGACGTCGGTGATGAGTCCCCACTCGAAGCGTGAGCGCAGGCGTTCCTCGAGCGTCGCAATGTCGCGGGGCGGTCGGTCGGAGGACATGACGATCTGGGAGCCCGCCTCGTAGAGCGAGTTGAAGGTGTGGAAGAACTCCTCCTGGATCCGCTCCTTGTGCTCGAAGAACTGCACGTCGTCGACCAGCAGCAGGTCGTACGTGCGGTAGCGCTGCTTGAAGCCCTCGATTCGCTTGTCGCGCAGCGAGTTGATGAAGTCGTTCATGAACGTCTCGCTGGTGACGTAGCGCACCGAGAGATCGCTCGAGTGCTCGCCGACGTACTGGGCGATCGCCTGCATCAGGTGCGTCTTGCCGAG
>JBKPGW010000041.1:0-1867 GCA_046729555.1 Actinomycetota bacterium | reverse complement strand
ATCGGCAACAGGTTTGCACTCCACGCGGGCGAACCTCCGGTCCTCGAGTCGTGGCAGCACGTCCACGTCCTGACGCTGTCTGCGCTACGTGATCTCTTCTCTGCACACGGTCTCGTCGTCGAGAGCTCGTGGGGCGCCGGCTACCACCCGTTCCCCGGACGACTCGCGGAACGTCTCGCGCACCTCGACCCGCGCCACGCCCACTTCGTCGGCCTGGTGCTTCGCCCGTGCTCCTGACGGTCGTCGTACCGGTCTACAACGGCGGCGACGAGATCGTCGACAACGTCGAGCAGATCCGCAGCCGCATCGTCGCCGGCCTACCGGAGGCGGACGTCGAGGTGATCGTCGTCTCGGACGGCTCGATCGACGGCACGGCCGAGCGGCTGCTCGAGAGCCGCGCGGAGCGCGGTATCCGCGTCATCCACTACGACCGCAATCTCGGCAAGGGCTACGCCGTGAAGGCGGGCGGGCGGGCGGCCCACGGCGACTGGATCGCGCTGGTGGACGCGGACCTCGACCTCGATCCCGCGGCGATCCCCGGCTTCGTCGAGGTCGCACGCGGCGAAGGGCTCGACTTCGCGATCGGGTCGAAGCGGCACCCGGATTCCGTCGTGCACTATCCGCGCTCGCGTCGAGTTGCGAGCTGGTGCTACCAGCAGCTGAACCGGTTGCTCTTCCGGCTCGACGTCAAGGACACTCAGGTCGGAATGAAGGTCTTCAGCCGGCGCGTTGCCGACGACGTTCTCCCGCTCCTGCTCGTGAAGCGCTTCGCCTTCGACGTCGAGCTCCTCGCCGTTGCACGCTCTCGCGGCTACGGCCGGGTGCGAGAGTTGCCCGTTCGCCTGGACTACCGCTTCTCCGGCTCCGGGGTCGGCTCGCTGGCGGTGCTCGGGGCGCTCTGGGACACGGCCGCGGTCTTCTACCGGCTGCGCATCCTGCGCACGTACGAGCGAAAGCGCCTGCTCTTCCACCGGGCGGTGCGGACAGAAGACGCATCGCCGCTCGTCAGTCTCGTCGGCGGCCCTGCCGATACCGCGCTGCTCGACTATCCGCGCCTCGACGTCGCCGTGGGCGAGCCCCGAGGGGAGCTCGTGGCCGTCCTGGCGCCGAGCAGCCGCCCGGCGGGCAACTGGATCTCCGCGGCCGTGCCTTTCTTCGCCGACGCGCGCGTGGCGGCCGTGGTCGTCCCTGCCGTCGCGTCGATCGAGGGGACACTCGGAGGGCGGCTCGCTGCCGCCGTGCTCGAGTCCCGGCTAGGAAGCGGGTCGCGCCGCTCCCTCTACTTCCCCGGGAACGTGCGCCTCGTCGGCGACCACCCGGCCGCGGACATCGTCATTCGGCGGGCGGACTATCTCGCCGCGCAGGACGAAGGCGTCGACGCCGCGGAGCTCGTCGCCTGGTTGGCCGAACGCGGGCGGAGCACCGTCTACACGCCCGACGCATCGGTCTCGGCCTCGCCGCCGCCGCTCCTTCGCCCTCACCTTGCGGCGACGATGCGGCACGCGCGTGCCCGAGGAGTCGCGGCGCGGCGTACGCGGGGCGCGAGCCTGAGCCTCGCCTCGGCGCTGTCGTTCGCGCCCGCGGCGGCGGCCGTGCTCGGCACTGCCTTCGCGATCGCGGGCGGTGGCCTCCGGGATGCCGGGCTCGTGCTCCTGTTGGCGTACGCGGCTGCGCTCGGGGTGAGCGCTATCCATGCGGCAGCGCGGTTCCGGTCGCTCCTCGTCGGTGTCTTGCTGCCGCCGGCGATCGTCGCCGGCCAGGCCGTGTACCTCGTCGGCTTTCTGCGAGGGCTCATGGAACGGCGAGCCGGAGCTCCCGAGCCAGATCCGAGAGCAGCACCTCCCAGTCGAACCGGTTGACGTACGAG
>JBKPGW010000040.1:0-76277 GCA_046729555.1 Actinomycetota bacterium | reverse complement strand
ATCTATTTCAGGCCTTTCGTCGCTCTCTTGCCGCTCGTGCTCGGCCTCGTCGCGGCGCCCCGTCCGACTTGGCGCAGGCGGCTCGTCTGGGCGGCAATTCCTACCTGTGTTGCGCTCCTCATCCTTTCGCCGTGGACGATTCGCAACTATGTCGAGTTTCACCGCTTCATTCCGACGCGTACCGGGCTCGGTCAAGCGGTCTACCTCGGAGCCGGTGGAACCTCCAGCGACGAGGGTGCAACGAAGGCCGTGCACCGCCAGGAGCCGGCAACACGATATGGGACCCCGAGGTACGAAGACTTTCTCTTTCGTGCGGCGGCGCGTCAGATCGTCGACAATCCGTCGTATTACGGTGGGCTCATCCTCTACCGAATGAGGTTGCTGCTCCCCTGTCTCCTCCTCGGACTCGTCTGGCGGCGGTGGAAGACCGCCGGACTGATCCTCGTCGGCACAGCGATGACGACGATCGTGCCCTACCTCTTTATCGGCGACGACACGCGCTTCTATCTCCCAGCCGCGTTCGCGTACATGATCCTCGGAGCGATGGCCGCCGCCGTCGTCATGTCGCACTTACTTCGGTTCAGCGGGTTCAATCCGTCCGCGCCCGCCGTCACAGTTCCTTCCCGCCCGAGCGCCGCTCGAGTGGCACGATGATCGCGATCAAGAGGATCAGGATCACCGCGAGAGCCGTGTAGGGCCAAGGCCAGTAGCGGACACCGATCAGCACGAGCCCTACGGCGCAGAGTACGAGCAAACCGATACGCAGGATGGCACTCAACGCATGTCTCATGTGTCCTGACACGATGCGGGAGCCTATGCGTGTGCTCTGCGCAAAGCTCGGCTCATCGCGTGCGATCCTCGAGGAGATCGAGGGCCGGGCTGCGCCCTAATATCCGCGGCATGCGCGCTCGGCATCTAGCTTTGAACTCCGGGGGGAGAACCCCGCGGCGTGGCGCGAGTTGGGTTCTCGTTGCCGTCGTCGTCGCGATGATTGTGGGTGCAGACGTGAGTGCTGCTCCCGCTTCGACCTCGGCGACGGTATTCGTCGGCGCCACCCGGAAGGCGAGCTTCCGGCTCGTGGTCGACAACACATCCCAGGCCCGACTGGTCATTCGCTTCACGTCGCGGTCGATGCGCGGGCGGGTCCGCGAGGAGGGCCTCGTTGCCTACTGTTCGTGGCGCGGCGACGGGACGTCTGCAAATCCGGTCAAGCTCGGAAGAAAGACCGCCGTCGCTCAAGTTCTGCTCAGCCATTCGGGGTCGCTTCAACCGTCGGTGTGCGGTATCCGGTCGGTATTGAAGAGGATCAAGACGAGAGATGGAAGATCTGAGTACCTCAGGCTCGTCGTCGTTCGGATGCGGCGCCTCTAGTCATCCTGAGGTTCCGAGGGATCCTTCAAGGCCGCAGATCAGGCGTCGACGGTGGGCCGGGCAGGTAACTAGATGAGCCGGAAGGACTATGGACAGCCGGCACGAACGAGTTACGCTCGACCCCTGTCGCGGGCGAATCGCCTGCCTCCTGCGTGCGTAAGAAGGGACGAGTTATGCAAAGCCTCGTGAAGTCGGCCGGCCGTTCACATGTCCGATCCCTGCGGGTGATCTACGTGGTCGTCGTATCGAGCGCGCTGGCCCTCGGCTTGGCGACTGTCGCCCGAGCCAATCCGACTACCGCGCCCGGCAGCTTCGTCGTCAACAACCCCGGCCTCGTCACGTACATCAATGTCACGGGCCTAGGTTTTTGGAACGCCCAGTGTTTTTCGGCATCGGGTGCCGGCACGCCCGGCGAGATCGGCGCATCGATCTGTACGGGATACGGCCTGCCGCTCTATCTCGACCCGAACGCGCCCGACCGCATGACCGTGACCGGTGTCACCTGTTCCTTCCAGGCGTTCAGCCCCGGTGGCGGCGGCGCGGTCATCTCGTACACCACACACGGGACGATCGTGTATCTCGGCGGAACCGTGACGGCGTATTGCCCGCCCGGCGATTCCGTCGGCTAGCGTCGGCTGCGCAGATCCGGACGAAACCGCGAGGACCTGTTGGGGTCGGTCCGTGTCGGCTGACCGTCGTCTACGAAACGGTCGCGGGCTGAGGAGAGTTCGGTCCGTCTCGACGGAGCGGCCGACGTGGCAGAGGCCCGTCCGAAACCCTTCGGCGAGCGCAGGAGAGCCCGGCGTTTGTTCGCTGCCAGGTGTTAAGGTCTGTTGAGACCCGAGCCGAGATTCGGCTCGATTGGGGAGATATAGGGAGACGCTTGCGAAGGACGACCTGCGGGGTTGCAGGCTAAAGGTGGTTGACGGTTCGGCAGCCTGCACCGCGGCGTTCTCGATGCGCGTCTGGAGCTGACCCGCGGTGTTCGAGACGACGCGGCCCTTCATCCTGTTCGACCAGTTTCGCGTCCCCCACGGCCGGGCGGCGGCGGAAGTCCCCGGCGTCGCGTCCGCCCGTGCTGGCAACGGGGCGGCGCTCTTCTGGGCCACGACGCCATTCCCCGGGTCGCCGGAGGTCCGGCGCGACTCGTACTTCGTGGGCGAGATCCCGATCTTCGGTGCAATCGTGCCCGCCGCCGTCGTGCGAGAGCGGCTGAGCCGGCTGGGCGGGGCCTGGCGCGCTCAGGAGCCGATTCGGGACCGCCGGGGAACGGACGTTGCGTCCATCTGGCGCCGAGACGACGGCAGCGTCTTCCTCCCCTTCGATCCGAACGAGATCATCTCGAACTACCTGAGCGAGCGGTACAAGGTGCTGGGCAAGCCGGCGCTCCCTCCGAGGCTCGAGGGTGTTGCTCGTCGCGCCTACTACCGGGCCCGCCGCTTCCTGCCGCGCTCGGCACAGATGCGCTTCCGCCGCACGTTCAGCCGCGTGCAGGCGAGGGCCCAGTTTCCCCGCTGGCCGGTGGAGACGGCCCTGCACGACTTCTACGGGCTTCTGTTCTCGCTGCTCGCGGAGCTCGCCGGGGAGCCGATTCCCACGCTCGCATCTTGGCCGCGGGGATTTCGGTGGGCGCTCGTGCTCACGCACGACGTGGAAGGGGCTGTCGGCCACGCGAATCTGCTCACGCTGCTCGAGACGGAGCTACGACGCGGATATCGATCGTCGTGGAACTTCGTTCCCGAGAGGGAGACTTCCGCTGAGGACGTGTTCCTCGAGGAACTGCGCGTAAGCGGCTTTGAGGTCGGCGTCCACGGTCTCCATCACGATGGACGAGACATCGCTTCGCTGCGAACCCTGAACAAGCGGTTGCCGCGAATGCGTGCGTACGCGGAGCGCTGGCAGGCGGTCGGATTTCGCTCTCCGGGCACGCTGCGCTCCTGGGAGCTGATGCCACTGCTCGGCTTCGATTACGACTCGTCGTACACCGACACTGCCCCGTTCGAGCCGCAGCCGGGGGGCTGCTGCTCATGGCTCCCCTACATGATCGACGATCTGGTCGAGCTGCCAATCACTCTGACCCAAGACCACACGCTCTTCGAGCTCCTCGGCCATCCGGACGGATCGGTCTGGCTCGACAAGGCACGCTTTCTTCGCGATCAGGGCGGCATGGCTCTGATCCTCACCCATCCGGACTACATCGGGAACTCCCGGCTGCTCGATTCGTACGCCGACTTTCTCGACGAGTTCTCGGACGACGAGACGGCCTGGCGGGCGCTTCCTCGGGAGGTCAGCGCCTGGTGGCGGCGTCGGGCGGCGACGACCCTGCGGCGGGTTGAAGGACACTGGGAGATCGTTGGACCTGCGAGTGCCGAGGGACGTATCGAGCTTGTCCAGCCCGTGCGAGTCGGGGTGTGACGATTGTGTACGGCTCCTACGCAGCGTACTTGTAGAAGAGCTCGCCGATGAGTCGGGCGACCCAGGGTGGTGCGCGGCGAATGAGCCCTGCCAGCGCCTTGTCCTGCGAAGCAAGCGAGCGCCTGGGCGGGTGGTCGGCGATCTCGGTGTAGGTGAGAGGCGCTTCTTCTGTGCCCCACCCGCTCTTGAAGCTGCGCAGCCCGTGATCGTTGAGGTCGCTTCGGCCAAAATCGAACACCTCGTAGCCGTGCTCGGCGGCCCAGCGGATTGCCTGCCACAGAACGAGGTTGTTCGGCCGATGGCGGAGAAACCTGTCGTCGGAGGCCGAGTACTTGTAACTGACCGTGCGGTTCCAGGCCAAGAAGACCGCTCCTGCGATAGGCGTCTCATTCAGATACGCCAGCTGCACGAAACCGAGGCCGGTCTCGATCATGCTCCGGTGGAAGAGCTTGAACAACCGACGCGGTTGCACCGGCACCCCAAGCCGCCGGCGAGTCTTCGTGTGGAGATCGTAGAAGACGTCTGTCAGATCCGATAACGAGCGGGAACGACGAACCGTGACCCCGTCACGCTCCGCTTTCGCGATCCTCTGCTGAACCTGCGTGCGCTTGAAGGTGCGGAAGATCGCCTCAGGACCGCCTTCGAGACGGAGCGTGTGGATCACAGAGTTCGAACTGGCATACGTTTTCGGTCCGTCGAGCGCCGCGCGCACCTCGATTCGAGAGACACCTGCCTCCTGGCGCATGGCGTCCAGCCGGGCGACGAGCCTTTCGCGGACTTCGTCAGAGACGGCCAGCGGTGGACAGTAGTCCGTGAAGGGAAGTGAGACCCAACGCCGGGTGCCGAACACGCTTCTCACCTCGAGGACCGGCAGGCCGGCGACGATCTGGCCGGCCTCACCGCTCAAGGCGAGGACGAAGGGCCGGTAGCCATAGCAATCCGCGAGGAGCCGGGCCCAGGCGGGATGGTGAAAGGGTACGGCGGCGGGACAGGCGTGGACGAAATCCGTCCAGAGTGGATCATCGAGCTCGACGACGATCATCGGTATCCCAGGCGATCAGCTCGGAGCAGCCTCACCTCGTGACGGGTGCCGAGACGGAGATCACCCCCGCCAGTCGGGAGGTGATCAGCTCGACGTCGCCCTCCGTTACGCGGGGATTCGTCGGCAGGTTGACCAGCTCTCTGGCTGCGGATTCGGCGCGCGGGCACGAGCCTTCGACGTAGTCACCGTAGCCGGGCGAGAGTGATTCCTGAAGAACGGAGGTGAACCATGTGCCCAGCGCGGCGTGCGGGGCAACCGCGCGGAGCGTGGCGCTCCGGTTCCTCACCCGGACCGGATAGCGAACGAGGGCCGGTTCCGCTTTCGCAGGCGCCTCGAAGGTGCGGATCCCCAGCTTGGACAGGCGAGCGGTGTAGCGGTCCGACACGGCGCGTCGGTGGGCGACATTCGCGTCTAGCGACCGAAGCTGGCGCAGGCCCAAGGCTGCCTGTGCGTTGCTCAAACGCCGCTCATAGTTGGAGGGCTTTCGCCCGCGCGCCTCGTCGCTTGTGGTCGGTCCCGGCAGCGGGTTTCGCGCTCCGGCGAGCTCGTAGATCTCCCGCACATAGCGATGGAGGTGGGGCTCGAAGACGAGGTGGTAGAGGACCAGCTCCATCAAGTAGCGAGCAGTGGTGGAGGGAGCCGGCCAGGAGCAGCGCGCCTGGAATGCTTCGATCGAGGCCGCCAGCTCGGCGTCGTCGGTGACCGCCATGCCGCCCATGGTCGTCGAGATCGTCTTCGTCTCCTCGGTGCTGAAGAAGGCCGCGCGACCGAAGCTACCCACCTGGCGACCGTCATACTTGGCCCCCAAGGCGTGCACGCAGTCCTCGATGAGATCGAGGCCGTGGCGATTTGCGAGATCGAGCGCTGCGTCCAAGTCGGTCGGAATGCCGAAGGTGTGTTGGATGATCAAGGCCTTCGTCCGTGGCGTGACGAGTCGCTCTGCTTCGTCAAGATCAATCCCGTATGTGTCCAGGCGACAATCCACGTAGACGGGCCGAGCGCCCGTATAGCGGACGGCGTTCGCTACCACCACGTGGGTCGGGACCTGCAGAAGCACCTCGTCGCCTGCGCCAATCCGAATCGCTTGCAGCAGGCCGTACAGCCCCACTCGTCCGGACGAGAAGCTATACGCGTGACGGACTCCGATCTGCTGGGCGAAAGCCTGCTCGTAGTTCGCGATCGCCGGGCCCCTGATCAGTGCCCGGGGATCGGCTAGGTAGCGAAGAGCAACCAGGCAGTCGGCAAGCGTCGTCGTGCCTCCGAGCGTCGCGAGGCAGCGGCGCCGACCGCTCGCGGAGAGGCGTCTGATGATGCGGTGCATGACTGTGACACTAATTACTCGCCGTCCGCGGCTCCATCGCGGGTCAGGCTAGTCGCTCATGAAGCTCGTGACGTACACCGACACAAAGGAGTTGGGTGGGGCGGACCTCAGCCTCATGCATCTCCTCGGCAACCTCGAGCCGGAGATCGAGGCCGCCGTCGTCGGCGCGACCCGGCCGATCGTCGACAAGATCGCCGCTGCACGTCCGGGAACCCAGGCAGTCGTCGTCCCACGACCGCGAAACGATCACGATTGGCGGAACCTCACCACACACGTTTCGACCCTGCGGACGCTCCGCCCCGACGTCCTCCACGTGAGCCTGGCGAGCCCTTGGTCCAGCCAGTACGCGATTGCCGCGGGTGCGCTTCTCCGGCGTCCGCGGATCGTGGCCGTGTACCAGCTCCCCGTGCCGCCCGTGAACGCGCGACAACGGTGGACGAAGCGGGTCACGTCGAGGGCGGTGGACTGTCACGTCGGCGTGGGAGTGCGGACCTCGCGCGAGGTCGAGGACTTGATCGGTCTTGACGTCGGGTCCGTACGAACGATCCACAACGGCGTGCCCGACGTCGACGCCGAAGCCGCACCGAGGCTGGCGGCCGGGCCGATCGTCGGCTCGGTTGGAAGGCTGGCATTCCAGAAGGGCTTCGATCTTCTCCTCCGGGCGATGCGCGACGTCGAAGATGCGACGCTTGTTCTCATCGGTGATGGAGAAGACCGTGAGCAGCTGCAGGCACTGGCGAGGCAGCTCGGCGTGGCCGATCGCACGATCTGGGCCGGCTGGACCGACGACGTCCGAGCACACGTGCGCTCGTTCGACGTCTTTGTTCTGCCCTCGCGGTTCGAGGGCTTCCCCCTCGCCGTGCTCGAGGCACTGCTCGCGGAGAAGCCCGTCGTCGCAACTGACGTCGGGAGCGTGGGCGAAGCCGTGATCACGGGCGAGACGGGCATCCTCGTGCCGCCCGCCGACGCGGACGCTCTGGCTGCCGCGATCCGACAACTTTTGGGCGACGATCAACTCCAGCGCCGAATGGGTGCCCGCGGTCGTCAGCTCGTGCTCGGTCGCTTCACGGCTGCGCACATGGCACGAGCATTCAGCGAGCTCTACGGCGAGCTGCTTGCGTGAGCAGGACGATGGTGACCGGTGGGTGCGGGTTCATCGGCGCGCACCTGTGTGCCGATCTCGCGCAGAGCGGGGATGACGTCGTCGTCGTCGACGATCTCAGTGTCGGCAGCCCTGCGAATCTGGAAGCCCTGGGCGTAGGAGCGGTGGACGTCCAGGCCATCGACATCCGCGACGTGGTGTCTCTGACACGGGTCCTCCAGACGTCTCGCCCTGAACAGGTGATTCATCTCGCGGCCGTCCACTTCATTCCTCGATGCGAAGCGGATCCGCTCAACGCGATCAGGACGAACGTCGAAGGGACACAGGCGTTGCTCCAGGCTTGTGCAGCGGCCGGCTCGGTCCAGTCCGTCGTCCTTGCCTCGTCAGGGGCCGTATACCGGCCTGGAACGAGTGCGCATCGCGAGACGGATGCGCTCGACCCGACCGATACCTACGGGCACACGAAGCAGTGGGCCGAGCAGCTCGCTCAACTCTTCCATGCCAAGACGGAGATCGCTGTCGGGATCGCCCGCATCTTCAACACGTTCGGGCCGGGCGAGACCAACCCGCATTTCATCCCGAGCGTCATCCTGCAGCTCTTGCGGGGAAGCCTGGTCCGGGTTGGAAAGCTGTCGACGCGTCGGGACTACGTCTACGTGAGCGACGTCGGGTCGGCGCTCGCACGGCTCGCGGCTGTGTGCAAAGAACACGGCGTCTTGACGTGCAACATCGGCCGAGAAGAGGCTGTCGAAGGATCGAGAATCGTGGAGCTGATCGGACAGGCGCTCGGCCGCGACGCCGAGATCGTGGTCGATCAGGGTCGGATTCGTGCTGACGATCGGGCGGTCCTGCTGAGCGATTGTCGACTCGCACACTCGAAGCTCGACTGGCGTGCAGAAACCGGGCTCGAAGAGGGAATCGAGGCGGCGCTCGGGCGGCCTCTCGCCGCCGGCGTCGCGCTCTAGCTGCGCCGTTGCGTCCGCTCTACGATGAGTCGCTCGGTGAGCCTTCATCGTGTCGATCCTCGTTTCGTTCTGCCTCATCGCGTGACCCGCGCCGTCGTGCTGGACGGCCTGGAGGAATGGCGGGCCGGACTCGTTTCGGCCGGTATAGAGGTGTTGGACGAATCGAGCCGCGGCGGGCCTCCGGATGTCGTCGTGAGCCCAGCACGTCTGGCCCGCGAGGCGCTGAGCACGAGAGCCCACTCGATCATCGTGGAAGGATCGCGGGAGCGACAGTTCCGTGGCGGTGACTACCGGGCCGGCCGGCTCCTGCTTCGTCCGACGCGCGAACGCCCGACGCTGGCGCTGCCGCTCGACCAACCAGCGTCCACCTCGTACGCATTGGAGCGCTGGAGCGTTGTCGATCGCCGCTGGAAGACGGCGCGCATGCGGGCCGCGCGACTACTCGTCTCGCGCGGCCTGTTCCCCTCTTGGGCCTCGCCGGTGGTAACCATCGCTACGCAGACCGCGGGGCCGCCGACGTTGGTGGCCGCGGCAGGCGATCTTGGCGTTCCGCGCGACGTGAGCTGGTTCCTGACCTTCGGGCAGGGTGACGCTCTGAGCCGGAACGCCTTCCAGCTTTTTCGCGATGACTCCCACCAGCCGGAGTGGGTGCTGAAGTTCGCGCGCGTCGCCGGTAACTCGAAGCGCTTCGACAACGACGAGCGCGGACTGCGGGTAGCTCACCTCGCCGGCGACCCCATCGCGGCGCATGCGCCGCGGATGATCGGCCGCTTCGATGCCGAAGGAGTACATGCATCTCTCGAGACGGCTGCGGTGGGGAGAAGGCTGCGCGACGTCTTCCGCACGCCGGGCGACCGCGCGGTCAAGCTGAGACTGATCGAGCGCATCGCCGGCTGGATCCTCGAGCTCGGCCGGCTTACGCAGACCTCGGCGGAGGGCATGGCGGTCGAGCGAGAACGACTGCGGAACGACGTCGTGCCGAGTTGGAGCGAGCTCGGGGTGCAGCCAGAGCTGGTGGACAACCTGCCGGCTCTCCCGGCCGTGGCGCAGCACAACGACCTCGGCACCTGGAACGTCGTTACCGACAACAGCGACTTCGTCGTGGTCGACTGGGAGAACGTCAGGGAAGCCGCCCTGCCGCTCTGGGATCTTCTCTACTTCCTCGGAGACGCCTTCGTGCTCCTCGACGGCTCGGATGCTCCTGAGCATGCTCCGGAGCAACTGCCGACACGGATGGTGCGCCTCTTCGCCGGCGAGGCGCCGTCCTCGACTCTGCTCTTCTCGTGGGTTCGCCGTGCGGTCGAGGCGGCGGCCGTCCCCCCCGACGCGGTCGGCGCGATCGCGACACTCTGCTGGCTGAGCCACTCGCTCTCTGCTGATGTTCAGAACGTGGACCTCGCCGCGTTGACTCCTCGTGATCCGCCGCGATTGCACGGATTCGAAGGCCTGGCTCGGGCGTGGATGGCGCACCCCGCGCTCGGGCCGAGCTGGAGCGTGTGGCGTGCCTGACGGAGGCTGGAAGACGATGCCACGCCGAGCGCTGATGCACTTCGGCGTGGGCCGCCGGCTGTGGTGGCGAGCGCGCCAGCGCAGCGAGGTCGACTTCTGGGCGGGGTGGCTGGCCGGCGCGCCCGGGACCGAGGAGTGGACGAGCGATCGCGAGTCGCGGTTGGATCCGGAGACGGAGATCAGGGATCCGCTGGTGCGTGCCGAGCTCGAACGGAATCCGGCCAAGGAGGTCTCGATCCTCGACGTGGGGGCGGGACCGCTAACCGCGCTCGGCTATCGCTATCCGGGCAAGACGCTGACGATCGTCCCGGTCGATCCGCTTGCAGACGAGTACGACCGCCTGCTCCGTGACGCCAAGCTCGATCCTCCAATTCGCACGCTGCGGGTTGCGGGCGAAGACCTGCTGCTGCACTTCGGCTCAGATAGGTTCGACATCGCCTACGCGACCAACGCGCTCGATCACAGCGCCGATCCCTTCACGATCATTTTCAACATGGTTGCGGTCGTGCGCCCAGGCGGGATCGTGCTCCTCAGGCACAAGCGGAACGAGGGTGAGAGCGCGCGCTACGGCGGACTGCACCAGTGGAATTTCGACGTCGTCGACGACAGCCTGCTCCTCTGGAACAACGCGATGGAAGTGAACGTCGGCTCAGCGCTCGAGCGACGCGTCGAGACGACTGCATGGATCTCGGAGCACGAGGTGATCGGGCGCCTCGTCGTGAACGAAACCGACTAGCGTCCGGCGCGGCGCGCACGTCGCCGGAGCCGCCGGCGCTCGATCGGCCATGGGATGAGCTCGCCGGTGAGGGCCTTCCAAGTCACCGACGCGGGCCCGTCCCACTCTTTGAGCTCGACGCGTCGCAGTTCGAAGGGGTCGGTGCCCGCGCCGTTTCGGCCAGTCTCGCTCGAAAAGGCCGCGCGGTACCCGGCCTTGTCGGCGGCGACTCGGACCGAGGCGTCGTTCCGGCCGTGCGGGTAGGCGAGCAGGGGTGCGGCTTCGGGAATCTGGGCGCGTAGCTCTCGCATCGACTCGCCGAGCTCCGCAGCGAGCGTCGTCGCGTCGAGATCGGGAAACGACACATGGGTTCGCCCGTGCGACCCGATCACACCCCCCAGCGAGACGAGCTCTCGCAGCTCCGACCAGCCGGCCACGGGCTCGCCGTCGACCCATGAGGCCGTGCCACCGACGGCGGAGGTCGGGACGAAGACGAACGGCCGCAGGTCGGCGTGGCGGGCGAGCGCGACGATGGCGTCGCGGAAGCCGTCGTCCGCGGCCAGCACGACCGAGCGGTGCGGCAGCGTCGCTTGCGGATCGGTGTGGAACGCGATCAACTCGTCGGGCGTGAGCGGCCGAAGCCGCAGCCGGCGCAGCCAGCGCATCTGTCGCTCGAAAACGGCCGGCGAGACGTCGAGCCGCTCCTGCCCCGGCTTCCCCTCGCCGGCGATGCGGTGGTAGTAGAGGCCGACGTACGAGCTTCGCGCCAGCCGCTGCCATTCGCGCGCCGTCGCTTCGCTCCGGACGCCGCGCCAGAACGCAGCGTCGGCGGCGATCTCCAGAGGCGCCGGCAGCGAAACGTGTGCCGCCAGCACGGCTCGTCGAAGCATGCGCCTCGTGACGGGTGCGGCGAAGTACGACCCGAGTTGCAGGCCGACCAAGAGCGTCGGATCGGCGCGCACGAGCTCGACGGACGAGGCGCCCCGGGCACGGCAGAAGCGCAGCACCGAACGGGCATCGGCGAATGTCTTCGGCTCTCCCCAATCGAGCTCCACGCCCGTACGCCGAATGCGCACCGCGATCGCCTCCGGCGTCGCAGCGGCGTCCGGCAGGCCGGCAGCGGCCTCGCGCAAAAGGTCTTCGTCGCCGGAGATCCCCGCGACGACCGGCGAATGCACCCCTGAGATGCCGTGAAGGACGATCCGGCTCATGGCCGGCGACGATACAATCGCCGACTCGATGAGGCGTTTCCTGGCCCCGCCGACACTGCGCGAGGTGGAGCCGGGGCCGGCGCCCAGCTTCTCGGTGATCGTCGCCGCCTACCAGGTTGCGGACGTCATCGGCGACGCCCTCGACTCGATCCGCCGCCAGACGCTGCGGCCGCTCGAGGTGGTGGTTTGCGACGACGGCTCCACCGATGATCTCGAGCACGCGCTCGCGCCGTACCACGAGGAGATCGTGCTGCTCCGGAAGGAGAACGGCGGCGAGGCCTCAGCGAAGAACGCGGCGGCCGCGGTCGCGAGGGGCGATTTCGTCGCGATTCTCGACGCCGACGACGTCTATCTGCCCCAGAACCTCGAGGCGTTGAGCGAGCTGGCGCAGCTGCGTCCGGACCTCGACATCCTGACGAGCGACGGGCTGATCGTTGCGAACGGCGTCGAGGTTCGCCACGTCTACGATCGTTCCTGGCGCTTCGAGGTGGAGGACCAGCGCAGCGCAATCCTGCAACGGAACTTCGTCTTCGGGCTGGCCGCCGTTCGCCGCCAACGGTTCGTCGAGCACGGTGGCTTCGACGAGTCGATTCGCTGGACAACCGACTGGGACCTCTGGCTCCGGATGATCCTGGCCGGAGCAGCGGCCGGCTGCGTCGACGAGCCGCTCGCCCTTTACCGGCTGCGGGAGACGAGCCTGACTGCGCAACGGAGAGACCTGCTGCTCGGAAAGCTGATGACGCTCGAAAAGGCGCGGGCGAACCCGGCACTGCGCGAGGAGGAGCGGCCCGTGCTCGAGGCGTCGCTGCGCTCATACCGCCGCGATCTCTCATTGCTCGATCTGCGGGTCGCCGTCGCGGCGGGTGAAGCGGGCACGACTCGACGCGCGCTGTCGTTGCTTCGCGCGCCCGAGCTGGCCGTGCGGCGCCGGCTCGAGCTGGCGGTCATCGCTGCGGCGCCGCGCGTAGCACGTCGCCTCTTGCGCCGCCGCGCGGCACGCGCGTGGATGGGAGGAGGCGGGACCCGCGTGCCGCGAGCGGCGAACGTGTCGCGCGTTCGCTAGCGTGCCTTCGTCGCGCGCACGCTGACGATCACAGGGAAAAAAGGATCGTCTCGGTCGAGCTCGCGCGGCGATAATTCCTCCGCCGCCATCCCGACGAGGAAGGCGACGCCCACCAGCACATTCCCTCGCGCCCGGACGGCGACGCTGTCGGCGGGGAAGACATCGCCGAACAAGCGTGAGCAGGCCACCGTGGTCAGCCGCCAGCACTCGGACCCGAGCTGCAAGCGGTCGATGCGGCTGACCACGGGCACCGTGCAGAGAAGCGTGCCGCCCGGAGCCAGAATTCGGTGGGCGTGTTCGACAGCTGCTTTCAGGTCGTAGATGTACTGGAGCGTTTGGGTGAGGATGAAGCAGTCGAAACTGCTCGTCGGCACCGAATCGGCGGCAGCGAGATCGCTGACGATCGTGGCCTCCGGATTGCCGGGATCGATGTCGAGCACATCGCTGGTACCGACGCCCGCGCCGAAACGAACGGTGTAGTCGCGGTTCATCACTTCCAGGACACGGCCGCGAATCGCCTCGCGCTCCGCTGCGAGGAATTGCTCGATGTAGTAGCGGTCGATCGGTGTGCCGCGGTCGCGTCCGTAGTGGTCGCTGACCGGCGTGGTCCGGCGGATCGTGCCGAGCCAGGCTGGATGCCGCACTCGCTGCAGTCGCCGCCGCCAACGGAGTGGATCAGGCGCCGCGCCGAGCTCCCCCGTCGTGGGGCGGGTGCTCACGAAGCAGACGTTACCGCGTCCTTTGCACACAGTCGGGCTCGTGTGCATGATCAGAACGTGATGAATGGGACGGGGCGACGCGTCTTCCGGGCGCCGCCCGAGATCGGCCAGCTCGAGCCCGGCCCGCGGCCGACCTTCTCCGTTGTCATCGCCGCGCACGACGCGGCCGAGACCGTCGTCGAGGCGGTCGAGTCCGCGCTTGACCAGACGCTGCCGCCCCTCGAGGTGATCGTCTGCGACGACGGCTCGACCGACGGCACCGTGGCCGTGCTCGAGCCGTACCTCGACCGCATCGTCTGCATTCGGAAGACGCGAGGAGGAGCGGCATCGGCGCGAAACGCAGCGCTCAGGCACGCGCACGGCGACTTCCTCGCGGTCCTCGACGCCGACGACGCCTACCTGCCCGAGCGCCTCGAGGCGCTGACCGAGCTCGCAGTCGCGCGGCCCGACCTCGACATCCTCTGCACCGATGCCTTGCTCGAGGTCGACGGGCGACCCGTCGCGACCTTCAGCGCCGGCTGCGCATTCGAGATCGTCGACCAACGCGCCGCGATACTCGAGCGCTGCTTTTGCGTCGCTCCGGCTTACCGGCGGACGACGATCATGGACGCCGGTGGCTTCGACGAGTCGCTACGCACCGGCTCCGACTGGGAGTGCGTGATCAGGCTTGTGTTCAGCGGTGCCGTCGCCGGTGCCGTCGACGAGCCGCTGTATCTCTACCGCTTTCACGATCGAAGCCTGACGTCCGACCGCGTTCGAACACTCCGAGACCGGGTCGCGCTGCTCGAGCACATCGGCGAGACGCGCGCGCTGGACAACTCCGAGCGTGTCGTACTCGCAAGCTCGCTGGCGGCGCAGAGGGCCTATCTCGCGCTCACCGAGGCGGAGGCAGCGCTTCGGTCGCGCTCGCACGACGCGCGCAGGCGCGCGCTTGCAGTGGCTCGGATGCCTGCTGTCGCGTTTCGGTCGCGCGCGGCGGCCCTCGCCGCCGCCTTCGCACCCGAGGCGGCTGCGCGGGCGCTCGAGCATCGGGAAGCACGTCGCGGACATAGCAGGCTCAGACGCACCCTGCGGAGCGGGTGATCGGACAACACTGCGCTACGGCACGAGACACTCTGAACACCCGTCACTGACCACACGATGACCCGGCGCCTTCATTGGAGCGCGGAGATCGCGCTCGCAGGAGTGGCACTCGTCGGGCTGGGTTTCCTCATCCTGACCCCTCATGTGCAGCACGGAGGCTTCTATGCCGACGACTGGGCGAATGCCGCCGCGTACCACTTCGAGGGCTGGTGGCGAACGAGCGTGTACGAATGGCGGCACTCGATCCCGGCGCGGCCGATTCTCGCCGTCCTACACCAGCTACCGTTCGTGCTCTTCGGGCTCGACCCGACCTACCATCTCGCGACGGCCGTCGTCCTCTCTGCGCTGACGTCGCTGAGCTTCTTCGCGTTCCTGCGCGTGCTGGGGATCGAGCTTCCGCATGCACTCGCCATGGCCTTGCTCTCGCTTGTCTTTCCCTGGTCCGACGCAGCCCACCTCTGGCCGGCGGGAGCCATGAACAACGTCGCGGTCATCGCCTACTTCCTCGGCTCGATTGCAGCTTTGCGCGCCCTCGCGCTCTGGCACGCGCGCCGCCGCGCTGCGATCGTGCTCCACCTCCTCGCGGCTGCGTTCTATCTCGTCAGCATCCTCACCTACGAGGTGGCACCCGCGGCAATCCTCCTCTCCGGACTGCTCTATCGGACTCGCGTGTCGTGGCGAGCCCTACGCGCACGCTGGGCAGTGGACGCGGCCCTTGTGCTCGTCCCGCTCCTGATCTCCCTTCGCGTGACGTCACGGGTGCGACACGTCGGATCGTTGTCCGAGCGCGTGAGAGATATCCCGCATTTCCTCGGCCAGGGACTCTCCCTCTTCGCGCTGATGTTTGCCCCGCGGGACGTCAGCTCGTCTTGGGCGTCCTCCTGGGACATCACCTCCTCCTCGGCAGGGAAGCTTGGTGTGCTCGCCGCAGCCGCCGCGGTCGTCGCAGCCGCCCTGGCTCGCTGTCGCCGGCCGGAGGGACGCGAGCTGCGGCGCTGGCTGATTCGGAGTGCGTGGGGTGCAGGCGGGGTGGCGGTCGCGTACGTGATGTTCCTCGGCAGTGGTCTGTTCCCGCTCTTCTACCCAGGAATCGACGACCGGATCCAGACGCTCGCGGCGTTCGGATTCGTCGTGGCGGCGTATTCGGTTCTCGCTCTTGCGGCCAGCCTCGTCGGAGGTGGGCGGAAACGTGCGGCAGTCGTGATCATCGGCGCCGGCTCGATCCTCATTGGACTAGGGCTGATCCAGCGCGTGCGCGCCGATGTCACTCGCTACGACGCTGCTGCGGCCGAACAGCGTCATTTCTTGGAGCGATTGCAGACTGTGCTGCCGCATCCACCGGCGGGGTCGACGATCTTCACGTTCGGCTATCCGGCGAGAACCGCGCCGGGCGTCCCGATCTTCCAAGCGCCGGCGGAGCTCCGAGGTGCCGTCGACCTACGCTTCAACGAACGATCGCTCAGGGCCGTTCCGATCTATCGGCGGAGCGTGTCGTGTAGCCGCAGCACGATCTTCGCGCTTGCGTTTCCCGAGGACTACGTCACGGCGTACGGCCACGCAGTGTTCGTGGACCTGCCGACGGGCAGGACACGGCACATTGGGTCCGCCCGCGACTGTGCTCGCGCGCGGAAGGCATTCAAGCCCGGCCCGGTCTATACAAGCTCCACGAGCGGGTAGAGTAGGCTCCTGCTCCAGGTATTCCTGCACGCGCGTTCATGAAGGAGCGACTGAGAGGCGGCGCGCGCCGCCTCGTCTTTTTCGCCGCGCGCTTGGTCGAGGAGACGGACTCCAGCAAAGTCTCGGAGGAGGAGGCGGCGCGCTCTCCGTTCGATTACGCGCACGTCAATCTCCTTCACGAGAGGATCATGGCGCGGGGAGGCTCGTCACTGCGTGCGAACTACCTTTACGGTGTGCTCCACGCCGCGCGCCTGGCGAAGGTGCTCGGTGTTCCGGCGATCTCGACAATCGAGTTCGGCGTCGCCGGCGGCCGCGGGCTGCTTGCACTGGAAAAAGCGAGCGTGTTCGCGGAAGAGGCATTCGGGGTGAGCATCGACGTGTACGGTTTCGACAGCGGTCGCGGCTTGCCGAAACCGACAGATTTCCGCGACTGTCCGAACCTGTTTCTGGAAGGTCAGTTTCCGCTCGACGAGGGGCGGCTCCTGCCGAGCCTCGAGCGAGCGAAGCTCATCCTAGGCCTGGTCGAGCAGACAGTCCCCGAGTTCGTAGCCGGCCGCCCAGCGCCGATCGGCTTCGTGTCGTTCGATCTCGACCTGTACTCGTCTACGGTCTGCGCGCTGCGCGCGTTCGAAGCCGACGCCGAGCTCATGCTCCCACGCGTGCTCTGCTACTTCGACGACATCACCGGGTTCACATACGCCGACCACAACGGGGAGCGGCTCGCGATCTCCGAGTTCAACGCCGCGCACGCGCTCCGCAAGCTTTCGCCGATCTACGCTGCCGAGTTCTACGTACCGGAGCGGGAATCCCACACGCTGTGGCCACGAAAGCTCTACATGGCGCACGTCCTCGATCATCCGCAGTACTCCGATTACGACGGCCTGGTGCGCCGCGAGGCCGCCGGTGCGGGGGGTTCCTGGTCTATCTGCTAGGCGCGCGTGACAGCTTTGCTCGTCCACGCGAGAACGCGGCGAGGCAGTTCGGTTGCGGTGCGCTGCACACGCGGAAGAAGCCCCGGCTCGACCATTGTTCTCGTCTCGACGCAGAAGACGCACTTCCCGGAAAGGCGTGCGATCTCGCCGGCGTGCTTCGGGGAGCTTTCGACGAAGAGGAGGGCATCTGTCCTTCGGTAGATCTCGGCTTTGAAAGATGCGTACGCGTTGGCGGCTCGGCGCGCGGCCATATCGGGGTAATCCATCATCAGGAGCTCCCCGTACTCCACGCCGTTCGCCGTAAGCCATTCCTCGGTCGCCGTTCGATACTTCTCGAGTCTCGCGGTGACGAGCCAGCGGACGGGAGCGGTCGGAAGATACCGGCGGTCCGCCGCATCCAAGAACCGTCGATATTCAGGACCGTCGTCGTTCTCCGCGGCAGAGGGGTCGCGGCAGAGGACGCCGTCGATATCCATGCACGTCTTCGAGAGGACCCAGGGATGGTGCATGAGGTTCCATTCGAAGCACCGAGGCATCTTGACGGTCTCGAAGAAGAAGTCGACGCTTTGCTCGGCTCCGGGAGCCGGATAGAGCACCGCGTAGCTGATGGTGTGCGGCAAGGACGCCGCCCGGATGCGTGCTTTGACCCGCTCCAATTGGCGCCCGAGGAGGATGCTGTCGTCGACGACGAGGATCTTTCTCGGCTCGGCGAGCAGCCCGACGACATCTCCCGAGAAGCGCGGCCCCGCCTGCATGACACGGCCCTCGATCAGGCCTTCGACATCCGTCATCGGCAGGTTCAGGTGCAGCGCCAGAAGGGTCGCGGCGAGTAGCCCGCTGCGCGGGATACCGACGATCAGCTCGAGATCACGGGGCAGGCGCGGAAGCCAGTCGACGACGTCCGCGTCGAGGTCCGCAACGCTCCGATACCTCATAGGGCTTCAGACACTATTACAGGCCGTGCGTGACGGATGCCTCCCGATTTAAGTGTCATCATTCCGAGCCACAACAGGCGTGCGTTATTGCAAGCCTGTCTCGCGTCGTTCGAGCGTCAGGCCGTCGGACCGCACGGATTCGAGGTGATTGTCGTCCTCGATGGATCGACTGACGGGACGGCCGAGATGCTCTCAAGCTTCGATCCGCCGTTCTCGTTGCGCGTCCTGAAGCAGGCCCGGGCGGGGGCCTCCACCGCACGTAACACAGGTGCCGATGGTGCGAGAGGGCGAGTGCTGCTCTTCGTCGATGACGACATGATCGCTTCTCCCTCACTCATCTCTGCTCATCTCATGGCCCACCGGGTCTCGCCCCGCACCGTCGGTGTCGGCGTAATCGCCCGACGGATTCCCGCCGATGCGGACCCCTTCGCGCAGCTACGGGCAGAGGCGGCACGAGAGCATTACGAGCACCTTCTCGTCCGGCCCATCAGCTACCTCGACTGCTACGGGGGCAACTGCTCGGTCGCTCGTTGTCTGTTCGACGAGGTGGAGGGCTTCTCGGCGGACCTGCCCGTCCTGAACGACTTCGAATTCGCGTACCGGCTCGACAGAGCCGGCGCTCGCTTCGTCTTCATCCCGGAAGCCGTGGTGACCGAAGAACGGCGAGACGATTGGCGGGAGATCGTCGCCGATCGTGAGCTCCGAGGTCAGATCGCAGTCGAGCTCTACCGCCGCGATCCGGCGATCGTTCGGCAGACCGAATTGGGCGGAAATCAAGGATCGAGAGGGCTTTGGATCCCGCTGCTCGCGTTGTGTCTCGCGCTGCGTGTGCCGCCTCGCACTCTCGCCCGGCTGGGCCTTCTCCTGCGACGACCGTCGTGGTCGCGGAAGTGGTTCGCGTTCGTCTTCAGCTACGCGTTCTGGCGAGGAGCCGGCCGCGGTCTGGGCCGTCGAGAACTGTGGGGAAGGCTCCTGCGGCGAGGCTGATCTCGAAGTGCCATTGACAGGTCGGCGGGAAATACGCATCCTACGAGCAGGCCCGAAGGGGGAGAGGGGTTAGGTTGCTGCGGCTGAAATATCGATTTCTACTCGGATTCGTCTTGGTCATGACGGCCGGGGCGTTTTCTGGCTCGACGGCTGTCCCTGCACAGGCTGCCGCCTCGCCGCCCGGCGGAACGCCGATCCTGGACAGCTTCAACCGCGCGAACGAGAACCCCCTGTCGGGCGGCGGTAACTGGAGCGCGCTCTCCAGCGGCGGGGCTCAGCTCCTGAACAACGCGGTGGCTTCCTCCGGCACTGGCACGACCACGTCGGGCTGGAAGGACTCGTTCACCGGAGACGTCGAGGCGCGCGCCACCATCCTGCTCGCGACCAACAACGCCGGGGTGGTGGCGGACGCGAGCCTCAACGGAGCGGGGCAGCTGAGCGGCTACATCTGGCAGTGGCAAGGCGCAAACTCGCCCGCGACCTTCGTTCTCTATCGCGAGGACGCAAACGTCTTCACCACGCTCGCGACGTTCGACGGATTCTCGCTCGATCCCGGAGATCAACTCGCTCTGCGCGTGATCGCCGACTCGGTGCAGGGGTGGGTCTACCATCTTGGCTCCTGGCAGCAGGTCGCCTCGGCCACGGACACGACGTACCGGACGGGCAAGATCGGCGTGCGGCCGCGCGGCACGAATCCGATCATCGACGACTTCGGTGGCGGTGCGCTGGAACCGCCCCGGCAGACGATCGTCTCGCTGACCTTCGACGACGCGTGGGGCGACCAGGTCGCCGCGGCGCCGATCCTCGCGGGCGAGGGCATGCACGGCACGTTCTACGTCAACAGCGGAAACGTTGGGACCAGCCCCAGCTTCCTTGGCTGGGCCCAGCTCCAGAGCCTCCAGAGTGCCGGCAACGAGATCGCCGGACACACGATCAATCACGTCGATCTCCCCACCGTGAGCCTCACCGAGGCACAACGCCAGGTTTGCCAAGACAGGCGGGCGCTCATGTCACAAGGCCTTGCCGTCACCGACTTTGCCTATCCGTACGGTGACTACAACGCGAGCACCGATTCGATCCTCCAGGCGTGCGGCTACAACTCGGGCAGACGATCGTGGGGGCTCTGCTCACCGGCACAAACGGGCTGCCCCGCAGCCGAGACGATTCCCCCGCAGAACATCTGGGAGATCCGTACCCAGGCGAGTGTTCGCTCGGGCACGACCGTCCAGGATCTCGAGAACGCTGTCATGAACGCCGAGGCGACCGGCGGCTGGATCACCTTCGTCTTCCACCACGTCTGTGACGGCTGCGACTCCTACGCGATCAGCCAGAGCAACCTCCAAGCATTTCTGGACTGGCTCCAGCCGAGAAGCGCAAACGGAACGGTTGTGAAGACAGTGCACGACGTCATCGGCGGGCCACTGCAGCAGGCTCCGTCCGTCGCCGATCAGGCACCGCCCACGTCTTCGATCGCATGCAACGGCGCCACGTGCTCGGGCGGCGGTTGGTATTCGGCGCCTGTCAGCGTCAGCCTCTCGTCCGTCGACTCCGACACCGGCGTCGCCGTCATCCGCTACACGACGGATGGGTCTGATCCGACGGCGTTCAGCCCGATCTACTCGGGGCCCTTCCCGGTTGCGACCACGACGACGGTCAAGTACCGAGCCTGGGACAACGCCGGGAACATCGAGGGGACGCAGTCGCAGTTGATCTCGATCGACACGGTGACTCCGGTTTCTTCGATCACTTGCAACGGCGCTGCATGCTCGAGCACCACGTATTCGTCGGCCGTTACCGTTGCGCTCTCGGCGACCGACTCGGGCGGCTCGAATCTTGCCGCCATCCGCTACACGACTGACGGCTCGGACCCGACGAGCTCGAGCACGCTCTACACCAATACGTTCAGCATCACGTCGACGAGGACGGTGAAGTTCCGCGCGTGGGACAACGCAGGCAACGTCGAGGCGACGAACTCCCAACTGATCCAGGTCGCCACGACTTCGGCCGATACGACACCGCCGACTTCTTCGATCGCCTGCAACGGCAGTGCGTGCCCGAGCGGCTGGTCTGCGGCACCCGTCAGCGTCAGCCTTTCCGCAGTCGATTCCGGTGGATCTGGTGTTGCGTTCATCCGATACACGACAGATGGCTCCGATCCGTCGCTCGCCAGCCCCGCTTACTCAGCTCCGTTCAACGTCTCCTCGACGTCGACCGTCAAGTACCGGGCGTGGGACGGCGCAGGCAACGTCGAGGCGACGAACACTCAGCTCATCCAGATCGACACGACCGCGCCGCAGGTAACGCTGACCACTCCGGTGAACGGCGCGACCGTGCGCGGCGTCGTTCGACTCGAGGCGACCGCCGGCGACGCCGGCTTGGGGGTCGCGCGCGTCGACTTCTATGTCGACAACAACCTCATCGGCACGGCCACCTCCGCGCCCTATCGCGTCAACTGGAACACGAACAACAAGCAGGTAGCAAGGGGATCTCACACGATCTACGCCGTTGCGGTCGACCGGGCGGGCAACTCTCGCGCCACGACTCCGATCAGCGTAGTCGTTGTCTAACAGGCAAACGATCCCGCTCCCACGAACCCCTCGGCCGCTGCCCCTGCGAGCAGGGAGCCTCAGCTCGGATCGCGCGCCTAGCCTGCGACGCCTCCGTCTTGCAGAACTGAGTCTCTGGGCCACGACGTCCGCTGTACCCCAAGTGCCATGAGCATCAGGCGATTCGCCGGCGCGCTTGTCCTCTGCGGGCTGATGGCGGCGGCGGGAACAACCACCGGAGCCTCCTCTCGCACCAGCCCGAGTCGGTGCGACAACACACTCGGGGGTCTAAAGACGCTCAGCGATCCACAGCGCGGACTCGTCGACCTGCGGCCGCGCACGACCACGATTCGGGCGATCAACAAGCTGCGTAGGCCGGCCCGAGCCACACCGCGGCGCGACAGCGCTTTCGAGCGTCATGTCTGGCGTGTCAGAGCCGTGATCGTCAAGGATCGAATCCAGGACGATGGCGACATCCAAATGATTCTCGTTGCCAGACATTCATACATGCTCGCCGAGCTGCCGGCGCCGGCATGTCTCCCGCGTGCGACACGAGCTCGAGCAGCGATCGTAGGTGCTCGTCGGAGATTCGCGCGGGGCTGCGGCTCCCCCAGCCGAGCCTGGAGAAACGAAGGCGCCGTGGCCTCTGTCAGCGGGGTCGGCTTCTGGGACCGGCCGAGCCGCCAACCCGGACATGCCAAGAATTACGCCGAACTTCAACCCGTGACGAACATCAGGTTCCTCGTCGGCTGCGATGGCGAGGCGCGAGGCGGCTAAGAGAGCTCGTGACATACGGCTATTCGTCGTCCCTGTCGCGCGACGACTTCCGCGGGCGGTTGATTTGGCGTCTCGACGCCCCTGTGGCGTTGCTGGCCATGTTTTCCGTGGCACTGCTCGTCCGGATCGCGATCGCGCCTCACGCCGGCTTCTACGGGGATCTGAAGTGGTTCCAGGCCTGGGCGACACGTGTTGTCGAGGTGGGTCCTAGCCGGTTCTACGCCGGGGGACACTTCGCCGACTATCCCCCCGGATACATGTACGTGCTTTGGCTGATCGGCAAGATCTCCGCGCCGCCGGGGTACGTGCTCCTGAAGATGCCGGCAATCCTCGCCGACCTGGGGCTCGCCTGGATCGCGGGAACGTTGGCCGAACGCATCGCTCCGCTTTCGATCAGAGAACGCTTGCCGGTCCGTCCGCTCGTCGCTGCCGCGGTGCTGTTCAACCCGGCCTTCATCATGCTGAGTGCAGTCTGGGGCCAGGTCGACGCTGTGCCCGCGCTGTTTGCGCTCTGGTCGCTTCTTCTCCTCTTCACCGGGCCGCCGTTGCTCCGACGCGAGCTCGTCGCTTTCCTGCTGTTCGCACTCGCGATCGCAGTCAAGCCGCAGGCGGCCTTCGTCCTCCCGGTCATGCTCTACGCGCTCTACCGGCGCCACCTGCGCCGCCGCTCAGGCTCGGAGCGGACGAAGGGGATCCTCAGCATCGCCCTGTCGGCGGGGCTATCCCTTGGGCTCTGGTTCCTCACGGCCGTTCCGTTCGGCCTTGGTCCGATGGAGCTCGTTCGCTTCGACAGGCGCTCGGCCTCGCTCTACCCCGTCACGAGCGAAAACGCGTTCAACCTCTGGGGCGCCGTCGGGTTCGGGCGGCCCGATGCTTCGGGCGATTACGTCGCCGTCGCCGGCATTCCCGCCCTGTACTTCGGGATGCTCGCCCTCGCTTTCAGCATCGTGGTGGTGATGTCGCGCGCGCACCGTGCCATCGAGCGTGGCGCCGACGAGGGGCGTATCTTGACTCTCGCTGCAGGCATCGTGAGCCTCCTCGCGTTCGTGCTGCTGACGCGGATGCACGAGCGCTACATGTTCTACTCTCTCGCGTTCCTGGCGCCGCTCGTTTTCGTCCGCCCGTTGCGCGTGGCATTCGCAGCCCTGTCCGTTCTCTTCGTCGTGAACCTGTGGTACCCCTACGCGTTCTTCAACTCACACGGCTGGTTGGGCGGTCCTTGCGCACTGCCGGCCCCCGGGTGTTTCGGTTTCGACTGGATCTTCGGCGACTTCTCGACGGACAGTTGGCAGAAGAAGGGTTGGTCGGTCGCCGTGACGGTGATCGCGCTCGTCGTCGCATGGTTCGGGATACGCTGGGCCGCGGGCCCGGGACGGGAAGTCGATCAGCCACGAAAAAGGCGCTCGTCGAATGATCCTCGGCGTTCCGCGGACGCCGTTGCCCGTATATGAGTGCGGCAAGGACGTACAGCGCACCGACAAGCCTCCGCACTCCCGTCGTTTCGCTGAGGTGCCAAGCCGTCCGCGGCTCTGTTGCCGACGCGCTGGTTCGGACGCAGTAAAGGACGCTGACCCGGCCTTTGTTCGCGAGAGATCTTGTCGCTCCGTCGCACCCCGCGTCCCGCCCTGGGCAGGGACGTCGAGGCGCGCTCATCGAGGCAGCGCGGCTCCCCTTCGCGGCACGGCATCTTCAGGTAGTCGCCGGACTGACGGTGATCGCGGCGTTCTTGCGCTTCTCGACACTCCGCGCACAGAGCTATTGGTACGACGAAGCCATAACGGTCGATCTCCTACATCGTTCGCTGTCCGACATGCTTGCGGCGATTCCCGGCAGCGAGTCGACGCCTCCGCTCTACTACGTGCTGGCCTGGGGTTGGTCGAGGCTTTTCGGTCTGCACGAGACGGGTCTCAGGTCACTCTCCGCCGTCTTCGGAACGGCGACAGTCCCCGCAGCCTATGCCGCGGCGCGCGTGTTTGTCTCCCGTCGGGCATCGTGCTTTACGGCCGCGCTCATCGCCGTCAGCCCTTTCCTTGTCTGGTACTCGCAGGAAGCGCGCGCGTATGCAATGCTCGTCTTCTTCGGCACTCTTTCTCTTGCGTTCCTGCAACGGGCGACCGAGCCAGGTGCTCGTTGGTGGTTGGCGGGGTGGGCGATCGTGTCGGGCCTCGCACTCACAACGCACTATTTCGCGTTTTTCCTTCTCGCCGCCGAGGCGGTTTGGCTCTTGTATCGATCCGCTGACAGGCGCGCGGTGGGCGCGGCCGTCGCACTCGTGACCTTGGTGGCTGCAGCCCTCCTTCCGCTCGCGATCTATCAAGCCCAGTACACGCAGCACACCGCCTGGATCTCGGAGTCCGCCATCGGCGGGCGAGCGGCATACTTTCTGCACCAGCTGGTGGTGGGCGCGTACCCGATCGCGCACATTCGGCCGATTATCGGCGCGATACCAATAGTCGTCATCGTAGGCCTCTTCCTCTGGACAGAGCGGTCGGAGAGGAACGGTGCGTTGCTCGCAGTCATGTTCGGAACAGTCGCCGTAGGAGCGCCTTTCGTGTTGGGAGTCGTCGGCGATCGTTTCTTCGGCGGTCGCGGGGACTACTTCATGTACCGCAACCTCATCGTCGCGATTGTGCCGCTGACAATTCCGGCGGCGGCGGTTGCCGGCACGGCGCGAGCGGGTAAGGCCGGGCTCGTTGCGTGCGTAGTCGCCTGCTTGCTGCTGATCGGCGTCTCGACCGACATCTCTCGACGGCGCGACCTGCAAAGACCGGACATCCGCGCGGTCGCCACTGCACTCGGTTCACCGTCGACGAGTCGTGCCGTTCTCGCCGACGTGTACACGAGTTTCGTGCTCCGGCTGTATCAACCCCAGCTTAGGGACATGACACGACAAGGCGCTTACCTCAGTGAGATCGACGTGATCGAGGAAAGCGACAGCATCAACGCTCCGCAGGCCGATCGTGCTCCTCTGCCGGGTTTCCGTCGAATCCAGACTCGTCACGTAGTCCAGGCATTTACGATCGTGCGCCTGCAATCGCTGCGCCGTCGGCTTGTGACCCGCGCGACGCTCGCGCGCGAGTTTCCACACGAGGGAGGGGTTGCGATCCTGCTCGATCCGGCAATGAGATGACAGGGCGGTTTCAACGAGGTGCACCCGCGTCAGAGCTCGAACGTCCAGCCGCGGTTGGCGAAGAACGTCGCCACGGTCACGGCCGGAATGGTTATCGGATACGCGGCAAGGCGGCCGATACCCGCGTAGGAGACGAACAGCCAGAGAAGCGCAACGGTCGCTCCTAACCCAACGATTTGCACTACCACGTATCTGAGGCGCGCACGCATGGAGTCCCGAGCTGCGAACGTCCACCGCCGATTGAGGATGTATCCGTTCGCAGCGCCGAGCGCGAAAGCGAGTGCGCCGGCGGCTCCATAGAGCACGCCGATATGGATCAGGATGGCGTAGGCGACAAAGCTGACAACCGTGTTGCTTACGCCGACGACAGCGAACCTGCCGAACTGCCGCACGATCGAATCACGCGTCACCCGAGAGCGCCAAGTCATCGTCGGCGGCAGCCGATCAGGTGTGGTCACCGAAGGTAAGTGTTCCCGGGTAGTTGGCGCGTGGCCAAACCGGCAAAATGGGGATCGTCATGCATGGCAGGTTGCCCGATTCGGGCCGAGACGCGAGCTTCGCGCGCGTGATTGGGAGCGCGCAAGACCCACACTTAAAGGTTCTCCGGCTTTCGCGCAACTGTTTCATTGCGTAACTTCATCTGGCGCGCTGGAAGTCCGGAGGAATCCAGCGAGGCGTTTCAAGGGAACCTCGGCGAACCGTGAGTGACGACATGCGGATTGACGCGCACTCGCCAGGCAACGCTCGTATCCACTCCATCGTGGGACCTCCAGACACCGCGCTCGCGCGCTGGCTGGCTCAGACGTCGAAGCCCTACGGGGACCTCTCGCCGCTAGTCGGGCCCTTCCCGCGGCCCATCGTACGAGTCTCCGGTCCGGATGAGCTACTCGAGCGAACTGCCCGTGGTCTGCCCAACGGCGCCGCGCGCGCGGAGGCCATCGCCGTCCGGCTGCGCAGGGCCGGCGTCGAGATTGCGTCGGGCGAGCCGGACGAGTTGCCGGATACAGCGTCCTTTGTACGTCTGTGCCATGCGCGAGGTGCCTCGTCGGTCGAGCTCGTGCGAGTCGACCCCTCGCTACTGACCGAGCTTCAGCTCGGCTCCTTCTTCCACGCCTTCTGGCGCAGGCGCGTCATCCGTCGGGCGCTGTGCCGGTCCGGATT
The DNA here is from genome assembly GCA_046729555.1 of Actinomycetota bacterium. Lineage (GTDB taxonomy): Bacteria > Actinomycetota > Thermoleophilia > Gaiellales > Gaiellaceae > 3-1-20CM-4-69-9. The sequence continues at coordinate 49,616 of JBKPGW010000040.1, read as the reverse complement.
GCTCGGCGTGCTCGTCCGGAGCCCGGGCGCGCTGTTGACGCTTGCAGCCGACGCGGCATTCTGGCTCGGCGTTCGTTCCGTCGCCACGAGTCGTGAGTGGGAAAGGCTGACGCGGAGTTCGTACGTCGTCTTCTACTACCACGGAGTTCAGGAGAGGCCGGATCCTGAGCAGGCCCACCTCTTCATCCGGCCGCGGCGACTCGAGCGCCAGCTGCGGTGGCTGCGGCTCCTTCGGTTCCGGCCGCTTGCACCCGAGCGCCTGCTCGCATTCCACGCCGACCCGGCGGCCACGCTTCCGCCGCGAAGCTACGTGATCGCTGCGGACGACGGCTTTCGAAGCGTCGTCGAAGCCTTCGGCGAACACGGCCGACTACACCCGCAGATCTTCGTGAACACCGCTGCGGTGGGACGGGCCGCATCCTGGGCGTACGACGAGCCGCTCGCGGATTGGGACGAGCTGGAGGAGTTCCAGGCGACGGGCGGCATCGTCGCGTCCCACGGTCGCGGCCACCCCGTCATGCCGCAGCTTCGCCAAGAGGAGCTCGAGGCCGAGCTCGCCGGGGCGCTCGACGAGCTCGCGGCGCACCTCGACGACGTCCCGCCGCTGCTGGCGTACCCGTACGGGTACCACGACGAGCGTGTGCGCGCGGCGACAGCTGCCGCGGGCTATCGGGCCGCCTTCACGACCGATCCGGGGCGCAACGGAGCCGGAACTGATCCGTATTGCTTGCGACGGCTGGGCATCCTCGACTGGGACAACCGCGCTGCCTTCGTCTGGAAGGCAGTCACGGGCGAACTGCTCCCGTGGGTCTGGGAGCGTCGAAGACGCCGGCGGAGGGCGGCACGTCCGTGACAATGCGCTGATGTCGCAGGTCTCGACGCTCCTGATCGAGCGAAACCGGACCCCGGTGATCATGGCGGTCTGGAAGCGAATCGAGCGTCTGCCTCGAACCCTCGAGCTGCTGGCCGAGCAAGATCTTCCCGCCACGCTCTACGTCTGGAACAACAACCGCCGGGAAGCGGAACGCGTTGATCAAGCGCTCATCAGGAGCCCGATTCCCGCGCAGTCCTTCCATTGCCGGCGCAATATCGGGTGCTTCGGGCGCTTCTACCTCGCCCGCGAGCTCGCCGAAACGAGCGACGCCGTCCTCTTCATCGACGACGATCAGGACTTCGGGGATTCAATGATCGCCGATCAGTTGGCGAGCTTCTCGCCGAGATCACTTGCAGGCTGGTGGGCGTTCACCTACAGGCCGGGGGCCCGGACGTATGCCGAGCGTGACCGGGTCGAGACACCGCTCGATCCAGCGGACTACGTCGGCGTGGGCGGGATGGTCGCGGATCCGAGTGTGTTCACCGACCCTGGGCTCTTTCGTTGCCCCCGCCGCTATTGGTTCGTCGACGACATGTGGCTGTCGTACTTCACGAGCGAGATCCACGGTTGGACGCTCCGCCGATCGCTCGCCGACTTCGCGTTCGCGCCCGATGGACATGACATCGATCTGACACTCGCAGCGACGAAGAAGCGGATGTTCCGCTACCTCAAGCGCCGGGGTTGGTCCGTGGCTGCTTCCGGCGCGTAACGGCTGCCGGCCGGCTCCGCCCCGGGGCGCACGGCGACGCCCGCCTTCCGTGGCGTCCCCTCCACCCGGCGCCAGCCGACGAGCGCCATGGTCCTGCGGAGCCCGGCCCACTCTGCTCGAGCCCGGCCGAGCAGCCGCTCCGGGAGGCTCCGTTTAGTCACGACGGGGTGGGCGGTCCTGCTGCTTCGGGCGGAGGTCCGGCGGCACGTAGTGGTGCGGTGGGCTGAACCACCGGTGGCGTTCATTCATCGCTGCGACAAAGGGAATGGACAGGATCACGCGCTTCGCGAAGTTCTTGCGGGCTTCGGCGCGCCGGCGGTGCGCGTGGAAGGCGAGCTTCGCGGGAGACGTCGTCGAGTAGAAGGGGCTCCCTGCGTGCCAGACTTTGAGATCCTCGAGGATGGCAGTGCGATAGCCGAGCTTGCGCACGTCTCGAACGTATGACGCGGCCTCGTGCCAGAAGACCAGCTTGCGGTGCTGGCGAAAACCTCCAACACGGTCGTAGATCTCGCGCGAGGTCATCGAGCAGCCGCCGCCTGTGGGGCCCTCGAGGATCGTGACCCCGTTCACCTCCTTCCGAGTGAAGACTTTCCGCTCCTCCTTCGCATACTTCAGGTAGCGGTACGCAGAGTCGTTGGGGTCCTCCTTTAGATCCGCCACCAGGTACCCGATCTGAGGAATCTTGAGGAATGCGTCCAAGAGGATCGCATCCCAGCCATGCGGAGCTTCGATGACGTCGTCGTCGAGCTCGACGATGTACGGAGCCTTCGTCAGCTTGACCGCAGGTGCATACGCGTTCGTGCCGATGTTCTCAGAGTGGCGGATGACCTGAATTCTGGGACCGTGGACGCCCTCGAGGTATTCGCGGGTCCCGTCGTCGGAGGCGTTGTCCCAGATGATGATCTCCTGCGTCTTCTCCGACACGCGCCAGAGCACGTCCTCGACGCAGCGCTCGAGGAGGTGCGCTCGGTTGTGTGTCAGCACGATGACTGCGATCACGGTCGTCTTCGGCGGGCGTCAGCCCCGCGCCTGCTCTCCGTCTCGTCGCACGGCGACGTCTCGGAACGAGACGAGCTCGATGTGGAGCCGCTCGATCGCCTCGCGGACTTCGGGATGGCAGAGCGTTGCGACTTCCTGAACGCGCTCCTCGCGGTACCACGCCTTCAGGCCGTCCGTGTAGCCGGGGTGGCAGCCGAGCTCGGTGACGCCCGTGGGCAGCGTCTCCAGCGCAGCGATGAGCGCGGCCGGCATGATCGCGGCGAGGTCGGGCTGACCGGCACCGTCCTGGCCGTAGAAACGACCACAGAAGCGGATCCGAGCATCGAAGTGGCGAAGTGGAACGTCGAGCCCCCGCGCGAGGTCCTGGAAGATGGGCTGGAGCGACTCACTGCGGTGGCGGTGCTGATGCGAGTCGAGGTGAGTGGGATCGCGGCCCATGAGGGCTCGGAACCGCTCGAGTTGCGCAGCAAGGTCCGTCATGACCAGCCGCTGGAGTCGCGCGTTCGACCAGACGAAGGACCACGGCCGCCGTCGCACGCGCCACCGTCGAAGCTCTACGTGAAGTCCGACTGCTAGCTCCGGGTGCTCCCGACCGTATTCGGCCGCCTCGCTAGCGGCTGCACGGTTCACCATGAGGCTGGCGCTCGTCACGATCCCGTGCTCGTGCGCCTCGACGATCCCTCGGTTGACGCCGCGGCTGCAGCCGAAGTCGTCGGCGTTGACGATGAGCAGCCGCAATGCCATCCAAGATAGCCAGTACCCTGCTCCCGTGCACGGGCGGAACGAGGCGATTTCGCGCGAGCGCGTGACGACCTTCTTCGGCGGCGAGGGGAAGCTCCGCCGGTCGCTCCGGGCGCTCGGCAACACGATCGATCTCCTGCGCGCGCTGACCGAGTCGGATCTGCGCTTCCGCTATGGCCGCGGCCCGTTCAGATTCGCGCGCTGGTTGCTCGAGCCTGTAGCGCTGGTCGGCGTCTACCTCCTTCTCGTGACATTCGTGCTCGACCGGCCTGGAACGGCGCCGGGACTCAGCCTCACGTGCGCCGTCATTCCCTTCCAGCTGGTGATGCTGACGATCGGGAATGCGATGGGCGCCCTCGATGCCCGGAGGCCGATCCTGCTCAATATGTCGTTCAGGCGGATGCTGCTGCCGATCTCCTCGGCGCTGACGGAGAGCGTCGGCTTCGCCGCCAGTCTCTTACTCGTGGTCGCCATGATGGCCATCTATCGCGTGGCGCCGGAGTGGAGCGTCTTCTGGTTTCCGGCCGTCCTGCTCGTGAACCTCCTCCTTGCAGCGGCGGCGGCGTACGCCGCGACTCTCTTCGGTATCTGGCTTCGGGAGCTCCGGCCGTTCGTCATCAGCTTCGTCAGGATCCTCTTCTTCCTCGCGCCCGGCCTCGTGCCGCTTCAGGAGACGAGCGAGCGGATCAGGACCCTGCTTCGAATCAACCCGATGACCGGCCTCTTCGAGGCGTATCGGAGCGTTTTCATGTTCGGGACACGGCCGGCGGCGTGGCAGCTGGTGATCCCGCTTGCGGCGGCAATCGTTCTCTTCGTCATCTTCGTGCCGCTTTACAGGTCAGAACAGCACCAGTTCGCGAAGGTGATCTGATGATCGTCGCGGACGGTCTCGGCATTCAGTTCTTCTTCGATCGCCATCTTCGGGTCGTTACTCCGGGGGAGGCCCGCCTGCGCGGCCAGGGTCTCACCACCTGGGGCCTTCGGGACGTCAGCTTCTCGATCGGGAAGGGGGAGGGGACCGCCTTGATCGGGCCCAGCGGGTCGGGGAAGACGACCCTTCTTCGCGTGCTCGCCGGTGTCTACACGCCGGATAGCGGGACGATCGAGATTCGTGGTCGTGTCGCGTCATTGCTGTCCATCGACGGTGGCTTGCTGCACTTGCTGACGGGCCGGGAGAACGCGTTGCTCCTCGGCATCCTGGCGGGCCTGTCTCGCAGAGCAGTCGTCCGCGCGCTTGACGACGTGAAGGCGAGGAGCAAGCTGGGCGAGGCCTTCGAGCGCCCGGTGCTCACGTACTCACAGGGGATGAGGGCCCGCCTGGGGATCGCGGTAGCCGAGGAGGCAGAACCACAGATCCTGGTCCTCGACGAGGTCCACGAGGCGCTCGACCACGAGTTTAGGCACTTCCTCCAGGAGCGCGCGCACAACATTCTGGACGCCGGCGGAGTCGTGGTCGCCGCGGGGCACGACCACGCGATGCTCGCGAGCCTTTGCAGCCGGGCTCTCTGGATGGACAAGGGAACGTTACGGGAGCACGGGCCATTCGCCACGGTCCAGCCCCACTACCTGGAGGCTGTTGAGGGGGCTTCCTGAGAGACGGCTTGGCCGCGGCGCGGCGAGAATCAGTCCGGACGCGCGTGACGATCGGCTTCGACGACTGGCCCGAGCTGCCAGCCGACCGTCCGCTCCGGCAACCGTGAGGGCTCGACGAGCCCGGCGGTCTGGTTGACGACGTAGAGTGGGCGTCGCTTGCTCTCGAGGTAGGTCCTGCCAACGTACTCGCCGACCACGCCGAGCACGATCAGCTGGACGCCGCCGAGGAAGCTCGTGACAAAGATGACCGATGTCCAGCCGGGGACCGTGAAGGCGCCGGTGACCTTGAGCAGGATCGCGACGAAGCCGTAGAGAAACGAGGTCGCCGAGACGAGGAACCCGAGTCCGAGAGCGAGGCGAAGCGGCGCGTTCGAAAAGCTGACGATGCCGTCGGCAGCAAACTTCATCATCTTCCGCAGCGGATACTTCGTCTCCCCGGCGCGCCGTTCGTCGCGGCTGTACGGGACGCCGACCTGCTTGAATCCGATCCAACTGACCATGCCGCGTAGATAGCGGTCGTGTTCGCGCATCGCCTGGTATGCATCGAGGGCTTTCCGATCGAGCAGCCTGAAATCACCGACGTCCGCCGGGATCTCGACGTCCGCCAGGCGCCGGAGCAGCCGATAGAAGACCGCGGCGGTGACTCGTTTGAAGCGTGTCTCGCCGAGACGCTGGCGGCGCACGCCGTACACGACCTCGAAGCCGTCGCGCCAGCGCTCGGCCATGGTCAGCACCGTCTCCGGAGGATCCTGAAGGTCGGCGTCCATGACGATCACCGCCTGTCCCGCGGCGAAGTCCAACCCCGCGGTTATAGCGATCTGGTGGCCGAAGTTCCGTGACAGCCGAAGCAGCTTGAACCGCGGGTCGCGCCTGTGCAGGTCGAGCATCAGGGCGTAGCTGTGGTCTCGGCTCCCGTCGTCGACCAGGATCACCTCTGCGCTTCCGTCGAGGCGTTCGAGCAACCACGTGAGCCGCTCGTACAGCGCGGGGAGCGTCTCCTCCTCGTCGTAGACGGGAACGACGATCGAGTAGTCGGGCGCGTCGATCACGGGAGCGACAACCGGCGAAACGGATCGAAGCCCCACGCGAAACCGCGCTGCGGCTGACAGTCGAGCGTGGGGCGTGAGGCGACGTACCGGACGGCGTCTGCCCGGTCACGAACGGCGCGCAGCGTCCGGTGCGGGAAGTCGTACACGAAGAGGAGGGGGCCGTATCCATACGTCCTCGTGGAGCGGCGACCGAGGAAGGTCATCTCCACGACTAGTTGGTGTGCTTCGGCACGCAGACCGTCGGGGGCAGTGTCTGCTGTGAGCGAGGGATCCCGGTAGGCAAGCCGGAGTGCGCCTCGGAAGTCCCACTCGTCGCCGAACACGACGGCCGGGCCGATCTCGGGGCAGACGCCGTCGAGGACGACGGTGCTCGAAGGCGGCAGTGAGGGCGCCGTCCGCTGGAGGCTGCTCATGATCGAGTGCTGCTCGTTCGCCGCACTCGTCCAGAATGAGCCGAGTGTGCCGATGATGAGGACGCCCGTCGCGACGATGCAGCCGACACTCGCCGCGAAGAGAGCGATCCTTCGTTGCTCTGGCAGCCGTGCCGCGATCCACCCGATCGCCCCTACGAGGACGGCCGCGACACCGAGAGCTGCGGCCGCGTTCACGCGATCGTCGAGGCCGGCGCTGCGGAAGAGCACCTGCCGGTTCGTCAGGAAGATCGCGTAGCCGAGCACGAAGGCGATGAGACCGACGCGCACACAGTTGCGCCAATGAGGATTGCCGACCAGCGCCTCGCGATCGCGGCGGCCGATCCACCAGACGTAGCCGAATGCGAGCAGCCCGCCGGCTCCGGCCGCGCCTACGCTCGCTGCAGTGAGGCGGTGGCGCATGATCCACCAGAGGACGTATGGGACGGCGAGGAAGTAGCTGCCCACGTTGACCTTGATCGAGCCGGAGACGAGATAGGCGAGGTGGTGCGCGAGACCGCCCTGGAAGCCAACCTGGTAACTGTTCTGTCCGTGTTCGGCGACCAGCGTCGCCTTGACGACTCCGATGGTGACGATCGCAACCGCCAATCCGCCTATCGTGATCCACTGCGCGGCAGGCACGTCGCGAGGCGATCGGCGGGCGGCCCACCAGAGCAGGCCTAGTTCGAGGGCGAAGAGGGGGTAGACGACCTCGTATGCGAACAGGCTTCCGGCAACGGCGGCGGCCGCGAGCGTGAGCCAGCCGGGGAGCGCTGCCGCTCTAGCACGAAGCGCCCGCAGGCCGGCGTAGAGGCTCAGGAGATAGAAGGCGTTGCTCACGGTGATCTGGAAGGCGTCGAGCCAGAACCGGTTGGTTGCGTAGTGGGGAAGGGTCGAGTACACGAGGGGCAGGGCGACGCACACGAGCCGCGGAAGCCGGAGCTCGCGCAGGACGAGATAGAGCAACCAGGCGACCGCGACGAGCAGGAGCACGTTGACGACGTGGTAGCCGAGCGGGTTCAGTCCGAAGAGCCAGTAGAGGCCGGCGAACGTGAGCGACTGGAGCGGCCGCTGGCCGTTGAGAGGCCGCACCGCGTGGTAGAGGCCGGCGAGCGAGTGGTCGTGCGCCGAGTCGAGGTGCCCGAGAACCGAATAGTCGTCGTAATAGAAACCGAGGCCGCGAACGTAGGGCAAGGTCGAGATCCCGATAACGGCGGCGAGGAACGCACAGTCGAGCCCTGCCCTTGCTACCGCGATCCGGCGCGCGCTCATCGCACGGGCGAGCGCCGCCGCATCAGCCGCGCGGCGCGCGACTACCGCCAACTCGTCCTCCCCATAGGCAGATTGTGATCGGTCCCGGGGGCGACGGCTAGCGTCAGTCTCCGCGGGCCCCCACTTCGAGCATCAGCTGTGGGCCCGTTCTCGCCACCAGATCCAGATCGTCCTTCCGTCCGGCATCGTGAACGACTTCTCGCGAGCGAATCCGAGCGCGCGCGCCGCCACCTCCACCTTCGAGCGCGTGATGGCCGCCCCACTCGGAGGTGGGTTGCCGGTGACCAGCGCGTTCTCGGGCTGCGGAGAGAGGAGCTGGCGGCGATACGAGGGGACGGTGTCGCCACCCGGAAACGCGCTGAGGTAGTCGACGGACAGATACCGGTGGAACCAGAGTTGGGCAGCGAGAATGAGACGCGAGTTTCCGAAGATCCGGTCGTCGAGCCCGAGCGTAAGGTTGAGCGGTTCGTGTCGCTGCTCGGCACGGTGCAACGACCAGCCGACGACGTCACGGGCGAGCGGGAGCCACCGACGATGCATCGCCGGGAGCGGGTGCGTCACCGGGGTGATGTCGTAACCGTCGCCACCGACTTCGCGCTGTATGAGCCCGCGTCCCTCGGTCACGAGCACGTGGCCGAGACCCGGGACGGCGACTGTTCGCGTCCTCGCCAGCGGCTCGAACCAACCGCTCTTCGCTACGACGGCACCGATGCTGACCACGACGAGGATGCCGGCCAGAGCGACTCGTACAGCGCGAGCCGGAACGCTCGCGGCGGCGGTCACGCCGAGAACGACGAGCGCCGGAACCCAGGGAAGCGCGAACCCGGTGCCCTCGTTGCGAGAAGTCGTCAACACGAGGTAGCCCTCGAGGACGACGAGCAGGAGCCCCAGGACAGCAGCTGCGCGCGCACTCCGCGGGCGGCTGGCTCGACTCAGGCGCGGGTGCCGCGCGACGAGATATGCGAACGCGACACAGAAGCCGAGGAGAAGAGCGGCCGCAAGCGGAAGCCACATGTAGGAGAGATCGAGGCGAAGCTCCTTCGTCCAGTAGCCCCAAGAGGTGATGGGATAGTGGTGGCCGAACGGCGTTGCGCCTTCCCCGTAGCCCGAGCCCAGCAGGAGGTCATAGACGCTGCGGGCATTTCGGATGTACCACGGTCCGGCGACCAGCCCGAACGTGCCTGCGGCGATCGCGAAATTGCGCAGGCGCGCACGAAGCGCTGGACCCTCGACCAGGAACTGGGCAGCCGCGGCGAGCACGAAGCCCGGCATGTACGCGACCGTCATCGTCCTCGCGAGTAGCGTCAGCGCAACGAACAGTCCGAAGGCTGCGGACCAAGCGGGCCGCCGGAATCCGTTCGACCGTACGAGAGCCCATAGGGCGGCTGTCATGCATGCCGTTGCGGGGAGGGCGAAGTGAAAGAGTCGCGTGTAGTCCGTGACCGCCGGGATCGCCGCCACGGCCAGCGCGGCTACCACCGCCCACGAATCGGAGACCAGCTGACGAGCGAGGCCGAACGCCGCGCCGACGAGGCCCGCGAAGAACAGGGGCAAAACGAGCAAGCTGCCGAAGACGCCGCGGCCGACGATGGGGTAGGCGAGCGAAGCTACGAAGGGAAGCAGCGGGCCGAACGTTCCTCGCCCCCCGACGGTCTTCGCGAAAGTCCAGAGCCCGTCATCGTGGAGGGCGTCGAAGTTGCTCAACGCAAACTGCAGGTAGCCCGATTCGTCCCACTCAGTGACGTAGCCACGCCGAAAGCGGACCAGCCAGACGATGTGGAGCACGACCGCCACACAGATGATTCCGACCACAACTGCAACGGCCGTCCTCGCCCAGGCGAGCCGCTGGGACGCTGCCGCTCGACCCTCCTCGACTGTGAAGTCGGTCACCGATTCTCCGTCCGACTGCTCAGGTCAGCGCCGCCATCCCCGTTTTCGCACCATAGGGACGCGCGCGCGCGTCTACAAGTAGTCCTGGCGTGAACAAGACGGCCCGAGCAGCGCCGCTGCGTCTCCCGACCCCAACCAGGCGGCGGCATCGAGCGAGAGCGCACGTCGCTCACGCCGGCCGAGGATCCCGAAGACGAGGGCTCGAATCCGCATCGCCCCGGCAAGCAGCCTTCGGGCCCGCTCGGCCTCCTGCAAGCTGTGGTGTTTCGCAAGGAAGCGCAGGTGCGAGCGCAGCTGCTCGCGGTACATCCGGGGCCAGACCGCAGCGGTGGAGGCTCCGCCGACGTGGACGAACTCCGCGCCGGGCCAGAAGACGACTCTCCAGCCCGCTTTCCTCGCCCGGTAGCAGAGGTCGACCTCCTCGTTGAACATGAAGAAGCCCGTATCGAAGCCGCCGATCTCGTCCAGCAGTTGACGCCGCACGAGCATGACCGCGCCGACGACGAAGTCAGCCTCGCGGCGCGAGCTGTGGTCGAACCCGCTGCCGTAGAACGCGTTAAGCGCACGGGTGCGCGGGGCGAGCCAGCGGAGGAAGAGGTACTCGGTTGCCAGGCGCCAGAGCGTCGGAAAGCCGCGAACCGAGGGTTGCACCGTCCCGTCGGGGTCGAGGAGCCGCGGCCCGACGACGCCCGTCGGCGGTTCGCCCTCGGCGAACTCGACGAGGCGCTCCACGGCCTGCGGCAGCGGCCACGTATCGGCGTTCATCACCACGAGGTGCCGCCCAGATGCAAGCTCGATGCCGGCGTTCAACGCCCCGCCGTACCCTGGATTGTCGGCGAGGACGAGGAGGCGCACGTGCGGAAAGCTCTCCCGGACGAGGTCCTGCGAGCCGTCACTCGAACCGGTGTCGACGACGATCACCTCGTGCGCGCTGCCGAGCTCGCTCAGGCAACGCTCGAGATGGCCGCGCGTATTGTGCGAGACGACGATGAGCGAGACGTCCAGCGGCACGCGGCTCAGTATGAACTCAGCTTCGTCAGACTCCCGACGTGGCGAGCGGCGCGTGCTCGTCTGCACGCCGTTCGCGCCTCGGCTCGACGCGCGGCACGGCGGCAAGGCCACCGCGCAGCTGCTGCTCCGGCTGGCAGAGCGGAACAAGATCGCCCTGCTCGCGCTGCGAGCAACACCGGACGACCACGTCGACCCCGCGATCGCGGAGCACTGCGACGTCGTGCACGAGATCCCGGCGGGAAGGCGCTCGCCGCTTTCGCGCCGCCTCGCCTGGGTCGTCGGGATGCTGCGCGGCCTGCCCCCGTGGGCGACCGACTGCCGCAGCGCCGAGTACACGCGGATGCTCGAGCGCCTGCTCGATGAATGGCACCCCGACCTCGTCGAGATCCACCTGCAAGCGATGGCGCAGTATGTCGAGGTCGCCGCGCGGCATGGGCTCCCGCGTGTCCTCGTCGACTATGACCCCGCCTCCGCCTGGGCCGACGAGCTTCGCGGCGCGGCACGTGGACCGCGACGTCTGGTGCGCCGGCTCGAGGCGGCGGCGTGGCGGCGCTACGAGCGCGCGACGCGGCCGCGGTTCGATGCCATCGTCGTCTTCGCCGAGCGCGACCTGGATGCCGTCCGTCCGACTGCCGGCGGCGCGATCCTGACGAGGATCCCGCTCGCGGTCGACGTCCCGGAACGGCCGCTCGATCCGATCGGCAGCGAGCCGCCGACGATCGTCTTCGTCGGCAGCTTCGGCCATCCGCCGAACGTGGACGCGGTGCTCTGGCTGGCGCGAACGATTTTCCCGCGCGTCGCGGCGCTGGTGCCGGAGGCGCGGCTGGAGCTCGTCGGGCACGAGCCCGGTCCCGAGGTGCGCGCGCTGGCCGGGGGCGCGGTCACGGTCCACGCCTCTGTTCCCGACGTGACCCCGTACCTCGACCGCGCCGCCGTCATGGTCGCGCCGATCCGCAGCGGGGGCAGCATGCGTATGAAGGTGCTCGAGTCGCTCGCCGCGGGCAAGGCGCTCGTCGCGTCACCGCGTGCGGCGGAAGGGGTCGAGGAGTTGGCCGGCGAGCAGCTGCTCGTGGCCGCGGACGCGGAGGAGATGGCCGATGCGCTCGCCTCGCTCCTGCTCGACCCTGCCCGCCGACGCCGCCTCGCCGAGAGCGCCCGCCGCTGGGCGGAGTCGAACCTGGGCTGGGAGCACGGCGTCGCCGCCTTCGAGGAGCTTTACGACGCTGTGGCCGGCACCCGCCGACGGTGAAGCGCCTTCGATCAATTCAGATAGAGCGCGATCGAAATCCCGACGACGCAGGCAAGGAGCGCCGACGCCACGTAGAACCCGATATCGGGCGCGAATTGCCTGAACGCGCCTTGCGCGACGATCGAGTCATGCTCCGCTGCCTCGGAGTCGACCGTGTTCCGTTCACGATGCCCGGCGAGGGGCAGGGGGAGTCCGGCCCGGAGCCCACGTCGAAGTCTCGACGATGCTCGTAGGTGACGCCTACTGGGGCGCCGGCCCCTTTGTGAGCTCTGTTGCGGCCGTTGCGAGGCCGAACGCGAACCCGGCCGCAAGCAGCGGAACGAGGAGGAGGTCAGGCAGCACCCCCCAAAACGTCGCAAGCTGGCCCGCGAAAAAGGGCTCAGCTTGAGCCTCCCTTTTGCCGAGTAATGAAGAGGTAAAGCCGTAGGCACAGCTTCCGCCGGCTGGGCTACGATGAGCCTCCAAGCCAGGGAAAGGACGCAGTTGTTCGAACGCTTCACTGAACGGGCTCGCCAAGTGGTCGTTCTCGCCCAGGACGAGGCGAGGGCGCTCAAGCACAACTACATCGGCACTGAGCACATCCTGCTGGGCCTCCTCCGCGAGGAGGAAGGTCTCGCGGCCCGCGTGCTCGAGTCGCTCGACATCACCGTCGAGGAGGTTCGAGCCCAGGTCGCTCGCATCGTCGGCCAAGGCGACGAGGTCACGACCGGCCAGATCCCGTTCACGCCGCGCGCGAAGAAGGTGCTGGAGCTCGCGCTGCGCGAAGCGCTGAGCCTCGGCCACAACTACATCGGCACCGAGCACATCCTGCTCGGGCTCGTGCGCGAGAACGAAGGCGTCGCCGCTCGCATCCTGCTCGACTTCGACGCGGATGCGGACAAGATTCGCAACGAGATCATCCGCATGCTCTCCGGTCCCGGCCGCCGCCAGCAGGGTGGCGCCGCCGCACCGGGCGAGAAGGCGAAGAGCTCGAAGCTGCTCGACCAGTTCGGCCGCAACTTCACGAAGCAGGCGGGCGAAGGGAAGCTCGACCCGGTCGTCGGCCGGCAGACCGAGATCGAGCGGATCATGCAGATCCTCTCACGCCGCCAGAAGAACAACCCGGTGCTGATCGGCGAGCCCGGCGTCGGCAAGACGGCTGTCGTCGAGGGCCTCGCCCAGCGCATCGCGAACGGCCAGGTGCCGGAGCTGCTGAAGGGCAAGCAGATTTACTCGCTCGACCTCGCCGCGCTCGTCGCCGGCTCGAAGTACCGCGGCGAGTTCGAGGAGCGGCTGAAGAAGGTCATGAAGGAGATTCAGCAGCGCGGCGACATCATCCTGTTCATCGACGAGCTCCATAACCTCGTCGGCGCCGGTGCGGCGGAAGGCGCAATCGACGCAGCGTCGATCCTCAAGCCGGCCCTCGCGCGCGGGGAGTTGCAGACGATCGGCGCGACGACGCTCGACGAGTACCGCAAGTATCTCGAGCGCGACGCAGCGCTCGAGCGCCGCTTCCAGCAGATCCGCGTCGACGAGCCGTCGGTCGACGACACCGTGCAGATCCTGCGCGGGCTGCGCGACCGCTACGAGGCGCACCACCGCTGCAAGATCTCCGACGAGGCGCTCCATGCCGCGGCTTCGTTGGCCGACCGCTACATCCAGGACCGGCACCTGCCGGACAAGGCGATCGACCTGATCGACGAGGCCGGGTCGCGCATGCGCATCCGCACGATGAGCGCGCCGCCGCGCTATCGCGAGCTCGAGGAGGAGATCGAGAAGGTCCGCAAGGACAAGGAAGACGCGATCGAGAACCAGGAGTTCGAGAAGGCGGCGTCGCTGCGCGACAAGGAGCGCAAGCTGACGCAGAAGAAGCGCGAGCTCGAGGAGAACTGGCGCCAGAACGAGGCGGAGGCGGAGCAGCCCGAGGTCGGCGAGGACGAGATCGCTGACATCGTCTCGATGTGGACCGGCATCCCTGTCTTCAAGCTGACCGAGGCCGAGTCCGCCCGCCTCACGCGGATGGAGGACGAGCTGCACAAGCGCGTGATCGGCCAGGAGGAGGCGATCGTCGCGGTGTCACGCTCGATCCGGCGCGCGCGTGCCGGGATCAAGGACCCGAAGCGGCCGACCGGCTCGTTCATCTTCCTCGGCCCGTCCGGCGTCGGCAAGACGGAACTGGCGCGCACGCTCGCCGAGTTCCTGTTCGGCGACGAGGACGCGATGATCCAGGTCGACATGTCGGAGTACATGGAGAAGCACTCCGTGTCCCGGCTCGTCGGCTCGCCGCCCGGTTACATCGGCTACGACGAGGGCGGACAGCTCACGGAGGCCGTGCGCCGCAAGCCGTACTCCGTCCTGCTCCTGGACGAGATCGAGAAGGCGCATCCGGACGTGTTCAACATCCTGCTCCAGATCTTGGAGGAGGGGAAGCTGACGGACGCGCAGGGCCGCCGCGTCGACTTCCGCAACACGATCATCGTCATGACCTCGAACATCGGTGCCGCCCAGATCTCGAAGAACGTCGGCCTCGGCTTCTCGATGGGCGACGACACCGGCATGTCCTACGAGGACATGAAGAACCGCGTCATGGGCGAGCTGAAGAAGGTCTTCCGGCCCGAGCTGCTCAACCGTATCGACGAGGTGATCGTCTTCCACAAGCTGACGAAGGAAGAGATCCTCACGATCGTCGACATCCAGATGAAGCGCGTCCGCGAGCAGATGGCGACTCACGACGTCGCGATCGAGCTGACGGACGAGGCTAAGGAGCTTCTGGTCGAGAAGGGCTACGACCCGGCGATGGGCGCCCGCCCGCTGCGTCGCGCGATCCAGCGCGTGATCGAGGATCCGCTCGCAGACTTCGTCCTCGGTCGCACGTTGGAGCCGGGCTCGACGATCCTCGTCGCTCGCAAGGGCGAGACCGACGAGGTCGACATGACCGTCATCCCGGGCGAGGTCACCCCCGAGAAGGTCACCGTCCCGCCGGAGGAGCCCTCCGACGAGGCGGACGAAGAGCTCACTGCCGAATAGCCGAGCAGCTTCGCTGCTCGGCTGATGGCTACGGCGCGGAGGCCGGCAAAGCCCGCCCTCCGCGCTCCCGCTAAGGCCGCTTCGCGTGCCTTAGCGTCCGGCGGAGATCCTGCGGAGGGTCGACGGTGGGGAGGGTCGACGGGGTCTGACACCGTAGGGGTCTGACCCCAGCCTTTCTGCAGGACAACGTGTCGGCGCACGTCCGAGTCGACGCGCACTAACGGTTCCCGCAGCGGACCCGACAGCGCGCTGGTATACCTCGGCGCTTCTGCGGTCAACCAATCGAGAAGGGGAGAAGATGAGACATCGTCTGTTGGCGCTGCTCGCGCTGATGATCGCTGCGCTGGCTCTTGCCGGTTCGGCATTCGCGTTCGACTGCATCCGGGTGTCGTCGTCGCTGCAAGGACTGCAGCAATCGACTCAGTCCGGAAACTGGCTGCTGTTCGATCTCAGCAGCGCAGCCGCGGTGCAGCAGACCGCGGCCAGCCTCGGCGAAAGCATCACGACCGAGCAGGCGTCATGCGTTGCCGCCGCGTACGCGGAGTCGGGCCTGTCGCCGTACTTCGCGCTGGGGGTGGGCGTCGCTGGGCCGAACGGCGTGCTTGCGGGGCACAACAAGAACGAGAGCGTGCTCGCCGACCTCAAGGGCATCGACCACCTCGAGGACAGCCCGCTCGGCGCGGCCCTCTTCGGCGCGCTCGAGCAGTGCGGCCTGGGCGAATAGCCGCCCTCTCACGGTCAACCGGAGGCCCGCTTCGTGCGGGCCTCCCGTGTTTCTAGCCTGATCTGGCGACGCCCATGACGTTCGGCCTTACGAGCCGTGGGATGTCGGGCAGGTCTTCGCGCTCGAGCTCGACCACCTCGAAGCCTGCTCCCTCGATCGCCTCGAGCGTGCGCCTGTTCGGGTGGCAGCCGCCGGCAATCCAGCCCCAGGGTCGTTCGAGCCGGTCCTGCCACCGCGCGAGCTTCGGGTCCGACGAGCGGACGTGCTCGAGGAACACGAAGCGCCCCTCGGGCCGCAGCACTCGGCGGATCTCCTGCAGCGCCCGCGACGGATCGTCGACCGTGCAGAGCACGGCGAGGCTGACGACCGTGTCGAACGACTCGTCCTCGAACGGCAGCGCCTCGGCCGGCGCCTCGACGAGCGCGACCTCGCGTCCGAGCTCGACGGCGCGCCTCCGGGCACGCCGCAGCATCGGCTCCGACGGATCGACGCCGATGAGCTCGACGCCCGGCGGATAGTGCGCGAGGCTCAAGCCTGTTCCGACGCCGATCTCGAGCACACGACCGCGCGCGTTGGCCAGCAGCTTACGCTTGAGCTCCGCCCCGAACTTCTCCTCGGCGCGGGCGCTCAGCGGGTCGTAGACGGCTGCGAAGATGCGTTCGCGGAGGGACATGATCCGAATTTACTGCGCCCGACCCGCTATACCGTCGTCGTGATTCGCGTCCGACGACTGGAGCCGGTCGTGTTTCTGGCGGGAGCCGGAACCCTTGCGATCGAGATCGCCGCTTCGCGGCTGCTCGCGCCGTACTTCGGGAGCTCGACCGTCGTCTGGGCGAACATCATCGGGCTCACGCTCGCGTACCTGGCGCTCGGCTACTGGCTCGGAGGCCGGATCGCCGACCGCCGCCCGGATCCGGCACTGCTCGCGCGCATCCTGTTGCTCGCCGCAACGGCTCTGGCGGTGACACCCTTCGCGGCCCGGCCGATTCTGCGCGTCGCCGTCGAAGGGCTCGACGCGCTCTCGGTGGGTTCGGTCGTCGGCTCGGTCTTCGCCGCGCTGGCGCTGTTCGCGATCCCGATGACGGCGCTCGGCGCCGTTTCGCCATTCGCGATCCGGCTCGCACTCGCCGACGTCGACGAGGCCGGCAAGGTGGCGGGCCGGCTGTACGCGCTGTCGACGCTGGGCAGCCTAGTCGGCACGTTCGGCGCCGCCCTTGTCGCCATCCCGTTCGCCGGAACGCAGCGGACACTCGTCGGGACGGCGGCATGTCTCGCGCTCGCAGGCACGCTGCTGGCCGGACGCAAGTGGCTCGTCGCGCCGGTCGTTGCGGCGGCGTTGCTCGCGCTGCCGGCCGGCCACATCAAGAACAGCCTCTACGAGACGGAGTCGCGGTACCAGTACATCCGCGTCGTCCAGTACGACGACGGACTGCGCGAGCTCCAGCTGAACGAAGGTGTCGCAACGCACTCCGAGTGGCGCCGCGACGCCGTGCTCACGGGCGGCTACTGGGATCTGTTTCTGATCCTGCCGACGCTGCTCAACCACCCGCCGTCACGGATGGTCGTGATCGGGAACGCCGGCGGAACGGTCGCCCGCGCATACGGTCGCTTCTATCCCGACGTCGAGATCGACGGCGTCGAGATCGATCCAAAGGTGAACGACGTGGCGCGGCGCTTCTTCGGCGCCGGCGACAACCCGCGGCTTCGTCTGATCACCGCCGACGGCCGTCCGTTTCTCGAGCGCTCGGAGCGACGCTACGACCTGATCGTCGTGGATGCATATCGGCAGCCCTATGTGCCGTTTCAGCTCGCGACGCAGGAGTTCTTTCAGGTCGCGGCAGAGCATCTGCGTCCCGGCGGCGCGATCGCGCTCAACGTCGCTGCAACGCCGGACGACCACCGTCTCTCCGACGCGATTGCCACGACGCTGCTGACGGCGGTGCCACAGGTCTGGCGCTGGCGTGCGCTTCGCTTCAACGACGTCCTGATCGGTCTTCCGCAACCGCTCCGGCGCGCGGAGCTCCTGGCACGCGCACGGGCTCTACGCGGCCGCTTGCGGCTGCTGCTGCCGCTCCTCGACCGGATCCAGCCGGCTCGGCCGCGGGGCCGGCCGCTGACCGACGATCGCGCGCCGGTCGAGTGGCTCACGGACCGCATGATCTTCGAGCAGATCGCCCGTGGCCGCGGCCTCGACGACGACCTGCTGCCGACCGCGCCGTAATTCGTCACCAAGGCGGCACGGACCGTCATCAGGTGCCGCACCTAGACTGGCTGAGTGGTAAAGCCCGCCGTCAACTACGCGTGTACCGACTGCGGCTACTCCGCAGGGCGCTGGTTCGGGAAGTGTCCCGGTTGCAACTCCTTCGGGACCCTCGTCGAAGATGTCGTCGGCGGGCCCAGCGCGAAGGCGCCTCCCCAGCCGCTTCTGCGCCTGGTCGACGTCGAGGCGACCGAAGCTCAGCGCATCGCCACCGGCGTGGCTGAGCTCGACCGCGTGCTCGGCGGCGGCCTCGTGCCCGCGTCACTCGTCCTCGTCGGCGGCGAGCCCGGCGTCGGCAAGTCGACGCTCCTGCTGACGGCGCTCGCGGCGATGTCGAAGGATCGGCGTGCGCTGCTGGTCACCGGTGAGGAGTCGGTCGCGCAGGTGAAGCTGCGCGCCGAGCGCCTCGGCGGCGCCGAGCGCGTCGAGATCCTCGCGGAGACCGAGCTCGAAACCGTCTGCGCGACGCTCGAGGCGGAGCGGCCGGACGTCTGCGTGATCGATTCCGTCCAGACGCTCTATTCGGCGGAGGTCGGCTCGGCGCCAGGCTCCGTTGCGCAGGTCCGCGAGGCGGCTGCTCGCCTGATGCGTGGCGCGAAGGAGCTCGGCGTCGCGACGATCCTCGTCGGTCATGTCACGAAGGACGGCTCGGTCGCCGGGCCGCGAGTGCTCGAGCACCTGGTCGACTGCGTGTTGCAGTTCGAGGGAGACCGCTACCACGCGCACCGCGTGCTGCGCGCGACGAAGAACCGGTTCGGCTCGACGAACGAGCTCGGCGTCTTCGAGATGACCGGCGCCGGCCTCGTCGGCGTCCCCGATCCGTCTGAGGTCTTCGGCCGCACGGCCGGCAGCGAGGTCGGCTCGGCAGTCGCGTGCGCGCTCGAGGGGACGCGGCCGATCCTCCTCGAGATCCAGGCGCTGGTCGCGCCCACGGACCTCGCGATGCCGAGGCGCGTCGCGACCGGCGTCGATCCGAAGCGGCTCGCGATGATCGTCGCCGTCCTCGGCCGGCACGCGCGCGTCGCGCTCGGAACGGCGGACGTCTTCGTCAACGTCGCCGGTGGCGTGCGCATCGACGAGCCGGGCGCCGACCTCGCGATCGCACTGGCAATTGCGTCCGCCGCGAAAGGCGTCCCGACGAAGGAGAGGCTTGCAGCGTTCGGCGAGATCGGGCTCACTGGCCGGCTGCGTCCTGCCGGGCAAGCCGACCGCCGGCTCGAGGAATGCAAGAAGCTCGGGATCAAGGTCGTGATCACGCCGACGGAGACGGATACGTTGGCGAAGGCCGTCACGGCAGCGCTCGCGTAGCGCGTTCAACTGCTGGCGTCCGACCCCTACGGGGTCAGACCCCGCCCTTGGTTAGCGTTGCGGCGTGCTGCGCGGCGTCGGCCAGAAGCCCGTGCTGGCTGTGCTCGTCGGCGCGGTCGCGATCGCGTTCTCCGGAATCCTCTTCCGCCTCTCGCACGTGTCCGCCTCGACCGGGGCGTTCTACCGCTGCGTCTTTGCGTTGCCGCCGCTCTGGTTTCTCGCGCGTCTCGAGACGCAGTGCTATGGCCGTCTGCGGCGCCGCGCGGCCTTGCTCGCGTGGGTGGCGGGCACGTTCTTCGCGGCCGACCTCGTTCTCTGGCACAACGGCATAGAGCAGGTAGGCGCCGGCCTCGCGACCGTCCTCGGCAATACGCAGGTGGTCATGGTGGGGCTGCTCGCCTGGGCGATCCTGGGCGAGCGGCCCCATCGCTCGTCACTCGCGGCGATTCCGATCGTCGGCTTCGGCGTGCTCCTGATCTCGGGCGCGCTCGAGCAGGGCGCCTACGGATCGAATCCCGGGCTCGGCGTCCTCTACGGCGTCCTGACGGCGATCGCTTACTCGGGTTTCCTGCTCGTGCTGCGCGAGGGCAGCCGCGATCTGCGCCGGCCCGCCGGACCGCTCTTCACGGCGACGTTCGCCTCGGCGCTCGGCTGCGCCTCGATCGGAGCCGCGGTCGGCGATCTCGACCTCACGCCTTCCTGGGCGGCGCTCGGCTGGCTCGTCCTGCTCGCCCTCTCGTCGCAGGTGCTTGGCTGGCTCCTGATCTCGACCTCCCTGCCGCGCCTCCCAGCCGTGACGACGTCGATCCTGCTCACCTTCCAGCCGCTGTGCTCGGTCGTCTTCGCGGCGCTGATCGTGGATGAGTCGCCGTCGGCGCTCCAGCTCGCCGGCGCGGCTTGCATCCTCGTCGGGCTCGTCACGGCGACCATCGGCCGCCGGGTGGTAGCGGCGGCGGAACCTGAGCTCGCAGGCTGACCTGGCAAACTGACGTCTGATGCAGGAGCCACAAACCCATCTCGGCTTCACCCGCACCCCTTCCGAGGACGATCCGCGCCGCGATCCGCAGCTGCTCGACGCGCTGGAGCGCATCGCGCCCGGTACCGACCTCCGCCAGGCGATCGACGACGTGATCCGCTCGCACGAGGGTGCGCTGTTCGTGATCGGCGACCCGAACGAGCTCTCGTTTCTGTTCTCCGGCGGGATGCGGCTCGACCAGCCGTTCACGTCGCAATTCCTGTACGAGCTTGCCAAGATGGACGGCGCGATCATCGTCACGCCGACGCTGACGAAGATCGCGTACGCGAACGTGCAGCTCATGCCGGATCCGACGATCCCGTCGAACGAGACCGGCACGCGCCATCGCACGGCGGAACGCGTTGCGAAGCAGACGGGCGCGCTGGTGATCTCGATCTCGCAGCAACGCTCGACCATCTCCGTCTACGTCGGGCAGGCGCGCTACCAGCTCGATCCCGTCCCGGAGGTGCTGGCGAAGACGAACCAGGCGCTCGCCACGCTCGAGACGTACCGGCAGCGGCTCGACCAGGTACTCACGCGGCTGACCGCGCTCGAGTTCCAAAACGCGGTCGTGCTCGACGACGTGCTCGTGGTCCTGCAGCGCGCGGAGATGACGACGCGGATGGCGGCAGAGATAGAGCGCGACTGCGTCGAGCTCGGTGCGGAGGCGCGGCTGATCCGCATGCAGCTCCACGAGCTCGTGGGCGAGGTTCCAACAGAGCGTACCGCCGTCGTCTACGACTACCACGCCGACGGCTCGGGACCCCGCGCGGAGCTCGCGCTCGAGGGTCTGCACGCGCTCCCGTACCGGCAGCTGCTCGAGTCGGAACGGCTCACCGAGCTGCTCGGCTATCCACGTGACGTCAATCCGCTCGACCACTCCGTGGCGCCGCGCGGTTTCCGAATACTCGCGCGCATTCCCCGCCTGCCGGACGCGGTCGTGAAGAAGGTCGTCCACGACCTCGGCGACCTCGAGGCGATCGTCCGCGCGTCGCAGCGCGACCTCGAGGCGATCGGCGGGGTTGGCACGGTGCGCGCGCGAGAGATCCGCGAGGGCCTCCGGCGGCTGCAGGAGCACAACCTCGTAGATCGGTATCTGCAACTCTGAACGTCAAACCAACGGCTGGGGTCTGACCCCGGGGGGGTCAGACCCCGGCTTCTCTTTAGCGCTTCGTGAGCCGCGCTAAAGGTTTGGCCGCGGCCTTCGCGGTCTTCGGGCTGTACTGGGGCGCCTGGGCGGCGTGCCTGCCGGCGATCCAGCGCTCGACGGACGCGAGCGAGGCTGAGCTCGGCTTCGGACTGCTGTGCGTTGCGCTCGCCGCGCTCCCGGCGATGCTCCTTGCGGGTCGGCTCGCCGATCTGTTCGGAGCGAAGCTCGTCCCGATCGCGCTCGTGCTCTTCGGTGCAGCCACGGCCTTCCCGGGACTGACGCGGTCGGTGCCGGCGCTCTTCGCTGCCCTCGCCTTCGTCGGCGTGGGTACGGGCGTGCTCGACATCGCAGTCAACGCGCAGGCGGCGAGCATCGAGGCGAGACATCGCGTGCGCGTGATGGACGGACTCCATGCGGCGTTCTCCACCGGCGTGCTGTGCGGGGGTGTGGGCGCCGGGCTGCTGCGGCGCGCAGGCGGGCACCCGTCATGGATTCTCGGCGGCGTGGCGTGCCTGATCGCCCTGACCGTGCTCGCGAACCTCGCTCCTTCGGCCCCGCCGGAGCCGGCGCAACGGCGCGCGCGGCTCGAGCGGCCACTGCTCGTCGTGGGCGGCGTGCTTGCGGTTGCCTTCCTCGTCGAGAGCGGCCTCGAAGGCTGGAGCGCGCTCTTCCTCGAGCGGACGCTGGACTCCGGCCCCGCGATCAGCGGCCTCGGGCCCGGGATGTTCGCCGGTGCGATGGCAACCGGCCGCCTGCTGGCGCAGAGGATCGAAGGCCCATCCGTCAGGTCACGAATGTTGTTCGCCGGCGTTGCCGCGGCCGCGGGCGTCATCCTCGCCGCCACCGCCCAGCACGCGCTCGTCGCCCTCGCAGGGTTCGTGATCGCGGGCGCTGGGCTCGCCCTGTCAGCGCCGACCCTCTTCGGGCTCGCAGGCCGTCTCGGGGGCGAGGGCGGCCGCGGGTCGGCGCTCTCGACCGTCGCGATCCTCGGCTACCTCGGGTTTCTCGTCGGCCCGCCGCTGATTGGGGGCGTATCGAGCCTCTCCAGCCTCCGCGGCGGTTTCATCTTCCTCTGCGCCGTGGCCGTCCTCCTCGCCCTCTGTGCTCCGCTCCTCCGCGAATCCCCTGGTTAGCAGGGATTTTGGTCAAAAAGTGGCCATTTCCAGCGCCTTTTGGTAGACTTGTCCACCTCGGCCGGCGGAAGAACCCCGCCGGCTTCGCGGTCACATAAGGACGAAAGGGGCGGGCTTGTACAAAGTCGGCGACAAGGTGGTGTATCCACACCACGGGGCAGGCACGGTTGTAAAGAAGGAAAAGCGCGACGTGCTCGGAGAGAAGCGCGAGTACCTGACGATCAAGATCCTGCACAATGATATGACCGTCAACGTCCCGTCGGAGAACGCCGAGAAGGTTGGGCTCCGCAAGGTGATCGGGGAGGACATGGTCAAAGTCGTCGTCAAGGCTTTGACGGGCGGCGGCACGCAGATGCCGAAGAACTGGAACCGCCGCTTCAAGCACAACCGCGACAAGATGAAGACGGGCGACATCCTCGAGCTCGCCGAGGTCGTGCGGAACCTGTCGCTGCGCGACGTCGAGAAGGGACTGTCCACCGGCGAGAAGCAGATGTTCGTCAAGGCCAAGAAGATTCTCGCCAGCGAGCTCATGTACGCGAAGGACATGGACGAGGAGGAGGCGGCCGAGTGGCTCGACGGCGTCCTCGTCAGCTCGAGCACGAACGGCTCCAACGGCCGCAAGAAGACGACCGCCGCGAAGCCCGCGAAGGTCGCGTCCAAGACCGCGAAGCCCGCCGCACGCACGACCGCGGCCAAGCCGGCGGCCCGTAAGACCACGAAGTCCGCCGCGAAGAGCAAGTCGACCACGAGGGCGCGCGCCGGCTCGAGGTGAGCGTCTGGGCCGTCCTCGCTGCGGCCGGTAGCGGGGAGCGGCTCGGCGCCGACCGGCCCAAGGCCTTCGTTCGCCTGGGCGAACAGCCCCTGCTGGCAGAAAGCCTCGCGCGCCTCGACGCGTCCGACTGGGTCGACGCGATCGTCGTCGCCGCTCCGCCCGACTGGGAGGAGCCTGCGATCCTGCTCGCCGAGGAGCTCGGCTGCGGCAAGGTCAGCGCCTGCGTGACGGGTGGTCCCACGCGTGCCGACTCGGTGCGGCTCGGGCTCGCGGAAGTGCCGGACGATGCCGCCGTCGTCCTCGTCCACGACGCTGCGCGGCCGCTGCTGGAGGACGACGTCGTCGAGCGCGTCGTCACCGCGCTCAACGAAGGTTGGGACGGCGCGGTGCCTGCCCTGCCGGTCGCTGACACGGTGAAGCGGGTGGAGGACGACCGTGTCGTCGAGACACTGCCGCGCGACGAGATCCGCATCGTGCAGACGCCGCAGGCGTTCATTGCCGATGTGCTCCGCCGTGCGCTGACCGGATCGGATTGGACCGACTGCGCCGCCGCGGTCGAGGCCGCCGGCGGTCGGGTGAAAGCGGTCGAAGGCGATCCGCGTCTGCTGAAGATCACCGACGCCGCCGACCTCGACCGCGTCGCCGCGCTGCTGTGATCGTCGACTACCACATGCACCTGCGGAATCCCCGTGAGCAGATCGCGCACGAAACCTGGGCAGTCGATCCGTTCGTGGAGCAGGCGCGTGAGGCCGGCGTCGACGAGATCGGCTTCACCGAGCACGTCTATTACTTCAAGCAGACGCGTTCGCTCTGGACGGTTTCGTACCAGACGGAGCGCTGTGTCTACGACCTCGACGCCTACGTCGACGCGATCCTGCAGGCGCGGGAGCGAGGGCTGCCCGTGAAGCTCGGGCTCGAGGTCGACTACGTACCCGGCCGCGAGGACGAGACGCGAGCGCTGCTGGCGCCGTATCCGTGGGACTACCTGCTCGGCTCCGTCCACTTCATCGACGGATACGGTGTCGACGGCGAGCCGCGGCTGCTCGACGAGGTTGGCGTCGAGGAGACATGGCGGCGGTATTTCGAGACGCTGGCGCGCGCGGCGCGGAGCGGCCTGTTCGACTCCCTCTCGCATCCGGACCTGGTGAAGATCTTCGGCGAGCGCGTCGACAGATTCGATTACGGGGCGATCGCCGACGCGATCGCAGAGGCGGGAGTCGCCGTCGAGGTCTCGACCGCCGGTCTGCGCAAGCCGGTCGGGGAGCTCTACCCGCATCCCGACCTTCTCGCTGCCTGTCACAACCGCGGCGTGCCGGTTACGACCGGATCCGACGCGCACATGCCGGAGCTCGTCGGCCGCGACTTCGATCGCGCCCGCGAGCTCTTGCGCAGCGCGGGGTACGAGACGGTCACCGTGTTCGAACGGCGGCGCGCGCGCCAGGAGCCGCTCGGGTGAGCTTTCGCGTCGGGATCGGTGTCGATGCGCACGCGTTCGCGGACGGAGTGCCGCTCGTCCTCGGCGGCGTCCTGTTCGAGTCGCCGCGCGGTCTCGCCGGCCACTCAGACGGCGACGTGATCACGCACGCGCTGATCGACGCGGTGCTGGGCGCCGCGGGCCTCGGCGACATCGGGTCGCTGTTTCCGTCCAACTCGTCGACACCCGCGGGCATCTCGTCGCTCGATCTTCTGCGCGACGCCCTCGGGCGGGTGCGCGACGCCGGCTTTGCCGTCGCGAACGCCGACTGCGTCCTGATCGGGGAGGAGCCGCGCATCGCCGACCGGCGCCGGGAGCTGGAGCGCACTCTGACGGAGCTCGCCGGCGCGCCGGTGAGCGTGCGCGCGACGACGACTGACCGGCTGGGCTTCACCGGCCGCGGCGAAGGGCTAGCCGCTCAGGCCGTCGCGCTGCTCGAACGCGCGTGAACGTCTTCCGTTACGCGGATCGCCCCGATCTGCGCGCGATCCGCTTCGAGACGCTCAGCAAGCCGACCTTCCCCGAGTACATGAATCACAACGTGCCGGGCGGAAAGTACTGGGGCCGGCTGTACGAGGAATACCCGGACTTCCAGCTCGGGCTCCTCGACGGCGACGAGCTCGTCGCCGAGCTGCACAGCGTCCCGACGCCCTGGGACGGCAGCGGCGAGGACCTGCCGGCGGGTTGGGACGAGGCGTTCCTGCGTGCGTTCGAGGCGGGACGCGAGCCGGATGTCCTCTGCGCGCTCGCGATCTCGGTGCGGCCCGACCGGCAGGCCCAGGGCCTAGCCGCCCGAATGCTCGACGAGATGCGCGCTGCTGCGGCGCGGGCCGGGCTGCGCGAGTTGATCGCGCCCGTGCGCCCGACGCTCAAGGCGCGGTACCCGCTGATTCCGATCGAGCGCTACATGTTGTGGCGGCGCGAGGACGGAGCGCACTTCGATCCGTGGATCCGCGTGCACGAGCGCGTCGGCGGCGCGATCATCGCGCCCTCGCCGGAGTCGATGACGATCGACGCGCCGGTCGCGGACTGGGAGGACTGGACCGGAATGGCCTTTCCCGGCGACGGCGATCACGTCGTGCCAGGCATGCTCGCGCCGCTCCAGGTGCGCGACGGCGTGGGTCGCCACGTGGAGCCAAACGTGTGGCTTCGACACGCGCCGGGCGGCTAGAAGTCGGCGGTGCGATCGGGCTGATCGAGAGTTCTATACGTCCGCCGGGAGCGTTCGGATTTCGACCAGGAGCTCTTCGGCGCGCGGCGCCGTGCGGATCGCCCGCGAACTCGTTGCGATGAGGCCGACGGCGGCGCTCAGGGCTGCGACGACGAGGATCGTGTCTACGGCGCCGATCTGCTCGACGAGGAGTCCCGCCGTGAGCTGTCCGAGGGGAATGGCCCCCCAGGCGACGACGAGCGCCGCGCTCGCGACGCGCGCGAGCAGACGGTCGGGTACGAGCGCGTAGCGATAGGCGGAGAAGGCGACGTTGAAGATGGGGCCGAAGATCGCGCCGAAGGCCCAGATCGCGCCCAAGGTGTAGGGACTGTGCACGAATGCGCTCAAGAAGGCCCCGATCGCCCAGATCCAGAAGGAGCCGATGAGAACGACCTTCGCATGGACACGCCGCTGCACTGACGGTGCGACGATCGAGCCGGCGATCGCACCGACGCCGAAGAACGCCAGCATCAGGCCCACAGTTGCCGACGAGGCGCCGAGGTTCTTCGCGCGCACGATCAGCGCCAGGATCATGGCGCTGAACGCGTAGTTCGAGCCGGCCACGAGGAGCACTCCGGCGCGCAGGAACGGCTGGTGCCACAGCCAGGAGATGCCTTCGACGATCTCCGCCCGCAACCGCGTGGGCGTTCGATCCCGCTCCTCCTGGAATGCCGGGCGCACGAACAGCAGCGACACGAACGACACGGCGTAGGAGATTGCGTCGGCGGCGAACGGCAGCAGGCGGCTGATCCCGAAGAGCGCGCCTCCAAGCGGCTGCCCGGCGAGGTCGGCTCCCTGGATCCGCGCCTGGTTCTGTGCGACTGCTGTCGGCAGCTGCTCCTTCGGGACGATCTGTGGGAGCGCCGCCGACTCGGAGAGGCTGAAGAACACGAACCCGGATCCCTCGACGAAGGCGACGACGACAACTTGCGCGAATGTGAAGCCGTCGAAGGCGAGGACCAGCGCGAGGCTGCCGATCGCGAGGACGCGGCCTGCGTCGGCGACGAGCATGACGCGCTTGCGGTCCCAGCGGTCGACCAGTGCGCCGGCCGGAAGGTAGAAGAGCATGTACGGCAGCGTCTGCGCGAAGCCGACGATGCCCGCCTTGGCGGGCGAGTGCGTCTCGGCCAGGACGAGCAAGGGAAACGCGATGCTCGTGACGCGCGTCCCGACCGTCGAGACGACCTGCCCGCTCCAGAGCAGGATGAAGTCGCGGTTACGCCAGAGCGGAGCGAGGCGGCGACTCGGCGACGCCGTTTGAAGCCTGTGCGGGCTTTGCCCGCTCAGGCGACCCGAAGCTATCGGCGGCGGCCCTTCTTGGCCCGCTCGAGCTGGCGGCGCATCTGCCTGTTCTGCGCGATCTCGTCGGACTGTTCGGCGGTCGCGTCGAGATAGGCCGCCCGTTCGCGTGCGCTCAGGCGTGAGAGTGCCTGGGCGGCACGCTGGGGATCTTTGGCGACGCCCGCGCGCTCCATCTTCTTGACGGCGCTGGCGAGCTCGGGGTTTTGCCGCTCGAGCGCCGCCTGCGAGGCCCTCTTCATCAGCCTGCCGACGAGCGGCAGCTTCATCAGTCCGGCCACGATCGGCTTCAGGAAGCGCCCGCCTTGGATCCGCCCGAGCAGTGCGAAGACGCCCAGCAGCAGGAGCAAGCCGCCGAGGATGTAGAGCGGGAAGAGGTAGAACCAGATCGAGCCGGTCACGGGCGGATCGTAGCCTGTGCCGATCACGCTGGGAGGGCCACAATCCCCGCTTCCACGTGGACAAGTCCGTCGCGCAGGAGCGACTCGACAGCTTCAGCATCGAGCTCCGTGAGGATGCGGTCTCGCGCGGCGACCAGTCGCAACGTGCGTGCACGGCGCTGGCGGAAGGAACCTTCGAAGCGTGACTGCTTGCGCTGCGGCTCGTAGCGGCGTCCGCGTGAAGGACACGTGTCGACGAGTGGGCAGACACCGCATCGGGGAATGCGTGCGAGACACACCGTCGCGCCGAGATCCATCAGCGCCTGCGCGGCGCGCGGCGAGAACTGCCCGCCGGTGCGCTCCTGGACGCGGCGCACGTTCGTGTCGACCGGCAGGACATCGCGGCCGAAGGCGAAGTTCGCCACGGCCGCGGCCGTGTACGGGCCCACGCCCGGCAGTTCGGTGAGGTCGTCTGGCCAGCCCTCCCGCGCGGCCTGTTGCGCCGCCCGGTGCAGGTTCAGTCCCCGCCGGTTGTAGCCGAGCCCCTGCCAGGCGCGGATCACGTCCGCGGGAGACGCCGCCGCCAGGGCGTCGACCGTCGGCCAGCGGTCGAGCCACTCGAGGTACCGCGGCACGACGCGCTCCACCTGCGTCTGCTGCACCATCACCTCCGACACGAGGATCGCGTACGGATCACGCGTGTGACGCCACGGCAGGTCGCGGCCGCGCGCGGCGAACCAGTCGAGCAGAGCGGCCTCCACGGGCCCGGACTCTAGACTGGACCGCAGATGAAGCGAGTCCGCTTTGCCCCCAGCCCGACCGGCTCCCTGCACGTCGGGAACGCCCTCAGCGCCGTCGCCAACCGCCGCCTCGGCGACTGGATGCTGCTCCGGATCGACGACACCGACCCGACTCGGAACGTGCCCGGCGGGGAGGAGGCGATCATCCGCGACCTCCAGTGGCTCGGGCTCGAATGGGAGGAAGGGCCGGTCCGGCAGAGCGAACGGCAGGACCGCTACCGCGAAGCCGGCGCGACGCTCGGCGACCGTTTCGACGGCATCACGCTGCTGCGCGAGGACGGCAGCGCGACCTACCACCTCGCCAGCGTCGTCGACGACGTCGACTTCGGGATCACGCACATCGTCCGCGGGTTCGACCACCGGCCCAACGAGGCCCTGCACCGGCGGCTGTTCGAGGCGCTCGGCGCGAAGCCGCCCGAGTTGGTCCACCACGGGCTGATCCTCGGCGAGGACGGTAAGAAGCTGGCGAAACGCGCACCCGGCGCGACGGTGGCTTCGCTACGCGAAGCAGGGATCCCCGGACCGGCTGTCCGGCGGTACCTCGAAGAGCTGGGCGTGCCGCAGCACGACGTCCACTACGACCTGCCGCGGGTCCGGCGGCTCGCAATCGAGGCGATCGAGTCGATGAGCGACGACGAGCTCGCCGCGGCAGCCGACGCTCCCACTGCGGCGGTGCCGGCCTTGCGCGGCGCGCGCGATCTCAACGAGGCGAAGGAGTACGCGCGCGCGATCCTCACGGCGCCCAAGCCCGTGAAGGTCGATGCGCCGGAGACGCTCGAACGCTTCCGCGAGCTGATCGAGCGCTCGAACGGAGACGTCGACGCACGCGCGCTCGTGCGCGAGCTGAAGGCCGTCGGCGGAAACCTGCGCGCGTTGCGCGTGGCGCTGACGGGCCAGGAGCGTGGCCCCGAGCTCTGGACCGTGATCGCAGCGCTCCCGCGCGACGAGACCTTGCGCAGGATCGATGCGGCTCTTTGACACGCTGACCAAGGCGAGGGTCGAGCTTCCCGATCCGCCGGCCCGGATCGGGATGTACACGTGCGGCCCGACCGTCTACCAGCGCATCCACATCGGCAACGCGCGGCCCTATGTGATCTCGCTGTGGCTCAAGCGCTGGCTCGAGCACCGCGGCTACGACGTGATGCTCGTCGAGAACATCACGGACATCAACGACCGCATCTACGAGGCGGCCCCGAATCACAGCGCAGAGCTGGCCGCGAACGCGGCGCAGTGGTACATCCAAGACACCGAGGCGCTCGGGCTCGGACGCCCGGACGCGGAGCCGAAGGCGACCGAGACGGTCGCCGAGATCATCGCGCTGATCGAGGAGCTCATCCGCGACGGCTACGCCTACGAGTCGCAGGGCGACGTCTACTTCCGCGTCGAGCGCTTCCCTGAGTACGGACGCCTGTCCGGACAGCGGCCCGACCAGATGGAGGAGCAGGAGCCGAACCCGCTCAAGCAGGATCCGCGCGACTTCTCCCTTTGGAAGGCGAACAAAGAGGGCGAGGACACGTGGTGGGACTCGCCCTGGGGACGCGGCCGCCCGGGCTGGCACATCGAGTGCTCCGCCATGGCGGAGAAGTTCCTCGGGCCGAGCTTCGACATCCACCTCGGCGGCCTCGACCTCGTCTTTCCGCATCACGAGAACGAGCGCGCGCAGTCCCAAGCGGCGGGGCGCGAGTTCGCGCGCATCTGGATGCACAACGGCCTGCTGCGGCTCGACCGCGAGAAGATGTCCAAGTCGGTCGGCAACATCGCGCCGCTGAAGGACGTGCTCGAACGTTGGGGGCGGGAGACGGTGCTGCTCTACTTCATGACCGCCCACTGGTCGAAGCCGATCGACTTCTCGGACGAGACGATGTCGGCGGCGCAGGCGCGTGTCGAGCGATTCCGCGAGGTGTTTCGCGGTCCGTCCCAGCCTGGGGGCGACTGGGACAGCTTCACGGGGACGCTCGAGGACGACTTCAACACACCCGAGGCGCTTGCGGTGATGCACGGCTGGCGCGACCACGATCTACTCCGACGAGCGCTGGACCTGTTCGGTCTGGCGTCGCTTGCCGAGGAGAAGGAGGCGCCACCCGAGGTCGTCGAGCTGGCTGAACGGCGCCGGCAGGCGCGGGCGGCCCGCGACTTCGACGAGGCCGACCGGCTGCGCGCGGAGATCGAAGCCGCGGGCTGGGAGGCGCGCGACGTGGCAGACGGCTTCCAGCTCGTCCCGAAGTGACGCGCGAGCAGGTCTACGGTCGGCGTGCCGTGCGTGAGGCGTTGCGCGGCCGGCGCGAGGTGCTCGAGCTCTGGGCGACCGAACGAGCGCTGAAAGCCGAGTCGTGGCTACGCGCGCTCGAGCGGCCACGCCTGCAAACGAAGCTCGAGCGCGAGCTCAGCGAGGCAGCCGGCACGCGCGACCATCAAGGGGTGCTCGCGTGGTGCGAGCCCTATCGCTACGCGGACGGCTGGGAGCTCGCCGGCGCCGAGCGGCCGCTGCTCGCCTGTCTCGACCAGGTCACCGATCCGCGCAACCTCGGCGCGGTCATCCGCAGCGCGGAGGGAGCAGGCGCGACGGGCGTGGTCGTGCCTGCGCACGGCGCCGCGACGGTGACGCCGGCGGTCTGCCGCGCGTCGGCCGGGGCGGTCGAGCACGTTTCGGTCGCGGTGGTGCCGAATCTCGCGCGCTACCTCGGCGAGGTGAAGCGCGGCGACCTCTGGATCTTCGGAGCGGTCGGCGACGGCGCCAAGCCGATGTGGGAGACGGATCTCAGCGGCGGGGTCGCGCTCGTCTTCGGCGCCGAAGGGAAGGGCCTGCGTCCTCTGGTGCGCCGGACGTGCGACGAGGTCGTCTCGATTCCGATGGCAGGGAACGTCGAGTCGTTGAACGTCAGCGTCGCGGCGGCGTTGCTGCTCTATGAGGCGAAGAGGCAACGCGATGGCTGAGCCGACGCTGTACCTCTTCGACGGCCATAACCTCTTCCACGCCGGGAACTACGAGGACCTGCGTCAGCTCCGGGACGAGCTCGCCAGCTTCGTGGCCCTCAAGGGTGCGCGCGGGGTGCTCGTCTTCGACGGGAGCGGGGCGGACGAGTCGTACGGTCCGCTCGAGGTTCGTTATGCCGAGAACGCGGACACACTGCTCGAGCGTCTCGCCGCGGAGAATCGCGCGACGGACGTTGTCTGTCTCGTTTCCTCCGACGTCGCCGTGCGCGGAACGTCCGGGCAGGAGGTGCAGAAGCGCTCGTCGGCGACGTTCCTCGGCGACATGGAGGCCGTGTCCCACAGCGAGGAGCGGCCGCACCACCTGCGCGACACCCTCGATCCCGAGACTCGCGCGAAGCTCGAGCGGCTGCGGCGCGGCGGCTAGTCGGGACTGCAGGCTTCGCCGACGGCTTCGGCCGCGCCGGGCATCCGCCCGAGCAGGCCGGCGAGCTGGTCGAGCTCCTGCTCGCTGAAGCGCGCCTCGAAGAACTCGCGGATGTCGGCGGTGTGGGAGCGCGACGCCTCCCGGAGCTTCGAGAGGCCGGTCTCGGTCAGAACTGCGTAGGAGACGCGCCGGTCGCTCGCGCAGGCCGCCCGCTCGACGAACCCGGCCTGCTCGAGGCCGTCCAGCATCCGGGTGACCCCTGAGGCCGTCAGGATCAGCTTCTCGGCCAGATCGACTCGGCGCATCCGGCGATCCTCCGCATGAGCGAGGAGCAGCAGGGCCTCATAGGCGTTGATCGTGAGCCCGTGGTCGGCCACGAGCCGGGCGTTCATGGCCCTGGTGGCAGCCGCGTTGGCCCGCAGGAGCCTTGCGAAGGCGTCCAGCGCAGAAGCTTGCTCGCTCAATACTTGACTAGACAATCTTTCCTCGGTACATTTAGTTGCTCAGTCAATTATAGCGCACTCAAGGAGGAGTGTAAATGAGCGTTTTGACAGACACCCAGGCGGCGTTGCCGACCGGGACGTGGAACCTGGATCCTGTCCATTCCACGATCGGCTTCGAGATCCCGTACATGGCGGGCACCTTCAAGGGCCAGTTCAGGGACGTGGATGCCAAGCTGACGGAGCAGAGCCTCACGGGCTCGGCCCGCGTTGCGAGCGTCGACGTCAAGGACGAGAACCTCTCGGCCCACCTGCAGTCGCCGGAGTTCTTCGACGCCGAGCGCCAACCCGAGCTGAAGTTCGAGTCTCGGGAGATCGAGCGCTCCGGCGAGACGGTCACCGTCCGCGGTGAGATCACGATTCGCGGCGTCACGAAGCCCGTCGAGCTCAGCGGGACGATCGCAGGGCCCCTCACCGACGGCTACGGCCGCGAGCGGCTGATCCTGAAGCTGGAGACGACAGTCGACCGCACCGAGTTCGGGCTCAACTGGAACATGCCGCTCCCGAGCGGCGAGCCCTCGCTCGCAAACGAGGTTCGGCTGGTCGCCGAGCTCTATTTCCTGCAGGAGGCGTAACGGGAATGAGGGTTCTCGGGATCTCGGGCAGCCTCCGCCGGGACTCGTACAACCGGAAGCTCCTCCGCGCCGCGGAGGCGCTTCTCCCTCCCTTTGTGGAGCTCGAGGTCTGGGACGAGCTGAAGGCCGTGCCGCCGTTCGACGAGGACGACGAGCTCGGGCCCGAGCCGGAGGCCGTCGCCTCTCTGCGCGAGGCGGTCGCGGAGGCGGATGCCCTGCTCATCGCTACGCCGGAGTACAACGCCTCGATCCCAGGGCAGCTGAAGAATGCGATCGACTGGGTCTCGCGACCGTTCGCGAGCACCCCGCTACGGAACACGCCGGCGCTGGTCGTGGGTGCGAGCACGGGCGCCTTCGGCGCGGTCTGGTCGCAGGCGGAGCTGCGCAAGGTGCTCGCAACGGCCGGAGCACGCGTTGTCGAAGCCGACGTTGCAGTGGGTCACGCGCAGGAGAAGTTCGACGAGGCGGGGAGGCTCGCCGACGAGGAGCTGCGCGAGCAGCTGGCCGAGGCGCTCGGCGTGCTGCTGGCGGAGACGCCCGTGCGGCCTGTAGCCCTGGCGGTCTGACCGGCATGCTTGCGCTGTGCAGAAGATGCATGCCGACGAGCTCCACACCGATGCTGCCCTCGCACGGCGGCTGCTCGCCGAGCAGTTCCCCGACTGGGCGGGCCTGCCGATCGAGCGCGTCCCGTCCTCGGGGACGGACAACGCGCTCTATCGGCTAGGCGACGACATGGTCGTGCGCCTGCCGCGGCGTCCGTCGGGAAGCTCGTCGATCGACCACGAATACGAATGGACGCAGCGTCTCGGTCGGTATCTCCCGGTCGCCATTCCGGAAGCGTTGGCCATGGGAGCTCCGAGCCACGGGTATCCGGCCAGCTGGGCCGTCTACGGCTGGCTCGAGGGAGCGAATCCTGAGGCGGGCAATGCGGCTGAGCCCGTGGCGCTCGGGATCTCGCTCGTCTGATTCGCGCATTCGCGGAGATCGACCTCGACGGACCTCCAACGCGGCGTGGCGCGCCGCTCGCGACGCAGGACGCCGCCGCACGGCAAGCGCTCGAGCAGCTCGAGGGGGTGATCAACGTCGATGCCGCGGTTGTGGCGTGGGACGCGGCGCTTGCCGCACCCGGGTGGTTGGACGCCCCGCGCTGGCTGCATGGAGATCTCCTGCCGGGCAACCTGCTCGTTCACGACGGCCGTCTGACGGGGGTCCTCGACTTCTCGCTCGTCGGTGTCGGCGATCCCGCGTGCGACCTGATGCCGGCGTGGTGCGTCTTGCCCGCCGCCGCACGCGAAACCTTCCGCCGCGAGGTCGCTGTGGACGATGCCACGTGGGCCCGGGGCCGCGGCTGGGCGCTCTCGATGGGGCTGATCGCCCTGCCTTATTACATGGACACCAATCCCGGGTTCGCCGCCGTCGCGCGTCACGCGATTGGCGAGGTCCTGGGCGAGGCGAACATATGTTCGTATCATGCTGGGTCCATTGCAAACGTCTTGTAAACAGCGGCGGACCTTGCTATCTTCTCCCTCAACCTAAGGGTGAGACTTACGTCTCGCCCCTGACCCCGGGGAGACCAGATGGCCGCACGGCCCGCCGCCACCGCCGCGCAGAAGGCCCAAAGAGAGCTCGAAGACCTTCAGCTCGTGCTGCGCGCCCGCAACGGGGACAGCGGCGCACTGGACGTCCTGATCCGCCGCTACACCGGGTTCGTCCGCCTCAAGGCAAGCTCGTACTTCCTCGCCGGCGGCGACTCGGAGGACCTCGTCCAGGAGGGGCTCATCGGCCTCTACAAGGCCGTCCGCGACTTCCGGGCCGACAAGGAGACCTCGTTCCGGAGCTTCGCCGAGCTCTGCGTCACCCGCCAGATCATCACGGCGATCAAGACGGCCACCCGGTTCAAGCATGCGCCTTTGAACACATATGTCTCCTTCAGCCACACCCCGGCCGGCCAGGAGTCGGACAGCGAGTGCACTCTCGGCGACGCCCTGCCGGGGCCGAGCGTGGATGACCCCTCGGTCTGCGTGATCTCGACCGAGGAGCTCCAGAGCCTCGTCTTCACGCTCGGGAGCGGCCTCTCCCAACTAGAAGCCGACGCTCTTCGTCTCTATCTGGAGGGCTCGTCCTACGAGCAGATGGCTGAGGAGTTGGGCTGCGACACGAAGACGATCGACAATGCGCTCCAGCGGGTCAAACGGAAGATCCTGATCCACCAGAAGTCGCGCCAGGTTCTCCTGTAGGAATATAGGGCGGCTGCAGCGCGTTTTAGAAGGTGTGGCGCCGGCCAGGCGCCCATTCTTTAGAGAAGAGGAGTGAACTGAACTGACCAAGCTTGCTGAACTAG
Source organism: Actinomycetota bacterium (assembly GCA_046729555.1). GTDB lineage: Bacteria > Actinomycetota > Thermoleophilia > Gaiellales > Gaiellaceae > 3-1-20CM-4-69-9. Next base: position 14,514 of record JBKPGW010000040.1, on the reverse strand, counting down.
AACCCCGCGCTTTCGTCGACGAGGCGGAAGAGCTCGGAGAGCTCGAGGAGGAGATCCTCGAGGCGTACGCGCACGAGCATGAGCTCGACGAGGAGGAGCTGTCCGGCCTCCGCGCCGAGCTCGAGGAGCGCGGCGTCGAGGTGATCTCGGCTCCGCACTCGGAGCCGGTCGCCCGTCCCGAGGTCACGTCGGGCGCGACGGACAGCCTCACGCTGTTCATGAACGAGGCCGGCCGCTGGCCGCTGCTCACGGCGGCGGAGGAGGTCGCGCTCGCAAAGCGTGTCGAGCGTGGCGACGCCGCGGCGAAGGAGCGGATGATCAACTCGAACCTGCGCCTCGTCGTCTCGATCGCGAAGCGCTACCAGGGCCACGGGCTCCAGCTTGGCGACCTGATCCAGGAGGGCGTGATCGGCCTGAACCGCGCCGTCGAGAAGTTCGACTGGCGCAAGGGCTTCAAGTTCTCGACCTACGCCACTTGGTGGATTCGCCAGGCCTGTCAGCGTGCGGTCTCGAACCAGTCCGCGACGATCCGCGTCCCGACGCACGTCCACGAGCGGCGCGTGAAGCTGAACCGTGCCAAGCAGCGGCTTCAGGCTGCGAGCGGCGACGAGCCGACGCAGGAGGAGCTCGCCAAGGCGACCGGTCTCGAGCTGCGCTACGTCGAGGAGGCGCTCGGCGCGGTCGAGGCGTCCGTTTCGCTGAACCAGGCGGTCGGCTCGGACGGCGAGGGCGAGCTCGGCGACCTGTTCGCCGACCCGAACTCCGTCGATCCGGAAGCCGAGGCTGCCGAGGCGCTGCGTGCGCGCTCGGTGCGCGAGGCCGTGCGTCGCCTCCCGGAGCGTGAGCGCCGCGTGTTGGAGCTGCGCTTCGGCTTCGACGGCGAGCCGACCTCGCTGGAGCAGATCGGCCGTGAGCTGAAGATCAGCCGCGAGCGCGTGCGCCAGGACGAGCGGGAGGCTCTCGCCCACCTGGAGCACCAGCTGGCCGAAGTCGTCGCCATCTCAGGCGACGATTTGGTCCACGCGGCCTAAGCCTGGGTCTGACCCTGCGGGTCAGACCCCAGGTTTTGGGTTACGCCGCTTCGCGGTGAAACGCGCGCGGGCAAAACCCGCGCGCTACTTGTGGTTCGCGTTTGTTCCCCTCCGTGCGGCGCGGCCATGCTGCGCGTGGCCGCGTCGCATCAGTCCGCCTCCGCGTAAGCCGCGCTACGCGCCGGCTTACTCTCCGGCCTCGAGGGGTCTGACCCCGCAGGGGTCTGACCCCAGCCTTTTCCGCCGCTACTCTGCGGCTAGGCCGGAGTAGCTCAGTTGGTAGAGCAACGGTTTTGTAAACCGTGGGCCGTGGGTTCGAGTCCCGCCTCCGGCTCTTGAAATGCGAAGCGCCCCGGCTCTCACCGGGGCGCGTCAGTGCGAAGGAGCGGGGAGGAGCAACGCGCCGACTGCGGGCGCCGGAGCGACGTCCGGCACAACCGTCTTCGGCCCGTGATCCAGCTTCGGCAGCCACTCGAGCCACTTCGGGAGGTACCAGTTGGCATCGCCGAGCAGCTTCATCGTCGCCGGCAGCAGCACTGCCCGGACGATCGTGGCGTCGATCAGCACCGCGGCTGCGAGCCCGATGCCCATCTCCTTCATGTCGAGGATCGGCATCAACGCGAACACCGCGAACGCGCCGACCATCACCAGCGCCGCGCTGGAGACCACACCGGCGGTCGTCGTGATGCCGTGCTCGACCGCCTTCTCCGTCGTCATGCCGCGGTCGAACGCCTCCCGCACGCGGCTCAGGATGAACACGTGGTAGTCCATCGAGAGTCCGAACAGGATCACGAACATGAAGATCGGCAGCCATGACGCGATCCCGCCGTTCCCCTGGAAGCCGAGCAGGCTCTCGCCCCAGCCCCACTGGAAGACGGCGATCAGCACGCCGTAGGCCGCTCCCACCGAGAGCAGGTTCAGGACGATCGCCTTCAATGCGATCACGATCGAGCGGAAGGTGACCAGCAGCAACGCGAACGCGAACACGAGCACGAAGCCGAAGACGATCGGCGCCTTCCGCTTCAGCAGCGAGTTTTGGTCCGCTGAGATCGCCGTCGGCCCAGTGACCGCGTACTCCGCGCCGTCGACCTTCCCAATCGTCGCCGGGAGGATGTCGTTGCGGAGCTTGTCCAGCGCCGCCATGGACGTGTCGTCCGTGCCCTTGCCGACGAGCGGGATGTCGATCCGCGCGACGGTGTGCGCTGCGTTGTACTCCGTGTCGATCGAACCGGTGTTCAGGTCGGCCTTCTCGACGTGCGTCTTCAGGGACGCGAGCGCGTGCTGCGTTGCGGTCGAGTCGAGATCGGCCTTGATCGCGACCTGGCTCTGAGCGGCCTCGCCGTTCGAGAACTCGTTCTGCACCTTCTTGATCGTCTCGACCGTGGGCGCGCTGTTCGGCAGCGCGTCCAGCCCGCTCTGCGCCGTGTGCAGGTGCAGCACGGGGACAGCCATCAACAGGAGGGCTCCGCCCGCAACGGCGGCCGCGATACCCGGCCGGCGCATTGCCGGCGTCAGGATCTTCTTCCAGAACCGGTTCTCACCGCTGTCGCGGCGGAGCCGGTGGAGGAACGGGATCTTGCCCTTCTCCACGCGGTCGCCGAGCTTCGAGAGCAGTGCCGGCAGCACCGTCAGCGAGCCGAGCATCGCGATGCCGACGACCATCATCGTCGCGATGCCGAAGCCGAGGTACGTCTTGTCGCCGGAGAACATCATCCCGGCCATCGCGATCATCACCGTGAAGCCGGAGATGAGCACCGAACGGCCGGACGTCGCCGCCGCGGCTTCGATCGCTGCCCGCGAGCTCTTGCCGGCCGCCCGCTCTTCACGCTCACGCTTGAGGTAGAAGAGCGAGTAGTCGACGCCGACCGCGAGGCCGATCAGCAGGATCACCGCGTTGACGTTTTGGTCCATCGGCACGAGATGGCTCGGCAGCGCGACGAGCCCAACCGTTGCAACGACGCCCGAAAGCGCGAGCAACAGCGGCACGCCGACGGCGACGAGGGCGCCGAAGACGAGCAGGAGGACGATGATCGTGATCGGGATCGATCGCTCGCCGGCCAGCTTCAGCTGGTCGGTGAACATCTTGTCGAGCGCCTTGCCCGAGCTGACCGCGCCGGCCTCCCCGACGTAAAAGCCGGGATGGCGGTCGGCGACCTTGGCGACTGCCGCCTCGATCGCGTCGATCTTCTTCGTCGCGTCGTCGTACTTGCCCTTCATGTCGAAGACGACCATCGCGGTGTTGCGATCGTCGGAGATCTGATCACCGTTCGCAGGGTCGAGCGGGGACTCCAGGTGCTTGATCGCAGGGTTGCCGTCCACGGCCGCGACGACGTCCTTCACCGTCGCGCGGAACGCAGCGGCATTGACCGTCAGCTTCGAGCTCTGGATCACGACGAACTCGGTCTGCGGATCCGACTCCGGGAAGCCCTGCTTGAGGATCTGGTCGGCCTTGTGCGACTGGCCGGTGTTGACGTCCTCGTCCTTGATGTTCTGCGTTCCGACCTTGTCGCCGATCATGAAGGCGGCGATCACGAACACGAGCCAGCCGAAGACTGCGGTCTTCCAGTGGCTCGCGCTCCAGCGACCCATGCGGGCCGCGATGTTGTTCGAGCGTTTCAGAGGGGACATTGCTGTTTCGCTCCTTCGCTGGTTGACGAATCGAGCGTCGCACCGGCGGCCTCGAAGGGAAATGCGGCTATCTGGCGTCTTGGCGTGTGGCGGGCCGCACCCCCGAAAGGGCGAAGGCCGCCGGGGGAGCGGCGGCCTTCAGGAGGAGGGAGGAGTGGTGTGGGACCTAAGCGTTCGACAGCTGCCACAGCACATGAACAAGCCTGTCCATGGCGGCTCCGTGGTAGCGAAGCTCTCCGTTCAGCGTGTCGACGTCCATGCGCACAGGATCCCTTCCGGAGCAGAGCCAGACCAGGGGGCTGACTGGCGTCCTTAGGTGCGGTTTTCCCTAGGACCGCAGGTAGGTCAAAACCGCCAAAACGCGACGGTGATCCTCGGCCGTCGCGGGCAGGCGGAGCTTGCTGAAGATGCTCGTGACGTGCTTCTCGACCGCGCGGAGGGTGATCACGAGCCGCTCCGCGATCGCCTGGTTCGAGCGGCCCTCGGCCATCAGCTCCAGCACCTCACGCTCGCGCGGCGTCAGCTCCTCCAAGGGATCGTCGCGCCGCCGCCGCCCGACGAGCTGTGACACGACCGCCGGATCGAGCGCCGAGCCGCCCTCGGCCACGCGTCGCACCGCGGCGGCGAACTCGTCCACGTCCGAGACACGGTCCTTGAGCAGATAACCGACGCCCTCCGCGTTCTCGCCGAGCAGCTCCATCGCGTACGCCGGCTCCACGTATTGCGACAGGACGAGCACGCCGGTGTCGGGCCAGCGCTCCCGGATCGCCTGCGCTGCGCGGAGACCTTCGTCCGTCTGCGTCGGCGGCATGCGGATGTCGACGAGCGCGACGTCCGGCTTGTGCATGCCGACGTGGCGCAGCAGGTCGTCCGCCGTCCCGCTCTGCGCGACGATCTCGAAGCCCGCGTCCTCGAGCAGCCGCGCGATCCCCTCGCGCAAGAGGACTGAATCGTCTGCGAGGACTACGCGCACGCCGCGAAAACCTTTGCGCGCGGTGCTGAGCGGCGGAAACTGTGCCGGCAACCCGGCGGCGTTGAGCTGGAACAGGCGCTCCGGCTGGTCGATGCCGGGCAGCTGGTGGTCACCGAGATCCTCGAGCTCGTGCTCTGCGTTGAGAGCGTCGCGGGTGCTGCGAGAGAGCAGGATCTGCCCACCGCTTCCCGCCTGGCAGATCCGAGCGGCGCGATGGACGTCCAGGCCGACGTACGTCTCGCCGCGAATCGCCGGCTCGCCCGTGTGCATCCCCATTCGGACGCGAACCTCGACGCCCGCGGGCCAGTCGTGCTCCGCGAATGCCTTCTGCGCCGCGACGACTGCGTCGGCAGCCGCACGCGCCTCGGGGAACACCACGAAGAACTCGTCGCCGCGCTGGTCGACGACCGTGCCGTTCGCCTCCTCGACCGCCTCGCGGAACAGGCGCCGGTGGTCGTCGAGGACGTGCGCATAGTGATCGCCCAGGCGCTGGACGAGCTGCGTCGACCCTTCGACGTCGGTGAAGACGAGCGTGACTGTTCCATGCGGAAGATTCGGCATCGCAGCCTACTCCAGTGGGATCTCGGCCCGGACGCGGGTTCCGGCGCCGGGCGGGCTGTCGATCTCGAGCTTCCCGCTCAGGGAGGCGACGCGGTCGGCGAGCCCGCGCAGGCCCGACCCGCGGAGCGGATCGGCGCCACCGACGCCGTCGTCCGCCACCTCGACCACCGCGATCCCGTTCTGGCGTTCCACCTTCACCTCCACTGCGGAAGCCTGGGCGTACTTGGTCACGTTTGCAAGTGCCTCCGACACGACGTAGTACGCGGCGGCCTCGACCTGGGCCGGAAGCTCGCCGGTCGGCCCATCGATCTCGACGGGCAGCGGGGCCCTCGCCGCCAGCGCCTCGAGGGCCGCATCGAGGCCGCGGTCGGTCAGAACGGCCGGGTGGATGCCGCGGGCCAGTTCCCGCAGCTCCTCCAGGGCCTGCGCCAGCTCCTCGCGGGAGGCGTCGAGCAGCCGGGCCGTGCCTTCCGGGTCGGTCCGGATCCGACCTTGAGCGAGCCGCAGCGACAGGGAGAGCGAGACGAGCCGCTGTTGGGCGCCGTCGTGGAGGTTTCGTTCGAGCTTGCGCCGCTCTTCGTCTCCTGCGGCGACGATCCGCGCGCGCGAGGCTTCCAGCTCCTCCTGCTGGCGTTTCCGCTCGGTGATCTCGCGGACGATCATCAGGAACTCGTCCTCGCCGCTCGGGGCGAACCGTGCCTCGTAGCTGCGCGTCTCGCCGGAGAAGTCGAGGTCGTACTCGATCATCTGCAGCGTGCCGCGGTCGACGGCCGCCTGGCCCGCTTCGAGCACGCGGTCGGCGAGCTCGTGCGGGAGCCGCTCGTGCACCTTGCGGCCGACGACGACCTCGCTGAGCAGGTCGCGCGGATCGGGTGCGTTGTAGCCTCGGTACGTCCCGTCGCGCGCGATGCGGAACATCAGGTCCGGCATCGCCTGCAGGACGGCGCGATAGCGCTCGGCGCGTGCCTTGACCTCGACGAGCAGCTTGTCGCGCTCCAGCGCGATGCGCGCCGCGGCCGTGATCGCCTCGAGGAGCTCGGGCTCCGCTCGCAGTGCGGCGTCGTGGACGATCGCCGCGACGTGTGTGTCCGCGTAGTCGAGACGCGTGACGACACGGTCGCGCGTGTCCGGCGGAAGCTCGAAGTGGTTGCCGTCAACGTCGACGTAGTGTCCGCCCTCCTCGTACCAGTAGGCGACCTCGGCGGTCGGATCCCGCAGCGCCTGACGCAGGCCCTCCTGCACCTCGCTCGGGCTCGCCCGTTCCGGAATGGCGCTGAAGATCGTGCCGACGCCGGCGCTGCGCGCGAGGGTGGTGCCGAGGAGGCCGGCGAGGAAGAGGAACGGCACCGCCGTGAAGGTCACGATCAGCGCGACGCTGAGGATCGTGTTGCCCACGCCGGAGAACGGCGTGACGATGAAGCCGATCGCCAGGAGCAGCACGCTCAGGCCACCGGCCAGGTAGACGGGCCTCAGTTGCCGGCGCATTGCGGGGGTGGCCCGGCTCCAGCGGCCGATCAGCAATGCGAACGCGCCGGCGAAGAGAAGGACTGCGACCGTCGTCCACACGGCGGTCTCCGCGACATGCGCGGCGTGGTTGTGCGAGACGAAGACCAGATTGTCGGGACACGCGTGCGGCTTGCACGTATGTCGCTTGGGGAACATCGAGTCGAGCAGCGGCGCCAGGAACGCCGTCGCGTACGCGCCCACGACAATGACTCGTCCCCGCCGGCTGATGAGTGTGCCCCCCGGATATGCCAACAGCAGGTGCACGAACGCGGCAATGAAGAGACTGCCGAGGAGATTTCCGAGCGTGAACGGGAGCGCGTAGTTCGCCTCGTAGAGGCTGCTCGCGAGCACGCCGAAGCCGACCGCGACCATCAACATCCCCGTGCGGTTCGCAGGCCGGCGCGTCCAGCCGATCAAGCCCGCGACGACGAACGACATGCTCACGAACAGCGCCAGCGCGATCGTGAAGCCCGGATGCTCTTCGTGGTCGCTCGTAAGCGTGAGCGCGACTCCGACCGCAGCCGCCGCCATCGCGGCCGGCCCGAAGTAGAGCCAGGGGCGGGACAGTCTCACGCTGCAAAAAGCGCCGCAATCGCGGCGCCGGACAGATCTGCCTTCGGGACGAAGCCACGGGCGCCGCATTCACCAATGCAGCGGCCGTAGTCGGCTCTGTCACGGCTCGAGGTGAGGATCACCGCCGGGGGATCCTCCAGCTTCCGGAGCCGGTCGGCGACCTGGAAGCCGTCGATGTCCGGGAGCTGCACGTCGAGCAGAACGAGGTCGGGATGCAGATCCCGCACGGCCGTGACCGCGGATTCCCCGTTCTCGGCCTCGCCGACGACGTCGTATCCCTCCGCCTCGAGGAGCGTTCTCGCGCTCGCCCGGAAGCTTGGATGGTCGTCGACGATCAGAACTGTCACGCCCACAGTTTCGTCCCCTCGGGCGACCTGCCGAATACGGTTACCCACACTCTTTTACCGGCGTACCGCCGCTTTTTGCCGCTGGGTTGACTCATTTTCGGCAGCCTTGGGGGCGGCCGGGATCTCGACGTAGAACACGGAGCCCTGGCCGTCGTTGGGCTCGACCCAGATCCGGCCGTTCACTCGCCGGACGAGCTCGCGGGCGATGTACAGCCCGAGGCCGGTGCCCCCGACGCCGCCGGTCATGTCGGGGTCGAGGCGGTAGAACTTCTCGAAGATCCGGCTCTGCTCGCCCGCCGGGATCCCGAGGCCCCCGTCCGCCACGGCGAACCGGACGCCCTCGGCGGCGGACTCGACTGAGAGCCGGACGTCTCCGCCGGCCGGCGAGTACTTGATCGCGTTGTCGATCAGGTTGTCGAGCACCTGACGGAGCTGCGCCTCGTCCGCCGCGACCGGCGGGATGTCGCCGGCGATCGGCTCGAGCTCGACGCGGATGCCGTCCGGCAGATGTGTGCGCGCGGCTTCGACGACACTCTGCAGGAGCGTTTGCGCGTCGCAGCTCTCGATGTGCACATCGAGCCGGCCGGCGTCGAGCTGGCTCGCCAGCAGCAGGTCGTTGACGATTCCGGTCAGGCGCGCGGATTCCTCGACGATCACGTTCAGCAGCTTGCCCTGTACGTCCTGCTCGAGCCGGATGTCCTTGCGATCGAGCGTGACGGCCGAGCCGTAGATTGCGGCGAGCGGCGTGCGCAGCTCGTGCGAGACGGTCGCGACGAGATCCTGGCGAATCTGCTCTAGCGCCCGCTCCTCGGTGACGTCGTGGAACGCGTACACGATCCCTTCGTCGAACGAAACGGCCGAGATCGAGATCCACCGCTCCCGGCCCTCGCGTTCCAGCGGCAGCGTCTCGGCGCTCGCCGAGATTCCCTCCCAGCCGGTCAGCACCTCTTCGAGCGGCCGCCCGATGATGTCGTCACGCCGGATGCCGGTGATCCCCTCCGCGGCGCGGTTCCAAAGCCGCACGATCCCGGCGCCGTCGACGAGGACGACACCGTCGCCGACCGTCTCGAGCACGCGTGCGGCCTGCGCGCGTTCCTCCGCCGCGCGATACAGCTGCGCGTTCTCGACCGCCGTGCCCGCGCGGCGCGCCAGCTCCTCCGCGAGCGCAAGGTCGTCCGGCCCGAAGCGCCGCCCGGACTCCGCCGACACGAAGGAGATGACACCGAGCACGCGGCCGTGCGGGGCCAGCGGGACGCACATGTAGCTCTGGAACCCGAGCTCGCGCACGAGCCCGAGATGCAGATCATCGGTCGCGAGCTCGGCGAGCCGTTCCTCGCTGATCTCGGAGCCGAGCTCGCTCTTGCCGGTGCGGAGGACGTGGGGAGGGCCCTGTGGAGCATCCGGGCGCTCCGGGTAGCGGCGGCTGAGCTCGAGCGCCAGCTCGACCTTGCGCGGATCGACGTGCTCGACCGCGAGTGTGCGGAGCCTCCCGTCTTCGACCATGTCGACGCGAGACCAGTCGGCGATCCGGGGGACGGCCAGCTTGGCCACGGCTGCAAGGGTCTGGCGGTAGTTGAGCGACACGGTCAGGGCGGCGCCCGCCTCGACGAGGAAGCGTTGCGCCTCTTCGGCGCGCTTCTGGTCGTGGATATCGGTATTCGAGCCGAACCACCTCACGACCTCGCCTCGCCTGTTCGTCATCGGAACGGCGCGCGTCAGGTGCCAGCGGTACGAGTCGTCCGACGCGCGCCGCAGCCGCAGCTCGTTCTCGTACGGTTGTCCCGTCGCAAGCGCATCCTGCCAGCGCTCTAGCATCCGTCCGAGGTCCTCGGGATGAACGACCTGCGTCCACCCTGCCTCGACGCGCTCCGAGAAGGTCGAGTCGAAGTACTCGAGTGCGCGTTGGTTGACGTAGTCGAGCTCGCCGCTCGGCTGCGCCGTCCAGATCTGATCCGGCTGTGCCTCGGCGAGGAAGCGATAGCGCTCCTCGCTCTCACGCCGCAGCTCGGCGAGCTCCTGCTCCTTCAGCAGCTCCGTCTGGCGCCGCAGCTGCTCGTTCTTCTCGTGCAGCTCGATGAAGACGGAGACCTTCGAGCGCAACACGACGGGGTTGAACGGCTTGAAGACGTAATCCACCGCCCCCGCCGAGTAGCCGCGGAAGACCTGCTCCTCGTCCTTCGAGATCGCGGTGACGAAGATGATCGGGACGTGGCTGGTGCGCTCGCGCTGCTTGATCAGCTGTGCCGTCTCGAACCCGTCGAGCACCGGCATCTGCACGTCGAGCAGGATCACGGCCACGTCGTGGTGCAGCAGCTGGCGGAGCGCGTCTTCACCGGAGTGGGCGTAGATCAGGTTCTGACCGAGCGGCTCGAGGATGCCCTCCAGGGCGAGCAGGTTCTCGGGGCGATCGTCTACGAGAAGCACGTTGGCCATCTAGGTCTCGGCTCGAGTCGGGGGAACCTCCCGGTTCCCCCGAACCCCCCCCACCGGTCCGCTAGCGCGGACGGGCGGCTTCGCCGCCTCTTTGACGCACACGCCGTAGATGAACTTGCCGATCTCCTCGAGCGGCAGGATCGCGTCCGCCGCTGTCGCCGCGATCGCCGCGTCGGGCATCGTTCGCTTCACGGCGCTGCGCGGATCTTGGATCACTGCGACGCCGCCGCGTCTCTTGACGAGGGCCAGCCCTGCCGCTCCGTCCTGGTTTGCGCCGGTGAGGATGATCCCGATCACGGCCGGCCCGTAGGCATAGGCAGCCGACTCGAACAGCACGTCGATCGACGGCCGGGAGTACTGGACGCGCTCGTCGACGGAGAGGGCGAACGACCCGCGTTCGACCAGCACGTGATAGTCGGGCGGGGCGATGTACACGTTGTGGGACTCGATCGGCATCTTGTCCTCGACGTCCTGCACCGGCCGCCTTATGCGCAGCCGCAACAGTTCGGCGAGCGTCCCCGGTGACGCGCTGTGCCTGTGCTGCGCGACCACGATCGGCAGCTCGATCTCGTCGGGGATGTCCGAGAGCAGCCGGCCGACCGCGTCGAGCCCGCCCCACGAAGCCCCCACACAAATCAGCTCGTACACCTACTGAACCTTCTTGTACATCCGCTCGTTCGCGTCAAGGTCCTCGTAGCACGACTCGAACGGGCTGAAGCGAATCGACTCCTTCGCGCCAAGCGCGAGGACGCCGAACGTCACGAGGCTCTCGTAGAAGAGCCGGTGCACGTGGTCCTGCAACGAGCGGTCGAAGTAGATCATCACGTTGCGGCAGACGATCACGTTGAACTCGTTGAACGAGCGGTCGGACACGAGGTTGTGCTGCGCGAAGACGACGTTCTCGACGAGGGAGCGCTGGAACTGGGCTCCGTCGTACTTCGCCAGGTAGTACTCGGAGAACGCGCGCTTCCCGCCGGCCTTGATGTAGTTCTGCGTGTACTCGCGCATCTTGTCGAGCGGGAACACGCCCGCCCGCGCGCGCTCGAGCACCGACTCGTTGATGTCGGTCGCGTAGATGCGCGTGCGGTCGTAGACCTGCTCCTCCTGGAGCAGGATCGCGAGCGAATAGACCTCCTCGCCGGTCGAGCAGCCTGCGACCCAGATGCGGGTGAACGGATAGGTCCTCAGGAGCGGGACGACCCTTTCGCGAAACGCGACGTAGAACGGTGGGTCGCGGTACATCGCGGTGACGTTGATGGAGAGGTCGAGCAGCAGCCGCTCCATGCAGCGCGGGTCGTGCAGCAGCTTGTCCTGGAGTGCCGAGAGCGTCGTCAGGCCCTCCGCGTGCACGCGCCGCCAGACCCGGCGGCGAAGCGAGGCGGGCGCGTACTCGCGGAAGTCGAAGCCGTAGCGCCGGTAGATGCCCTCGAGCAGCAGTTCCAGCTCGATCTCGTCGACGTCCTCGCGCGCCGGCGGCTGCTCGACCGAAGACGCCATGGCCCTACTTGTACAACCAGACTCGCATCAGCGACAGCAGCTGGTCGGTGTCGACCGGCTTCGTGATGTAGTCCGAAGCCCCGGCTGCGATGGCCTTCTCGCGGTCGCCCTTCATCGCCTTCGCCGTCAGGGAGATGATCGGGAGCTGCTTGAAGGCGTCGTCGCCGCGAATCGAGCGCGTCGTCTGGTAGCCGTCGAGCTCCGGCATCATGATGTCCATCAGGACGAGATCCACGTCCGGGTTGCCCCGGAGCAGCTCGATGCCCTCCCGCCCGTTCTCGGCGTACAGGACCTCCATGCCATGCGTCTCGAGCACGCTCGTCAGCGCGAAGACGTTCCGCACGTCGTCGTCGACGATCAGGATCTTCTTGTCCTTGAAGATCTCCTCCGCCGAGTGGAGCTGTTCGAGCAGGCGGCGTTTCTCCTGCGGCAGCTTCCGCTCGACGCGATGGAGGAAGAGCGCGGTCTCGTCGAGCAGGCGCTCGGGCGAGCTCGCATCCTTGACCACGATCGTGTCGGCGAGCTTGCGTAGCTTCGTCGTCTCGCGCTGCGTCAGCTCCTTGCCCGTGTAGATGATCACCGGGATCGAGGAGAAGCGAGCGTCCTCCTTGAGCTGCTCCAGCAACTCATAGCCGCCACGTTCCGGCAGCTTCAGGTCGAGGACCATGCAGTCGTAGCGCTGCAACTGCAACGCCTCGAGCGCCTCCTCGCTCGAGCCGACCGCGGTCACCTCGACGTCGTCGCCTCCGCCGATCAGCTCGACAACCGACCGCCGCTGATCCTCGTCGTCCTCGACGACGAGGAGGCGCTTCACCTCACGGTCGATGAAGCTGCGGATCTCGCCGAACGTCTCCTCGAGCCCCTCCTTCGTGACGGGCTTCTCGAGGAACGCGACCGCGCCGGCGCGCAGCGCGTTCTGGCGCCCGTCGCCGGCCGAGACGATGTGGACGGGAATGTGCCGTGTCTCCGGATGCTGCTTGAGCCGCTCGAGCACGGCCCAGCCGTCCATGACCGGCAGCTTCATGTCCAGGATGATCGCGTCGGGCTTGTACTCGTGCGCGAGCGCCAGGCCCGAGTCGCCGCGGAGCGCGACGATGCCCTTGAAACCGCGCTCGCGCGCGATGTCCAGCTCGGTTCGGGCCAGCTCGGCGTCGTCCTCGACGATCAGCACGACTCGGTCGCCCTGCTCGATCTCGTCGCGGTCGTCGCGAACGTCGCTCGGCAGGAGCAGCGCCGGGTCGAGCTCAGGCTCCTCGAGCACCGGCTCCGGCGGCGCCCCACCGTCCGTCGGCTCGACGGCCTCGGGCGCGATCACGAGCTCGTCGACGGCGAACTCTTCCCGCGGCTTGTGCTCGACGTACTGGTACGTCGCCGGCAAGAACAACGTGAACGTGCTGCCTTCGCCGACGGTGCTCTCGACGTGGATCTCGCCGCCGAGGAGGCGGGCGATCTCACGGCTGATCGAGAGGCCGAGCCCGGTGCCGCCATAGCGTCGGCTGGTCGTTCCGTCGGCCTGCTGGAACGCCTCGAAGATCAGGCGCAGCTTGTCGTGCGGAATGCCGACGCCCGTGTCGTGGACGGCGAACTCCAGCACTGCATCCGCCCGTGAGAGCGCCTCGCTGGCGAACTGGCGCCCCTCCGCGACGCCGATCCGCAGCTTGACGCCTCCCTGCTGCGTGAACTTGAACGCGTTCGAGAGCAGGTTCTTCACGATCTGCTGCAACCGCTGTTCGTCGGTCTCGATCGTCGGCGGCACGTTCGCGCCGTGCACTTCGATCTCGAACTCGAGGCTCTTGTCCTCGGACACCGGCCGGAACGAGCGCTCGACGAAGTCGCGCACGTCGGAGAGCTTGACGTCGCCGACGTTCACGTCCATGCGCCCGGCCTCGACCTTCGACAGGTCGAGGATGTCGTTGATCAACCCGAGCAGGTCGGAGCCCGCGCTGTAGATCGTGTCCGCGAACTCGATCTGCTTGCCGGTGAGGTTCTGGTCGGAGTTCTCCGCGAGCAGCTTCGCCAGGATCAGCAGCGAGTTGAGCGGCGTGCGCAGCTCGTGTGACATGTTCGCCAGGAACTCCGACTTGTAGCGGGACGAGAGCGCGAGCTGCTCCGCTTTCTCCTCCAGAGCGGCGCGCGCGAGCTCGATCTCCCGGTTCTTGATCTCGATCCGGCGGTTCTGCTCCTCGAGCAGCTGAGCCTTCTCCTCCAGCTCCTCGTTCGTCTGTTGCAGCTCCTCCTGCTGCGTCTGCAAGAGCTCCTCCGACGCCTTCAGCGAGGCCGCCTGCTCCTCCAGCTCCTTGTTCGACTGCTGCAGCTCCTCCTGCTGCGCCTGCAGCTCCTCGGACTGGCTCTGCAGCTCCTGCGTCAGCTGCTGCGACTGCTCGAGCAGCTTCTCCGTGCGCATGTTCGCCTGGATCGTGTTCAGCACCACGCCGATCGACTCCGCGAGCTGCTCCAGGAACGTCTGCTGAACCGGGTTGAAGCGCTGGAAGGACGCGAGCTCGATCACGGCCATCACTTGCTCTTCGAACAGGACGGGGAGGACGATCACGTTCACGGGAGCCCCCTCGCCGAGCCCGGACGTGATACGGACGTAGTCGTCCGGCGCCTGCGTGATCAGGATCGGCTTCAGCTCCAGCGCGGCCTGGCCGACGAGCGCCTCGCCGATCGTGAAGCTGGTCGGGACGTTCTTGCGCTGCTTGTAGCCGTACGACGAGATCAGGCGAAGCTCGAAGTCGTCACCCTCGCCGTCGGGGGATTCCATCAGGAAGAAGGCGCCGTGCTGCGCGCCGACGAGCGGTGTCAGCTCGGACATGATCAGGCGCGAGACGGTCTCGAGGTCGCGCTCGCCCTGCAGCATGCCGGTGAAGCGGGCCATGTTCGAGTTGAGCCAGTCCTGCTGCTGGTTCGTGCGTGTCGTCTCCGCGAGGTTGGCGATCATCTGGTTGATCGTGTCCTTCAGCTC
>JBKPGW010000039.1:0-2369 GCA_046729555.1 Actinomycetota bacterium | reverse complement strand
AGCGGTGGCCCTGCGGCCTGATATGCGAGGCGCCCTCCTCGATCTCCTGGAGGTCGTCCGATGTGAGCTCGACGTCTGTCGCGGCGAGGTTCTCCTCCAACCGGTGCAGCTTCGTCGTCCCCGGGATTGGATCCAAGGCTGCTGGGCGAGCAGCCATGCGAGAGCGATCTGCGCGGGCGTGGCATTCTTCCGTTCCGCGATGTCCGTCAGTAGCTCGACGAAGGCGACGTTTGCCTTCCGAGCCTCGGAGTCGAATCGCGGCACCGTGTTGCGAAGTCGGAACTGTCGAACTCGGTGTTCTCGTCGATCTTCCCGGTTAGGAAGCCCTTTCCTAGTGGACTGAACGGGACAAAGCCGATTTCGAGTTCCTCGAGCGTCGGCAGTATCGCCTCCTCCGGCTCGCGCCACCACAGCGAGTACTCGCTCTGCAGCGCGGTCACGGGCTGCACCGCGTGTGCGCGGCGGATCGTCTGCACTCCGGCCTCCGATAGCCCGAAGTGTCTGACCTTGCCTTCCTGAATCAGCTGCTTGACGGTGCCAGCGACGTCTTCGATCGGCACGTTCTGATCGACGCGGTGCTGATAGAGGAGGTCGATCGTGTCCGTCCTAAGTCGCTGCAGTGAGCCTTCGACTGTTCGACGGACGTAGTCGGGATTGCTGTTGAGCGCGCCAGCCTGCTCGAGATCCCAGCCAAACTTGGTCGCGAGCACGACCTGCTCGCGAACCGAAGCCAGCGCCTCACCGACAAGTTCCTCGTTGGTGAACGGGCCGTACACCTGCGCTGTGTCGAAGAGGGTGACGCCACGTTCGACCGCGGTTCGGATCAGGTTGATCATCTCCTGTTTGTCTGCGGGCGGCCCGTAGCCAAAGCTCATCCCCATGCAGCCGAGGCCGAGCGCGGAGACCTCCAGGTCGTGTCCAAGCGTTCGCTTCTCCATCCCGTCTCCTTTCACCTCGCTTCGGCGGGCGTACCCAGGGTGCGCGATCCCTCAACCACACGGCCGATGCGCAGGGGAGTAGCGCGGTCGACGACGATGATCGGCTCGCAGCCGTCCATGGTGACGATCTGCATGTGTCTCGTCGTTCTGACGACGCCTGCAACGGCACTTACCGCCGGTCCCACAGCTCGCCGGACGACGATTGCGAGCTACTGCAGTCAGAGCGGGGACGTCTGCTACGGGATATTGAACCGCGGAAATCAGGTCATCCTCCAGATCACGACCGCCGCCCGCTACTTCACTCGCTACACGCTCTGCGTTACGCGTGTACCGCGAGGAAGCGGCCGGAGCACGCCCGGCGGTGTGGCTCGTTTCCCCTCTTCCGGCAAAGAGGTTCGACGTGGGGTTCGTCCGTGAACTTCGCACGTCAATTCGTGGGGCCGCTCGCCCACCCGATCGAACCGCTTCCCGGTCGGTACCAGGTCAGCTGGAGACAGGTGTGTTCACGGTGCACGCCGAAGGCACGGCGTCACTGTGCAGGCGGGCAGCCGTTTGGGCCCTCGCTCTCTTTCCGGTTGCCACTCTCGTAGCCCCGGGAATGTAGATTCGCGGGGTGCCCGAGGCACGGCTCGACGACTCCGGCTCAGGCCTCGCACCAGCCGGCGACGGCTGGTTCGTCGTGAACGTGCGCGATGCACAGTGGTTGACGTCGGAAAACGGCGAGAAGAAACCATCTGGCTCGGAGTGCGCCTTCGAGAGCGGGGAGTTCTGGTTCCGGCAGCTCGGCGTCAGGCTCCACGTCCTTCCGCCGGGCGAGCCGAACGGTCTCTACCACTCGGAGTCGGAGCAAGAGGACTTTCTCGTCCTGTCCGGCGAGTGCAGGCTGCTCGTCGAGGGTGAGGACCGGCTCCTCCGGGCCTGGGACTTCTTCCACAGTCCGGCCGGGACCGAGCACATCTTCGTGGGCGCCGGCGACGGGCCGTGCGTGATCTTCATGGCCGGTGCACGGTCGGAGGATTGGAAGGTGCGCTATCCGGTTTCGGAACTGGCGGCGCGCTACGGCGCGAGCGCGGAGGAGGAGACGTCCGATCCCCGGCAGGCTTACGTTGGGTTCGAGCCATCACGGCGGGAGCGGCCCTCGTACTGGGACCGCCTCCCTTGGGCCTAGCCCGCACCTGCGGCTCGTCAGTGCAACTCGGCGAGGCGCTCCGCGACGGCATCCGCGTGCGGTAGACGCGCCTCCGCACCCTCGCGCATGAGCGCAAGAACGGATGCGGCAAGGGCTGCCTGGAGCGCCCCAGGCTCGACCGCGCTGATGTGCGCAGCTTCGAATCGAGCGAGGGTCTCAGCGGAAAGGTCGTCGTAGCCGCGCGCCTGCACCGCGGGCTGTCCTTCGCGGAGGCAGGCAAGCGACAGTGCGTGGTCGCGCAC
>JBKPGW010000038.1:0-1343 GCA_046729555.1 Actinomycetota bacterium | reverse complement strand
GCGCGCAGTCGTGTACTCGACCTTGGTTCCCGTCTTTTCCGTGAACGCGTCCGTCACTTTCAGGAACGCGGCTTTCTCACTGCCGCCCCACAGCGAGAGCACTTCAATTGATCCGGCTGAACGTGCTGCCGGCTTCGAACTGGCGGTCGCGGCGAACGTCGCCGCAATCGCGGCAATCACGACGGCCAGCAGTACGAGCCAAGAACGTCGCTTCAACTCGATTCCTCCTCCTCCAGGCGGCCTGCTTTCATCGCCGCCAGTTTGGTCGACTCCCCGCTTCAACTCGACCCTCTTCCGCCGATCCTATCCCTTTCAATTCGTAGAAACGAGGCTCTCCTCGGTTTCCGGATCGAACAGGTGCAGCTTGTTCGTCGCGATCGTGAACTCCACGTTGTCGCCGATCTTCACCTTCTTGTCGCTCGAGACGAGCGCGATGACCTCGTTTCCCTCGGCGTCGGCGTGCAGCAGCTCCTGGTTGCCGAGGTACTCGACGACCTCGATCTTCGCCGGGAAGCGCACCGCGCCGTCCCCGCCGCCGTTCGCGATCTCCAGGTCCTCCGGCCGGAACCCGATCTCGAGCTGACGTCCCTTGCGGTCCGACGCCACTTTCGCGCGCGAGCCGGTCAGGTTCAGCAGGTGGTTGCCCATCTTCAGCTTGCCGTCGTCCGCATGCACCGTTGCGAAGTTCATTGCGGGCGAGCCGATGAACGCGGCCACGAACTTGTTGACGGGACGCAGGTAGAGGTCGGGCGGCGGCCCCACCTGCTGCAGCACCCCCTCGCTCATCACCGCGATCCGGTCGCCCATGGTCATCGCTTCGACCTGGTCGTGCGTGACGTAGACCGTCGTCGTGCCGAGCCGTTGTTGAATGCGCAGGATCTCGGCGCGCGTCTGCACTCGCAGCTTCGCGTCGAGATTGGAGAGCGGCTCGTCCATCAGGAACGCGGCCGGCTCGCGCACGATCGCGCGACCGAGCGCCACGCGCTGACGCTGGCCACCGGAGAGCGCCTTCGGCTTCCGGTCGAGGAAGCGTTCGAGGTTGAGGATCTTCGCGGCTTCCTCGACGCGGCGTTTGATCTCCTGCTTCGGCGTCTTCAGCAGCTTCAGCCCGAACGCCAGATTGTTGTAGACCGTCATGTGCGGATAGAGGGCGTAGGACTGGAACACCATCGCGATGTTCCGGTCCTTCGAGGGGACGCGGTTGACGACGCGGTCGTCGATCTTGATCTGCCCGGCAGTGATCTCCTCGAGGCCGGCGAGGCAGCGCAGCGCGGTCGTCTTGCCGCAACCCGAGGGGCCGACAAGCACGAGGAACTCGCTGTCCTTGATCAGCAGGTCGAGGT
>JBKPGW010000037.1:0-2597 GCA_046729555.1 Actinomycetota bacterium | reverse complement strand
CAAGATCCGCAGGGTCGTGCCGCGCATCTCGTGGCTCCTGCTGAAGGGCTTCTTCTGGCGGATGCGCGAGAAGTACGTGATCCGCGACTTCCACCCGCTCGTCTTCTTCTACGCGTTCGGCTTCGTGATGACCGTGCTCGGGCTGGCGCTCGGGATCGTCGAGGTCGTCCTGCGGATCATGGGGAACGCCGTCTCGGTGGGAACGGTCGTTCTGGTCGCCCTGCTCCTGATCTTCGGCTCGCAGTTCACGCTCTTTGCGATGTGGTTCGACATGGAGTCCAACAAAGATCTCCGCTGACGCGGAGATCCTGTCGGTGCGGCGCTTCGCGCGGGGGGCGAAGGTTTTTCGGCCTTGTAAAGCCGTCGTAAAGTCTGCGACTGCCCGCGGGGGGCGTGGGTAAAGTCCGGCCGATGCCCATCGCGGTCGTCACCGGCGGGGCCGGCTTCCTCGGCTCCCACCTCTGCGATTACCTCGTCGAGCGCGGCCACCGCGTCATCTGCGTGGACAACCTCGACACGGGGTCGCTGCAGAACATCGAGCACCTTCGCGACGAGCGCTTCCAGTTCGTCAACCACGACGTCACCGAACACCTCGAAATCGACGAGAACGTCGACGTCGTCTACCACCTCGCCGCCCTTGCGAGCCCGATCGACTACCTGCGCATGCCGCTGCACTCGCTCAAGGTCGGGTCCTACGGGACGCACAACGCGCTCGGCCTCGCGAAGTTCAAGCGCGCGCGCTTCCTGCTCGCGTCGACGAGCGAGGTGTACGGCGACCCACAGGTGCATCCGCAGCCCGAGACGTACTGGGGCAACGTCAACCCGATCGGCCCGCGCGGCGTGTACGACGAGGCCAAGCGCTACGGCGAGGCCATGACGATGGCGTACCACGGCCAGCAGGGCGTGGACACCGCGGTCGCGCGGATCTTCAACTCGATCCTCGCCGACGAGCAGGTTCTGTACGACGACGGGCGCGAGTTGCGACGCGAGACTGTGGCCGACGCCGCCGCCAGACTTGCCTCGTACGCGGTCGCGGCGGGATACCTGCCGCGTGCTGCACCGAGGAGCCTCGCTCTACTGGAGCGGTTCTCTCCCGCAGTCGAATACCCACTCGACGGGTTCCGAGTGCCGGCATTCGCGGCGGGAGGGCAGATGGTCTCGGCGCGCGCATCCGCACTGATCGCACACCCGACCAACGAGCGCTGCGTAGAGATCCGCACGCGCTATGGCCGCTCTGTGCGCGTCACCGCGAATCACTCGGTCTTCGTTGAGGGCCCCAATGGCGAGCCCGCCCCTTGCGAGGCGGGTGCGCTTGTCCCCGGCGACCGCATTGCGGTTGCTCGACGCATCGACGTGCCCGAGCGCGATCGCACTGACGTCAGCATGCTCGACGTGTGGAGCTGGTGCGAGAACGACCCCTGGCGTCTTGGGATCGAGGCGCCGGGGCTGGGTGAGCGCGCCTGGGAGCAGCGTCACCAGCTGTTCGGATTGCTGGTCTCCGAGCGGCGAAACCACGGACCGAATTGGCGCAACGGCGCGTGGACGAAGCTCATTCGGATGCGGCGGGCGGATCGTGTGCCGCTCCCGGTGCTACGCCGGATGGGCGAGCCGTTGCCGTCCGGCGCTCGTGTCCGCGTCCTCCATGCCGGACGATCGGTGTCCCTCCCGGCGCGTATCACGCTTACCGATGACTTGCTCTGGCTACTTGGGCTCTGGGTGGCCGAAGGGTCGTGGCACCAGAGCAGCGGGAACGCGTTCCTCACTATCAGCGGGGATCGTGATCTGTTGGCTCGTGCGGCTTCGATTGTCCGGCGAGACTTGGGTCTTCACGTCGTTCATGCAACCGCGAATGCGAGCCGATCGGCTTCGATCTTCATCCATTCAGCACTCCTGATCAGGCTCATGGAGTACCTCGGCTTCGCGGGAAATCGGAAGCGGATTCCCGGCTGGATCCTTGGGCTACCGCTTTCACGGCTGAAGTGGTTCCTGGAGGGATATCGCGAAGGGGACGGCGTGCATTCGGGGGACAAGCTTCTCGAAGGAACGAGGCACGAGTTCTCGACGATCCACGACGAGCTGAAGGACGACCTGGTTGTGGCATTCGCTCGCTTCGGTCTCGTCGCCTCGCTTGGGCGCTACCACTCGCAGCTGCCCGCGAAGACGGGCGATCGCGTCTACCCCTTCTGGCGGCTGACGCTCTCCCACGTGTCGCCATGGAGCCCGCTCGAGTGGGATCGCGGCGTTGAGCAGCGGCTCCAGGCGCATAGCACCAGCGACCTCGTCTGGGCGGCGGTCAGGGAGGTCCGCGAGATTCCGGCGACCCAGCTGGTGTACGACTTTTCGGTGCCGGGTCTCGAGAACTTCTGGGCGGGCACGGGCGTTCTGGCACACAACACGTACGGCCCGCGGATGCGCCCCAACGACGGGCGTGCGGTTCCCACGTTTGTCCGTCAGGCCCTGGAGGGCAAGCCGCTAACGGTGTTCGGCGACGGAACCCAGACGCGCAGTTTTTGTTATGTGGACGACCTCATCCGCGGGCTCGTGACGCTCGCGGAGTCCGAGGAGCACCTCCCGGTGAACCTCGGCAATCCGCGCGA
>JBKPGW010000036.1:0-16588 GCA_046729555.1 Actinomycetota bacterium | reverse complement strand
CGGGGCCCGCACTAGTGGTTGCCCGCCGCGCGCGCTTTCTGCGCAAACGCGCCAACGCCGGGGTCCTCCCCCCGCCGGGCCCCCACCCCAGCAATCGCTGCCGGCCCAACGCGAAAGGCCGGGGCCTGCCCCGCAGGGGTCAGACCCCAGCAGTTCGCCTACAACTCCGCCAGGGGGAAGGACCGGTGGCGCCGCGGCGGGACGAGGAAGTTCTGCCGGTGCGTCGTCCGCAGCACCGAGTTGAAGCCCTGGTTGCGTTCCCGCGCCTCGAGCGGGAGCTTTGGCCCGCCCGGCAGCACGCCGTCCATCGCCAGCCGGTTCCGGTGGAAGTCGTCGCTGGACGGATTGAAGACGACGAAGTGCAGCCCCGCGCGCGGGCCCGGCTGCATCTGATCCACGTCGCGGCGTGAGCTCCAGGCGAACGGATTGTCGAGCGTGTTGAAGTCCGCGCGCTGCGGTATCGCCGTGCCGCGCTTGTACACCGTGCCGTCCGCCGCGACATGATCACGCTGCAACCGCGAGGACGTCTGGATCGCCGAGCTGTGCCCGATGCGGCCCTGTGTCTTGAACTCGCGCTCCACCCCACGGACCGTGTCGATGCGCTTCGGGGGTTGCGGCACCGTCAGCGTGCCCTCGCGCACCTCAGGCTGGTCAGGACGAAACGCGGTCGCGACCCGCTCCCGAAAGTCGAAGTTGAGATACCAGGCCTCGAGGTCCTCGAACAGATGCGACACGTGCATGCTCGTCCCCTGGCGGAAGTAGGCGCGCGTGCCGAGCTCGACGAACCCGAGCGTCTCGTAGTTCGCGATCAGCTGCGGGCCGAGCCCGTCCTTCTGCGTCGACGTGAACCCGAGGAAGAGCTGCGCCGACGCCGGGATCAGATCCGCGCCAGGAACGCCGGCCGCCATCGCCATCCTCTTCGGCAAGCTCCGCCGCCCCTCGAAGCCGCCGCCGACGAACCCGCGCCGGATGCTGGTCACGTCGAACAGCGACAGGTCTGAGAAGAGCACCTTCGCCGCATCCGCGAGATGGTCGCGGACATCACTGCGCAGCAAGACGGCGACATCGTTCTCCTCGAGCAGCGTCTCCTGCGGATCGCTGGGGAAACGGACCGCCGGCAGCAGAGCCGGCTTGCGAGCCCGCCGGTCGTAGGGCGCGTGCGCGTGCCATGCCTTCGGCACGTAGTGCTCGAAGTACGGCAGTCCCCAACCGAGCGTCACCCCGAGCCCGGCCGGCGTCTGCTCGTAGCGGCGGTCGAGCTCCTCCAGCGCATCCGACAGCTCCTGCTGCGCCGCCCGCACGTCGTCCGCCCGCACCGTCGCCGTGACGAGCTGGTGATGCAACGGCGGAACCACGACCTCGACGTTGTTGTCCACGAGCACCGAGACGCCGTCGAGCAGGTGCTGCTCGTCGGGCCGCGGCGCCGCGGCCACGCGCTCCGGCGCCTCGCCGCTGAGCTGGTCGACGAGCTCGTAGATGCCGCCCGCACCAAGGGCGCTCGCGGCCGCACCCGCAAGCAGCTGTTTGCGGGTCAGGCGCACGTCAGGTCTTTGCGGGCCGGACGAGGACGAGGCCGCGGAGGATCCGGTCGAGCGTCCGTCGCACCTTGCGATACGTGAACGGCGGAGCGACGTGCTCGCTGACGGTGTACAGCGAGCCGCCGTGCCGCCACGCGTAGAGCACGTGCCACTGGTCCGCGTCCTGGTTCACGTTGAAGACGGTCGCGACGATGGCTCCGGCACGCACCGTCCCGCCGCGATCGCTGAAGCACGGGATCAGGTTGCGCTTCTTCGAGTCGGCGTTCACGCACTTCGGTATCGCAGTACGTCCCGGATAGCCCCGCAGGTTCACGTGCTTCTCGCCGCCGGCGGCCCCCGGGCCGGTCTCCTGCCAGACCCAGCTCATCAGATAGCTGCGGTCGCGAGAGACCTCGTCGATGTTGTTCCAGCGGCTGCCGATCACGCCGTCGAGCGGATCGGGCATCCAGGAGGGACAGTAGACCGGCGCGTGGATACGGTCGGCGAGGCGCTGCCAGCCCGCCGCGGCCTTCCCCGGACACCCGACCTTCGCGGACACGCTGACCGAGTCGTTCGCGCCGCAACCGGCGAGCGCGCACGCCAGGCCCAGGAGGACCCCAAACCGTTTCACCGCACCATTAAAGCCTGTAAATCGACACCCAGGGCCCGCCACGGCCGTCGCCGGGGTCAAGGTGGAAGACGAGCTCGGTCCTCTTCTCGAGCGAGTCGTAGAAGGCCGCTTCGCGCGGATAGTCGGACCGTGCTGCGAGCACCCGGTCGGTCACCGATCCAGTGACGATGACGTAGCGGATCCCCTCTTGACGGAGCCGGGCGACGTCACGATTCTGGTCGAACGTACGCTTCGGGCCCGGCAGGGCAAGGTGGAGGACGTCGAGCGTGGCGAAGCTCGGCGTCGACGGGTCGGCGGCGACGTGCGTCCCCGGCGGCACGTGCTGCTCGACCCAGCTGTGCGCAACGACGCGCGTATCGGTGCGGGTCAGCTCTTTGGTGTCGCGGATCGACCACGTCAGCGGCACGACGAGGAGCAGCAGCATCACCGGCGCGAGCGGCCGGAAGCGCGCCGCCAGCGCGGCGAGCGGCGGCACGAGCGGCAGCACGTACCGGTCGAAGTGGGCGTGGAGAGTCAGCAGGTCGGCGAAGTAGACGAGCACGAAGAGCGCCAGGATCAGGTCGACGCGGGTACGGCGCACCAGCGCGACGACGAGCCCGAGCGCGGAGATGATCAGCACGGGCCCGAGTCCGTCCCACAGCCGGTCGACGAACGCGATCGGCGCCGCGTGGTCGTGCTCGAACCCCAGCCAGCCGTCGCGCGCGCGCTGCTGCACATGCCGCGCCTCGTGCCAGGCCTGGTGACGATGCACGAGCACGAACGGGCTCGACGCGAGGAACGCGACCACCGCGAGCATGACCCCGACCACGAGCCTGCTCCAGCGCTGCCAACCGGCCACGACCAGCGGCACGAGCAGGAAAATGCCCGGGTACTTGAATCCGGTCGCCAGCCCGACGGCGATCCCCGCGAGCTCGATCCGACCCTTCACCATCAAAGCCAATGCGGCGGCGACGCCGAGCGTGAGCGGGACGTCGGTGACAGCGGGGCGCGAGTACGCAACGTGGATCGTGCAGACCGCGACGATTGCCGCCGTGACGAGGCCCGCTCCAAAGGCGCGCTGACCCAGCCACCACGCCGCCGCGATCGCGCCCAGCCCGAGCGCCACGGCGACGATCCGCGCCGTCAGATACGACGGCTCGTCTTGCCAAGCCTGGAACGGCGCGTTGACGTACATGAGCAGCGTCGGGTAGTCGAACCAGTGCGGGTCGCCGCCGCCGCCGTGCACGAGCTTCCACGCTCGCGGGACGATCGACTGCTCGTCGGGGTTGAGCAGGTTGCCGAACGGCAGCCCGTATTGGATGCCGACGAACCGCAACGCCGCTGCGCCGCCGAGCAGCGCCGCGAGCGCCGTGCCCGGGCCGCCCCACTGCGTCCCGGCCCAGCCCTCTAGTACTCGGCTAAACCTGCGGCGGGGCGCCGCTGACGAGCCCGGCGACGTTTCGCGCTCCGACGATGACCGCATCGACTCCCGCCCGCTCGAGCTCCTCCACCTGCTCGCGACCCGATACCGGCACCTCCGCAACCGCGAGCTTGCCCGCGGGCACGTCCGGCAGGAGGTCGAGCGCACGTCGCAGCGCATCGGCGTCGTCGTCGTCTCCCACCGAGAAGAGCAGGATCTCCGGATCGAGGCGTTCCAGCGCGAGCTCGAGCTCCTCCTCGCTCCGGACTTCGACGACGCAGTCGAGCCCGAGCTCGATCGCCTCCGCATGCTGTCTCACCAGCCAGTCGCCATCGTCGCCCGCCGCCGTCACCGATACGAGCCAGGCGTCTGCCCCCGCGACTGCTGCCGCGGAGGGCCCGCCCGCGGCGCGCCAGAGGATCGGCAGCTCGACCGCCTCCCGGAGGTTGCCGACGGCCTGCGTCACGACGACCGCCTCCGCGCCCTGTGACTCGGCTGCCCGCGCGGCGTCGGCGTCGACGACGTCGACGATCAGCGAGATCCCGTCCCCCTCAGAGATCGCCTGGCTGAATCTCACGCCCGCAAGTATCTCTACTGGCCGACGGGATGCCAGACCGTCTTGAGCTCGAGGAAGGCCGCGATGTCCCACGGGCTCTGCGAATCCGGCTGACCGCGCACGACCCGCTTCACGTTGTCTGCCGCCGAGCGCTCGAGGTCGGGCGAGTCGCCGTCCGCGCCGGTGAGGTCGAGCGCGTTTACGTCCATGTGCGCCGCGAGCAAGGGCGCCAGCTCCGCGCGGTGGCCGGTGAGAAGGTTGACGGCGCCGCCCGGGACGTCTGAGGTCGCGAGCGCCTCCGCGAGCTCGATCGCCGCGAGCGGCCGGGTCTCCGATGCGACTGCGACGACGACGTTTCCGCCGGTCAGCGCGGGCACGACGCGCGAGACGAGCCCGAGCAGCGGCAGCTCGTCCGGCGCCAGCACGGCGACGACGCCCGTCGGCTCGGGGACGGTGAAGTTGAAGTACGGGCCGGCGACCGGATTCGAGGAGCCGAGCACCTGTGCGAACTTGTCCGCCCACCCCGCGTACCAGACGACGCGATCGACGGTGCGCTCCACCTCGGACCGGCCACTGCAGAGCTCTGCGAACTCCGCGGCGCGCGCCTCGATCATCTCGGCGAGCCGGTACAGGACCTGGCCGCGGTTGTACGCGGTCATCCCCGCCCACTTCGGCAGGGCGCCCCGCGCTGCGCGCACCGCGTCGCGCACATCCTTGCGCGACGCCCGCGCCACGTTCTGCCCCTCCGCCTCGTAGGTGCGTCCCGACTCGGACCGCGGGAACGCGCCGCCGATGAACAGCTTGTACGTCTTCCTGACGGGAAGCCGGCTCATGTGCCGTCGAACTGCAGGTAGGGCTCGAGCCCGTGGCGGCCACCTTCGCGGCCGAAGCCGGACTCCTTGTAGCCGCCGAACGGCGAGCTCGGGTCGAAGCGGTTGTACGTGTTGGCCCAGACCACGCCCGCGCGCAGGCGCTCGGCCATCCACAGGATCCGGGAGCCCTTCTCCGTCCAAACGCCGGCGCTCAGCCCGTACGGCGTGTTGTTCGCCTTCTCGACCGCCTCCTCGGGCGTGCGGAAGGTGAGGATCGAAAGGACGGGCCCGAAGATCTCCTCCTGCGCGATGCGGTAGCTCTGCGCGACGTTCGTGAAGACGGTCGGCGCAAACCAGTAGCCCTTCTCCGGGAGCCGGCACGGCGGCTGGTAGATGTCAGCGCCCTCCTCGGCGCCCGACGCGACGAGCTCCTCGATCTTCTCGAGTTGCTGCTTGGAGTTGATCGCGCCGACGTCGGTGTTCTTGTCGAGCGGGTCGCCGACGCGCAGCGTGGTCAAACGGCGCTTCAACTTCTCGAGGACGGGCTCGTAGATCGACTCCTGCACGAGCAGACGCGAGCCTGCGCAGCAGACGTGCCCCTGGTTGAAGTAGATGCCGTTGATGATCCCCTCGACCGCCTGGTCGAGCGCGGCGTCGTCGAAGATGATGTTGGCGGCCTTGCCGCCGAGCTCGAGCGTCAGCTTCTTGCCGGTGCCGGCGAGCTCGCGCTGGATCGCCTTGCCGACCTCGGTCGAGCCGGTGAACGCGATCTTGTCGACGCCGTCGGACTTGACGATCTCGACGCCCGTGCGGCCGTCGCCGGTGACGATGTTGACGACCCCAGGCGGTAGCTCGGCCTGACGCAACACGTCGCAGAACAGCAGCGCCGAGAGCGGCGTCGTCTCCGCCGGCTTCAGCACGACCGTGTTGCCCGCCGCCAAGGCAGGCGCGATCTTCCACGCGAGCATCAGCAGCGGGAAGTTCCAGGGAATGATCTGGCCGGCGACGCCGACCGGCCGCGGGCGCCGGTTCGGGAACGCGTACTCGAGCTTGTCCGCCCAGCCCGCGTAGTAGAAGAAGTGCGCGGCCGAGAGCGGCAGGTCGACGTCGCGCGATTCCTTGATCGGCTTGCCGCCGTTCAGCGACTCCAGCACGGCGAACTCGCGCGAGCGCTCCTGCAGGATGCGCGCGATCCGGAACAGATACTTCGCGCGCTCGGCCGGCGAGATGTCCGACCACCCGTTCTCGTACGCGTCGCGCGCGGCCGCGACCGCGGCGTGCACCTCCTCCGGCGTCGCCTGGCCGACCTCGGCGAGCTCTTCCTCGGAGGCCGGGGAGATGGTGGTGTACGTCTCGCGCGCCTCGAGCCACTCGCCGCCGACGTAGTGGCCGTAGCGCTCTTGCAGTGTGACGATGTCGCGCGCTTCGGGCGCCGACGCGTAGGTCCACTCGGACGGGACCGGTGCGCGATCCTGCTTTCGCTCGAGCTCAGTCAACGGTGAAGTAGTCCGGGCTTTGGTACGCGCCCGTCTTCTCCTTCCGCAGCTGCATCAGCACGTCGTTCAGGAGCGAGGAGGCGCCGAGCCGGTACAGATCGGGCGTCAGCCAGTCGAGCCCGAGCGTCTCGTGCAGCTGCACGAGGTACTGGACGGCCTGCTTCGCCTGGCGGATGCCGCCCGCCGGCTTCATCCCGACCATGCGGCCGGTCTCCTCGTGCACGTCGCGGATCGCCTCGAGCATGCACAGTGTCACCGGCAGCGTCGCCGCGCCGGGGAGCTTCCCGGTCGACGTCTTGATGAAGTCGGCGCCCGCGGCCATCGCGAGCAGCGACGCTCGGCGGACGTTGTCGTAGGTCCCGAGCTCCGCGACCTCGAGGATGACCTTGAGGTGCGCGACGCCGCACGCCTCCTTCACCTGCACGATCTCGTCGTAGACCTTCGCGTAGCGTCCGGAGAGAAACGCGCCGCGGTCGATCACCATGTCGACCTCGTCGGCGCCGTGCTCGACGACCCAGCGCACCTCGTCGAGCTTCGCCTCGAGCGGCGACTGTCCCGACGGGAACGCCGTCGCGACAGACGCCACCTTCACGGTCGACCCTTCGACGCGCTGGACCGCCGAGGGGACGAGGTTCGGGTAGACGCAGATCGCAGCGACCGACGGCACGCTCGCGTCGCTCGGGTCCGGCCGGATCGCCTTCGACGCGAGCGCCGCGACCTTGCCGGGCGTGTCCTGCCCCTCGAGCGTCGTCAAATCCATCATGCGCACGGCGAGGTCGAGCGCGAACACCTTCGCCTCGCGCTTGATCGAGCGCTTCGCCAGCGATGCCGCCCGCTCCTCCAGTGCAACCGCGTCGACGGAGCCGATGCGGGGCAGCCTCGGCTCGAGCGGAAGCTCGAATCCGCGCGGCAGAACGGGCGCTTGCGCCATGAGGTGAGTGTAGCTCCCGGCCGTCTGCGGGCCGTGCGGCGCGGCAATGCTTCGCGTTGCCGCGCCGCATCAGTTCGCCTGCGCGTAAGCCGGCTTCGCCTGGCTTACGCTTCGGCCGTGGTGTATTCGAGGGTTGCGCGCCTTTAGTGATCGTCTCGCTGCACGTTGCCTCGGGGGCCGCCGTCGGTGCACTCGCGCCGTCGCGGCGAGCGGCCATCGCCCTCGGCGCGTTCATGCACCTCGCCGGCGACCGGATGCCGCACGAGGACATCGGGAACCGGCGCTTCGAGCTCTGGTCGGGCGTCGCGACACTGGCAGCCCTCGCGTTGAGACGCGGCCTGTTCGACGTCGCCACCATCGGCGCTGCCGCGGGCTCCGCGCCGGATATCGAGCACGTGCTGCGACTGCCGCAGCCGGGCGGGCGCAAGCTCTTTCCGAGTCATCGCCTCCGGGGGTGGCACCGCTCCGGCGGCGTGCCCGACTGGGCGCAGTTGCTAGCGGCGGGCGTCTTGCTTGGGCTCGTGCTCGGCGGGGGGAGGCGAGCCTAGCTTCAAATACCCAGACGTTCGAGCAGAGCCTCGTCGCGACGCCAGCGCGGCTTGACCTTTACCCGTAGCTCCAGGAAGACCGGATGCCCGAGCAGCTGCTCGATCTCCGGTCGTGCGCTCTTGCCGATGTCGCGGATCTTCGTCCCGCCCTTGCCGACCACGATCTGCTTCTGCGACTCGGTTTCGACCAGAACGTCGGCGTGGACGACTTTGTCGCCGAGCTCCTCCACCTCGACGGTGATCGCGTGCGGCACCTCGTCCTTCGTCAGGCGGAGCGCCTGCTCGCGCACGAGCTCGGCAACCTGCACCTCGAGCGGCACGTCGCTGCGCTGCTCCTGCGGGTAGTAGGTCGGCCCCTCCGGCAGCAGGCCGACCAGCTCCTCGCGCAGCTCCGGGACGCCGTCGCCCGTCTTCGCGCTGACGGGGTGCAGCGCGTGGAAGTCCCCGAGCTTCGCTGCCGTCTCCATCTGCGTTGCGATGTGGCCACCCTTGAGCCGGTCGACCTTGTTCAGCGCGATCACGACCGGCACGCCGAGCTCGAACACGCGCCGCGCGACGAAGCGGTCGCCGGCGCCGATGCGCTCGCGTGCGGACAGGACGAGCAGCACTCCTTCGACGTCCTCGAACGCGGCGTCGACGGTGCGCTGCATGTGCTCGGTCAGCGGGTCGAGCGGCCGCTGGAAGCCCGGCAGGTCCGCGAGCACGAGCTGGTAGTCCTCGCCGTTGGCGATGCCGAAGATGCGCCGCCGCGTCGTCTGCGGCTTGTCCGAGACGATCGCGACCTTGCCGCCGCAGAGGGCATTGACGAGCGTCGACTTGCCGACGTTCGGCCGCCCCGCGACGGCCACGAAGCCGGACTTCAAGCCGGCAGGTCCCAGGTGTCCGGCAGCAGGTCGGCCGCCGAGTACGTGGTCAGCTCGCCGGCCGAGTTGAGAAACGTGATCTCCGAGATCCGGAACTCGTACAGCCATTGGCGGCAGCCGCCGCACGGGGAGGCTGTGATCCCGATCGCCGCGATGTCGCCCGGCCTGTAGCCCTCGCTCACGGCCTTGACGAGCGCCGACTTCTCCGCGCAGACACCGAGCGGGTACGCGGCGTTCTCGACGTTGACGCCTTCGAACACCCTGCCGTCCTTCGTCCGCACGGCCGCACCGACGAGGTACTTCGAATACGGCGCGTACGCACGCTCCGAGATTGCGACCGCGCGCTCGTAGAGCTCTTTGCTCACAGCAGCTGGAAGACGGAGAGGGTCACGAGCGCGCCGATCGCGCCGCCGTACGCGACCTCGAGCGTCGAGTGAATGCCGGATTCCACACGCGTCTGAGCCACCAGCAACGCCATGATGAACGTCAGGGCGCTGACGACGAAGCGATGGGAGTCGCCGACGATGTACGTCGCCGCCATCCAAGCGGCAAACGCGACCGCAGCATGACCCGACGGGAGCCCGCCGCGCAACGGCGTTCCCTTGCCGGTCCAGGCCTTTGTCGCGATCACGATGATCACAGTCAGGACGAGTGCGATCACCGTGATCTGCGCCGGTGCGTCGCGCAGCCGGTCGAGCACGTCGGCCGACTTGTCCGCCGCCTTGCCGGCGAAGACGAGGTAGCCGACCGCGACGGCGTTGACCGACGCGATCAGGACCGCACCGGCGGCGATGTCCTTCGCGAGCTTCGCCATCGGGTCGAAGGACGTCGTCGCAGCGTCGATCGTGCCCTCGACGGCGGTGTTGATCATCTCCGCGACGAGCACGAACGTGATCGAGAGCAGCAGAGCGATCAGCTCGAGCCGCGAGACTCCGGCCGCGACGGCGACGACGAGCACCGCCACCGCGATCGCGAAATGGATGCGCATGTTGCGCTGCGTGCGCAGCACGTGCACGACGCCTTCGATCGCGAAGTTGAAGCTCTCGATGATCGACGGCCGCGCTCTCATCTGTGTGCGCGCTCCCGCGCCTCCATCTCCGCGCCGTGGTCGTAGCCGACGAGGTGCAGCACGGCGTGCACGAGCGGCGCCCGCCAGGCGTCGCCGACCACTTGCGGGCAGAGGACGACGTCGCCGAGCTGCCGCGGCGGCCCCTCCGGCACCGCCTCGCGACCGTCGATCGGGAAGGCGAGCGCGTCGGTCTCCTCGTCGACGCCGAGATGCTCGCGCTTCAAGCTGCGGATCTCCGCGGGCGCGACCAGCTGCAGCCCGAGCTCGCCGTCCTCGATCCCCTCGCCGCGCAGCACCGCACGGATCAGCTCGGCAGCCGCGTCGAGGTCGAGCTTGGCGCCCGAATGGTTCGCGACCTCGATCTCGACCATCGCCCCTACTTCCGCCGTTGCGTTCCCGTCTCCTCCGCGTGCAGCTTGTATGCCTCGACGATTCGCTGGACGAGCTTGTGCCGCACGACGTCCTCATGCCCGAAACGGACGAACGCGATGCCGTCGATCGAGCCGAGGATGTCCTGCACGTGGATCAATCCGGAGGCCTGCTCGCGCGGCAGGTCGACCTGCGTGACGTCCCCGGTCACGACGACCTTCGAGCCGAAGCCGAGGCGCGTCAGGAACATCTGCATCTGCTCCGGGCTGGTGTTCTGCGCCTCGTCGAGGATGATGAAGCTGTCATTAAGCGTGCGCCCACGCATATATGCGAGCGGCGCAACCTCGACCGTGCCGCGCTCCATGTAAGTGTTCAGCCGCTCGGCGTCGAGCATGTCGTAGAGCGCGTCGAACAGCGGCCGGAGGTACGGGTCGACCTTCGCCAGCAGGTCGCCCGGGAGGAAGCCGAGCCGCTCGCCCGCCTCGACGGCGGGGCGCGTGAGGATGATCCGCGCGACCTGGCGCTCCTGCAGCGCGGCGACGGCGAGCGCCATCGCTAGGTACGTCTTGCCGGTTCCGGCCGGGCCGATCCCGAACGTGACGGTGCAGTTGCGGATCGCGTCCACGTAGCGCTTCTGCGTCACGGTCTTCGGCGTGATCTGCTTGCCGCGGTGGCGCCAGACGACGTCGCCGAAGACGTCCTGGACGTTCTCGGCTTGGTCGATCGCCTTCAGGACGGCGTCCACGGTGGCCGGGCCGATCTCCTGGCCGGTCTCGACCAGCTCGACGAGCTCGTCGACGACCGCTCGCGCCTCCGCGACGTGGACGTCGTCGCCGGCGATCGTCAGACGGTTGCCGCGCAGCAGGATGTTGATCTCGAGCCGGTCGCGCAGTGCGTCGAGGATCCCGTCGCCGATCGAGGCCAGCTCCGCCGCGACGTCGTTGGAGACATCGAGTACCTGTTCCACAACTTCAGTGTAGGCGCGGTTCAGGCCAGCTTTTCTTTCACGAGCTGAGAGACCACGGAACCGTCGGCGCGACCGGAGATCTGCGGCATCACATCCGCCATGACGCGGCCGAAATCACGCATGCTGGTGGCGCCGTTCTCGGCGATCGCGTTGTCGACGATCTCCTCCAGCTCGTCCTCGGAGAGCTGCTCCGGCATGAACTCCTCGAGCACTGCCAGCTCGCGGTCCTCCGCTGCCGCCTGCTCCTCGCGACCGCCGCCGCGGAACGCCTCTGCAGCCTCGACCCGGCGTTTGCGCTCGCGCTGCAGCACCTGCAGCTCCTCCTCGTCGGAGAGCGGCCGCTGCAGCTCCTTCTCGGCCGAACGCAGGCTGGCGAGGATCAGCCGTAGCGCGTCGCGACGGTCGGCGTCTCGGGCGAGCGTCGCCTCGCGCAGGTCTTCCTCCATGCGTGCGATGAGGCTCATGCCGGAAGCCCTTGCACGCGGCCGCCGAGGATGTGCCAGTGCAGATGGAAGATCGTCTGGCCCCCGCCCTCGCCGACGTTGACGACGACGCGGTAGTCCTCCAGCCCTTGGTCCCGTGCGGTGTCCTTGACGAAGTCGAGCATGCGCTTCGCCTCGTCGGGAGGGAACTCGCAGATCTCGCGAAACGTCGGTACGTGGCGCTCGGGGATGACGAGCAGATGCGTGTCGGCGCGCGGATTGATGTCGCGCACCGCAACGAAGCCGTCGGCCTTCGCGACGTGATCGCCCTCACGGACGAGCTTGCAGAAGAGGCAGTCGTCAGGCAGCGAGAATCCCCTCCTCCGAAACGGCTGCGCCGCGCACATGCACCAGCTCGCCGACGGGTGCGTCGACCAGCCACGGGGAGTAATCGTCGCCGTAGCCGCGTCCGGGCCGGTCGACGAGAACGACGTCGTCGGCTCCCACCTTCCGCCGCCAGCGTGCGAGGCACGCAGCGTCGGAGGCGGCACGCAGCCGCGCGCTCCGTTCCTTCTTCACGCTCGGCGGGACCGAATCGCGCGTCGCAGTGACGGTCCCCGGGCGCGGCGAGTACGGGAACACATGCACCTTTGTGATGCCGGCAGCCTCGACCACCGCGAGTGTCCGCTCGAAGGCGGCGTCGGTCTCGGTCGGGAAGCCGACGATCGCGTCGGTCGTCAGGTTGAAGTCGGACAGGGGCTCGAGCCGGCGCAGGTACGTCGTCGAGCTGTAACGGCGTGCCATGTCGCGCAGGACGCCGTCGTCGCCGGACTGCAGCGGCACGTGCAGGTGGCGGCTGACGGTCGGGGTCTCGCGCAGCGCGGCAATCAGCTCGGCGTCGACGTGGTTCACCTCGATCGAGGACAGGCGCAGGCGCGCGAGGCCGGGCACCGCGCCCACCTCGCGCACGAGCCGCGGCAGCTTGTGGCCGGCCTCGCGGTCCCGGTAGCAGCCGAGGTTGATGCCGGTGAGGACGACTTCACGGTGCCCCTGCGCGACGCGCCGGCGCACCTCGGCGAGCACCGCGGGAGCCGAGCGGCTGCGTGACTCGCCGCGGACGATCGGGATGACGCAGAAGTTGCAGGAGAAGCTGCAGCCGTCCTGGACCTTCACGAACGCGCGCACGCGGTCGAGGCGTGCGTCCGCCTGGACGCAGCCGAGCGCGCCGACGTCGCCCGCCACGAACTCGGGCGTCTCCTCGCTGCGCCGGGCGACGACGGTGACGTTCTCCGGCAGGCCGGCGAAGGCGTCCGCGGCCAGGTTGGCGGCGCAGCCCGTCACATAGACGCGGCGGTGAGTGTGTGCCGCGCGCTTCGCCGCCTGGCGGGACTTCCGGACCGCCTCGTGCGTGACGCAGCAGGTGTTGACGACGGCGACGTCCGCGCCGCGCTCGTGCGGGCGTTCGACGTGGCCGTCGGCGAGCAGCCGCTCGCGCACGTCGTGGGCGTCGGCATGCGAGACCTTGCAGCCGAGAAAGCGGACGGAAAAGGTGGCCACCGGCCGGGGATGCTACTCCGCGCCTTCGAACAGGTCGGCCGCCCAGCCGTCGCGCGCGATGCGACGGACATGCCGAAACGGGTCGAGTGCAGAGGGATCCGTCGGGAGATAACCCGAGCTGACGAGCCAGTGCGTGTGCAGCCGCGGCGCAAGCGCTTCCAGCGCGGGGCGCGTGATGTTGGCGAAGGTGACGTCGGCGCGCGGCAGCTCGTCGGCGAAGACGTCCGCGAGCCGCGCCTGCACCTCGACGTTGTTCGCGGCGGCGTTTGCGCGGGTCGCCCCGACCGCGTGCTCGTCGGAGTCGAGCGCGAGCACCGGTGCGAAACCGGCTTTGGCAGCGACGATCGCCAGCACACCCGACCCGCAGCCGAGGTCGAGCGCGCTGCCGCGACCCAGTGCGAGCAGCAGCTCGACGCAGAGCTGAGTCGTTGGGTGCGCGCCGGTGCCGAAGGCGCGCGCGGGCTCGATCACGACCGCCGTCACGTCTGGGGGCGGTGTCTCCCACGGCGGCCCGATCCACAGGGAGCCGATCCGGACGGGATGGTGAAACGCCTTCCAGCGGTCGCGCCAATCCGCGGCGACGTCTTCCGCCCGCGCGCCGCCGAACGTGTGCCACAGGCGCTCCTCGCCGCCCGCGTCCGTGTAGGCCACGAGCTCGACGCCGTCACTCGAGTCCACTTCTTCGAACCCTTCCGGGAAAAGCTCGAGCATGCGGGCCCGTGCTTCTTCGACGCGCTCGGCGGGCACGGCGACCGAGACGCGGCGCAGCGCGCTCAGCGGAAGGCGCTCTTGAGCTTGTCGAAAAACCCTTCGCTGGGCTCGTATGTCTCCGCGCTCGCGAGCCGCTCGAATTCCTCGAGTAGGCGCTGCTGCTCCTCCGTCAGGCGGCGTGGCACCGTCACGTTCACGAGCACGCGCTGGTTGCCCCGACCGAATCCCTGCAGGACCGGCAAGCCGCGACCGCGCAGCACGACGATCTCGCCCGGCTGTGTGCCCGGCTCGAACGTCAGCTCCGCGTCGCCCTCCAGCGTCGGCACGGTCAGGGTCGCGCCGAGCGCTGCCTGCGTGATCGTCAGGTCGACGGTCGTGTACACGTCGTTGCCCTCGCGCACGAAGCGCTCGTCAGGGCGAACGTGCACCTCGACGTAGACGTCGCCGGCGCGCGCCCCGAGCGTGCCGGCGTGGCCTTCTCCGGTCAGGCGGATGCGCTGGCCGTCGTGGATGCCGGCCGGGACCTCGACCTCGAGCGTGCGTTCCTCGATCACCCTCCCCGCGCCGCGACACTCCTCACACGGGTGCTCGATCAGCTTCCCCGAGCCGCCGCAGGTCGGACAGGTCCCGGTGCGGACGAACTCGCCGAAGACGCTGCGCGACACCTGGCGGACGCGGCCGCTGCCGCCGCAGCTCGGACAGGACCGCACCGGTGTGTCGGGCTCCGCGCCGTTGCCGCCGCAGCGCCCACAGGGGACGGCGACGCCGAACGGCACCTCGCGAGTCGTTCCGGTTGCCACCTCGGCGAGGTCGATCTCGACCCGCGCCGCGATGTCCGCCCCGCGCGCCCGTCCCATCCGGCCACCCACGCCGAACAGGTCGTCGCCGAAGAAGGCGGAAAAGAGATCCGAGAGGCTGCCGAGGTCGAACGAGCTCGGCTGGAACCCGCCGCTTCGCAGTCCCGCGTGCCCGAAGCGGTCGTACAGCTGCCGGCGCTCCGAGTTGGAGAGCACCTCGTACGCCTCGACGACCTCGCGGAAACGATGCTCGGCGTCGGGTGCCTCGGAGACGTCCGGATGAAGCTCGCGTGCGAGCCGGCGGAACGCCTTCTTGATGTCGTCGGCGCTCGCGTCACGCGCCACACCTAGAAGTTCGTAGTAGTCGCGTTCCGTCGTCGCCATTAACTCAGCCTAGCGTCGCCGTCAGTTGTCCTCGTAAACCTCCTCGACGAAGCGCGACAGCTCCTGCGCGGCCGCGCGCACGGAGCGGATCGCCTTGTCGTAGTCCATCCGCACGGGACCGAGCAGCCCGACGGCCCCGAGCGCCCGGTGGGTCAGGCCGTAGGTTGCGCCGACGAGGGCGGCGTCATGGAAGGCCGGATGCTCGAGCTCCCCGCCGACGCGCACCCATGCACGCAGCGGGTCGAGCGCCTCGCCGAGCAGCGCAAGCAGCGCCGCGCGTCGTTCGAGCGTGACGAGGACATGGCGGTAGAGGTCGAGCTCGTCCTCGCGCGCGCCCTCGAGCAGCTCGGCGCTGCCGCCGAGGTACAGCTGCTGCTCGGACCGCAGCACGTCCGTGAACACCGGCCCGAGCGCCGCCAGGAAGTCCCGCTCGGCGGGCGAGAGGCTCGCCTCTTCGAGCGCCCGGCGGACGGCGCTCGTCCCCAGCCGGAGGCCGGCGAGACGCTCGTTCAGGTACTCCCCGGCCCACTTGGCCAGACCCTGGTCGACCGGTTCGTCGAACGGCACCACGCGCTTCGCAACACCGCCGGTCGACGTGATCACCACCGCCATGACCGTGCGCGGGTTGAGCAGCAGGACCTCGACGTGCCGCACGGTCGTCGTCTCCAACGGCGGTGCCGAGACGAGCGCCAGCATGTGCGTGACGCGCGAGAGCACTTCGCTCGTCGTCTCGAGCGCGGAGTCGACCTCGCGCCGCAGCTCGGACAGGTCGAGCGGGAACGAGCCCGGCCGCGGCTCCTGGCGCGCGAGCAACTCGTCGGCGTGCAGCCGATATGCCTGCTCGGTGGGAACGCGCCCGGCCGACGTGTGCGGGTGCGTGAGCAGGCCACGCGCCTCCAGCTCGGCGAGCTCGCTTCTGACGGTCGAGGGCGAGACGCTGAGCTCGGCCCGCTCGACCAGATACCTGGAACCGACGGGCTGACCGGTGGCGATGTACTCCTCGATCACGCGCGCGAGCAGCTCGCGCTGCCGCGCCGTCAGGCCGGATGCTCGATCAGATGCCATTTGCAGGCATTTTAGGCGAGCAAGTCCGCCGTAACGCCGCCGCCGAGCATCCGCCCCCGAGCCGTCAACGCGAGCGAGCCGTTGCTGCAGGCGACCAGGCCCAGTCGTTCGAGCCGCGCGAGGGCAGGCTCGTCGAGGACGTCGCCCAGCCCGTCGACAGCCAGCGGCTCGTCGAGGCGAAGACCGAGCATGACGCGCTCGCGCATCCTCACGTCGGGCGAAAGCGGCTCCAGGTCCCGCGTCGGCCGTTGCCCCTGGGCCAGCTCGGAGATGTAGGCCGGCATGCGAGGTGTGTTCCGCCAGCGGTTGGGCTGAATTGTCGAAACGGCGCCGATCCCGAGCCCGAGGTAGTCGCGGCCGAGCCAGTACGCGAGGTTGTGTCGCGAGCGCAGGTCGCGGTCGCCCTCACGACAGAAGTTCGCGGTCTCGTACCAGCGATAGCCGTTGCCCGTCAGCGCGTCGACGACGAGCTCGAAGTAGGACTCCATCGCGTC
>JBKPGW010000035.1:0-3323 GCA_046729555.1 Actinomycetota bacterium | reverse complement strand
TCGGCGGTCTCATCTGCTGGGAGAACCTGATGCCGCTCGCGCGTTTCGCTCTCTACGAGGGTGGTGTCGAGATCTATCTGGCCCCGACCGCCGACGACAGCGAGGCGTGGCACGACTCGATCCGGCACATCGCGCGCGAGTCACGCGCGTTCGTGCTGAGCTCCTGCGTCTTTCAGCGGGCGTCCAGCTACCCGAAAGAGGTCCGGATCGCTGAAGGCGACGAGGTGATGGGGAGGGGCGGTTCCGCCATCCTCGCGCCGGACGGGAGCTATCTCGCCGGGCCGCTGTGGGACGAGGAGGGCGTTCTGTACGCCGACCTCGATCCGTTCCGGCTCTATCAAGCGCGTCAGCGCTTCGACCCGGCCGGTCACTACCACCGGCCGGATGTCTTTCGCTTCGGGCTGGCTACGAGCCGATCCGAAGGCTGAGGTTCCCCGTGGGGAAGCCGCGCAGCTTGCGCTTCAACGCTTCTGCCATCTGATGCCGCCTTTCCGCAGTGAGGACTTACGCCAAGCTTCAAGATCGGCTGAGGCGGCCGGCTCGTGAATCCCTCGTTCGCCGCAAGACGCGCTCGTCGCCGACGCGGCGCGTGATGCCGTCGGCGTCGAAGCGCTCGAGCAGGAGCTGCGCGGTCTTCCGGGACGTGTCGAGCAGGTCGCGGAAGCGCGCGAGCGTGATCCGCTCCGCCTGCTCGAGCTCCCGCACGAGCGTCGCGCGGGCATGCTCGTACGCGCTCGGCGAGATCGCGTAGCGGTCGCCGACACGAACCAGCCGGCCGCGCTCCTCGAGAAAGCGTGCGAGCCGCGCGTCGTCGACCTTGAGCGGGGTCGCGCCGAGGCGGGCCTCGAACTCGGCGGCCTCACGGTCGCGCGAACCGAGGCTGCCGCTTGCTCCAGGTCGGTACAGCTTCGCGCCACGTCGTTCGAGCCCGAGCAACGGCAGGACCTCGCCGGCCCAGGGCTCGGTCGGCGCCGGGATGCCGGGATCGAGCGGATCCGCGCGGTCGAGGCGCTCCTCGAGCTCCGCGCGCAACTCCGCGAGCCACGCCTCCGAGTACGTCCAGCGTCCGTCGTCCGCCTGCACGGGCGCGTGCACGATCACCTCGCCGCGTGCGCTTCGCTCGAAGCGTTCGGCGTCCGCATGCCGGGGCGGCGCGGGATCGATGACGTGACCGCCGCCGACGGTCGTCCCGGCGCGTAGTACGACACGGTCGCCTCGGGCGGCGACGAGCGGCGCGGCGAGCCGCAGCTGCGCGTAGCCGCCGTTGCGCACGACCCGTGCGAGCGTCGCAGACGTGCCGTGATGCACGAGGACGCGCGGCGGGATTGGCGCAAGCTCCTCGAGCTCGACGTCGAGGCGATAGCTCGCCCCGTACGCGCCCGGCTCGACGAGGACGTCGCCGCGCCCGAGCTCGCGCCGCTTCAACCCCGGAAGCGCCACGGCCACGCGCTGGCCGGCTTCCGCGACGTCGACCGCCTCGTCGTGTACCTGCACGCTGCGCACGCGCACGTCGTCTCCCGCCGGTTCTAGGCGAAGCACGTCGCCGGCCGCGATCCGCCCGGACCAGAGCGTGCCGGTCGCGACGGTGCCGATCCCACGCAGCGTGAAGGCCCGGTCGACGTAAAGCCTGGTCGGCGCCTCCGCATGCGTGTTTTCCGACGCAGAGCGCGCGAGAGCAGCGCGCAGCTCATCGAGCCCGGCGCCCGTCTTCGCGCTGACGGCGACGATGTCCGCGCCGGGAACCAGCTCGTGCGCCTCTGCGAGCGCGAGCCCGAGCGTCTCCGCGTCGACTGCGTCCGCCTTCGTCACCGCGACGACGCCGCGGTCGACGCCCAGCAGCCGCAGGATCGTCAGATGCTCGTGCGTCTGCGGACGCGCACCCTCACCGGCGTCGATCACGAGCAGGAAGAGGTCGATGCCGGTTGCCCCGGCGACCATCGTCCGGACGAAGCGCTCGTGTCCCGGCACGTCGACGAGCGACAGACGCCGGCCGTCCGGCAGCTCGAGCGGCGCGTAGCCGAGGTCGATCGAGATGCCGCGCGCCTGCTCCTCGGGCAGCCGGTCGGTGTCCTTGCCGGTCAAGGCGCGGACGAGCCACGTCTTACCGTGGTCTATGTGTCCCGCCGTGCCGACGGTCAGCGGCATCGCGCCTCGATCAGGTCGTCTTCGATGCGCACGGGATCGAAGCCGGCCCCGCCGAGGAGTGAGCGCCACTGCTCCTCGTCGCGCTCCCGCCCGCCCAGGAGCGTGAGCATGAGCACGTCGAGCCACTTCGCCCCGTGCGGATCGTTCCCGGGCGGGATGACAGATTCAAACGCGACGAGGCGCGCATCCGCGGGCGCCGCGGCGCGGATCGTCTTCAGAATCGCCGCCGCGCGCTCGTTGCCCCAGTCGTGCAGGATCGCGCTGAGGACGTATACGTCGCCCGGCGGCACGCGCTCGAAGAAGCTGCCCGCGACAAACGACAATCGCTCGTCGAAGATCGCGTCATCACGGTTCGTCTCCGGGAGGTCGAACACGATCCCGCGCAGGCCGGAAACCCGGTCTAGGAGGCCGCGCAGGAGCGAGCCGTTGCCGCCGCCGACGTCGACCACGGTCTCATCCCCGCGCCAGTCCAGCGCCGCGAGCTGGTCGACGCGTCGGCTACCTTCGCCGCCCATCATCGCTCGGTCGAACGCCGCGCGCTCGGACGGATTGAGGCCGAGCCAGCTCCAGAAGTCGTCGCCGAAGAGTCGTGGGAACGCGGCCTCGCGCATATGGGCGTCGAGCTCGCCCACGGTCCGGTACCAGATGCCTCCGAAGAAATGCGCGAAGTCGTCCCAACCCCCGCCGCGCAATAGCTCCGACGCGGTGGTGTTGCGGTAGACACCGCGCTCTTCCTCAGCGAACACGCCGTCGCTCGCCAGCGCGCGCAGCAGGCGGTGCAGCGTGTCGGAGTCGGCGCCGACCGCGCGCGCGACGTCGTCAACCGGACGCGGCCCGTCGGCGAGCGCGTCCGCGACGCGGAGCTCGGAGACGACAGCGACCGTGCGCGTCGCCATCGCGCCGCGCAGCAAGTTCCAGAGGACCGACTCCGGCGCGGGCTCGCTCATCCGCGCGCGGCGGCGATCGCGACAGCCGCCTCGTCGACGTCCGCGTCGGCGAGCGTCCGGCAGTCGAGCAGGAGGCGGCCGTCGCGGACGATGCCCACGAGCGGCGGCTCGCCGGCGCGGAGGGGTGCGGTGAGCTCCTCCTCGACCGCGCACGCGA
Organism: Actinomycetota bacterium; assembly: GCA_046729555.1. Taxonomy (GTDB): domain Bacteria; phylum Actinomycetota; class Thermoleophilia; order Gaiellales; family Gaiellaceae; genus 3-1-20CM-4-69-9. The sequence goes on along the minus strand of JBKPGW010000035.1, from coordinate 74 downwards.
AGCTCGGCAGCTCAGTCAGCGGCAGCGCGCCGCCGCCCGCGTGCGCGACCGTCTCCTCCACCTCTCCGCCGACG
>JBKPGW010000034.1:0-1177 GCA_046729555.1 Actinomycetota bacterium | reverse complement strand
TGCTGCACGTCGCGCAGGGTCGGATGCGCGACGTGGCTGTAGCGGTACGCCAGCACGACCAGGACCGGCGTGATCGCGAGCGCGATCAGCGCCAGCTTCCACTCGAAGACGAGCAGGACGGCTGTCACCGAGACGACCGTCAGGACGTTCTGGAAGAAGAAGATCAGGCCGTAGCCGAGGAAGAAGCGCACGCCTTGCAGGTCGACGGTGGCGCGCGACATCAGCTGACCCGTCTGGTGGCGGTCGTAGAAGCCGAACGAGAGCCGTACCAAGTGCGCATAGAGGCCCTGGCGCAGGTCCATCTCCACCGCGAGCGCCTGCTTGCCCGAGATCAGACGCCGGCCGGCCATCAGGAGCGCCCGGACGACGCCGAGCGCGACAATCACCCACACGAACAGCCACAGCTTGTGCGAGTCGCGCGGTGCGAGCGCGCTGTCGATCACGTGCTTCGTCACCCAGACGAGTGCGATCTGCGCCGCCTGCGAAGCGACGGCGAGGACGATCGAGATGGAGAGGCCGATCTTGTACGGCCGCAGGAACCCGAGCAGACGCGCGAACGTGTCGCGATACGCGGGTCGGTCCGGCTCCTTCACCCTTGAAATCTAGCCAGCAAGGTGTGCCAACTCGTCGCGCACGAGGATGGCTGCGCGCGCGGTGAGGTCGCGATTTGCAGGGACGTTCAGCCACCCGCTCGCGCCCGACGGGTGCGGTAGCGGGATCACCGTCGACCCGTGCGACTCGTAGCGCCGGCCGATGCAGGAGGCGAGACCTGTGAGGCCGAGCAGCTGCTTGATCGCGAGCCCGCCGACCGGGACGATCAGAGCCGGTCGCAGGATCCGCAACTCCCACTCCCGCCAGAAGGCGCAGAGCTCCTGCTCCCGCCGCGTGGGCGTGCGATCGCCGCGGCCGGACGCCGCTCGACCGGGATAGCAGCGCGTAACCGACGCGCAGTAGAAGGTCGCGTAGAACTCGTCCTCGTCGAAGACTTCCTCGCGCTCCACCGGTCGAGCGTACTCGCGCGGCTAGATTTGATCCATGGCGGAAACCCCGCGCTATCGAACCACTTTCGTCCGCCTGCTCGGCTTCCTGAAGCCGTACCGCTGGTCGCTCGTCGTCTCGATCGTGCTGGCGGTGCTCTCACAGGCGGGCCAGTTCGCCAGCGCGTGGCTGACGGGCC
>JBKPGW010000033.1:0-3418 GCA_046729555.1 Actinomycetota bacterium | reverse complement strand
GTTCCAGCTCGTCGGGATCCCGCCGGCCCCCCGTGGCCTGCCGCTGATCGAGGTCGGCTTCGACATCGACGCCAACGGGATCATCCACGTCTCGGCCAAGGATCAAGGGACCGGGAACCAGCAGCAGATCCGGATCGAGGGCGGCTCGGGCCTGAAGGAGGAAGAGGTTCAGCAGATGATCCGCGAGGCAGAGGCGCACGCCGACGAGGCGCGCCGCCTGCACGAGGTCGCGGACACGAAGAACCTCGCCGAGCAGCTCGCGTACCAGACGGAGCGTTCGCTCAAGGAGCACCGCTCGGCGCTCGACGAGTCCGATGCGGCGACCATCGAGGGCCGGATCATGGAGCTGAAGCAGGCGCTCGAGGGCGACGACATCGGCGAGATCCGGGCCAAGACCGACGCGCTGCAGGAGGCGTCGCACAAGCTGGCGGAGGCGGTCTACGCATCCGCGCAGCAGCAGACGGCGACCTCCACCGCGAGCGACGGCAACGGAGCCTCCACCTCGGATGACGAAGTCGTCGAGGAGGGCGACTACGAGGTCATCGACGAGGAGCAGGAGGCGCCGAAGGCCTAATGGCTGACGAGCGCGTCACAAACGAACAGGTCCCAGGGACAGTCCCTGAGACAGGTCCTGAAGAGAGCGGCGACGAGCTCGCCGCTCTCCAGGCCGAGCGGGACGAGCTGTTCGATCGCCTGCAGCGGCTCGCGGCGGAGTTCGACAACTTCCGCAAGCGCAACGCGCGCGAGAACGCGGCCCTGGCCGAGCGGGCGAACGAGCGGCTCGTCAAGGAGCTGATCCCGATCCTCGACGACCTCGGCCGTGCGCTGGAGGCAGCGTCCGAGCACGAGGAGGCGAAGCTCGAGGAAGGCGTCCGGCTCGTGCATCGCGCGATGTCCGATCTCCTGAGGAAGGAAGGGCTCGCCGAGATCGAGACGGACGGCAGGTTTGACCCGCACGTCCACGAGGCGCTGCTGTCGCAGCCGTCCGACCAGCAAGAGGGCTCGGTGATCGAGGTCGTGCAGAAGGGCTACAAGCTGGGCGACAAAGTGCTGCGACCGGCGCGGGTCGTCGTCGCGGCTCCAAAGATCGACGAGGGGTAGATGGCGACGCTCTACGACACGCTCGGGGTGAAGAAGGGCGCGTCGGCCGACGAGATCAAGAAGGCCTACCGCAAGCTCGCCGCCCAGTACCACCCGGACAGGAATCCGGGTGACTCCACCTCCGAAGAGAAGTTCAAGGAGGTGCAGAACGCGTACGACGTGCTCTCGGATCCGGAGAAGCGCAAGCAGTACGACACGTTCGGGTCCGACGGTCGTCGCGGCGGCCCTGGTTTCGATCCGCGCAACTTCGACTTCGGCAGCGGCGGGAACTTCACGATCAACGACCTCGGCGATCTCGGCGACCTGTTCGGCGGCTTCTTCGGCGGTCGCGCCGGCCGCGGGACGCGCCGCCAGCAGCCCGAGCGTGGCGCCGACGTCGAGGTGCCGGTGAACGTCTCCTTCGAGGACTCGCTGCGCGGGCTCGAGACCAAGATTCCGGTGCAGGTCACGACGGCCTGCCGCGAGTGCGGCGGCACCGGCGCGGAGCCGGGCACCTCCCCGATCATCTGTCCGCAGTGCAACGGCCGCGGCGTGATCGCCGAGAGCCAGGGCCTGTTCGCGCTTTCCGAGCCCTGCCCGCGCTGTCGCGGGAATGGCACCGTCGTCGAGAAGCCCTGCCGGCATTGCAACGGCACCGGCCGCGAGGTGCGCACGAAGACGTACACGGTGAAGATCCCGGCGGGCGTCAAGGACGGCACCCGCATCCGCCTGAAGGGCAAGGGCGAAGTGGGAGCGAGCGGTGGCGCGGCGGGCGATCTGTTCGTCGTCACGCGCGTGCAGCCGTCGAAGCTGTTCCAGCGTCGCGGCGCGGACCTCGTCGTCGACGTGCCGGTGACCTATTCGGAAGCCGCGCTCGGCGCAACGGTCGAGGTGCCGACGCCGTACGGCGGGCGCGTCTCGCTGAAGGTTCCGGCGGGGACGCAGGACGGACGCCAGCTGCGCATCCGCGGCCACGGCGCGCCGAAGCTGAAGGGCGGCGGCAAGGGCGACCTGATCGCGCGACTGCGCGTGACCGTGCCGAAGAAGCTGACGAAGAAGGAGCGCGAGGCGCTCGAGGAGCTGCAGAAGGTGTCGCGCGAGAACCCGCGTGGGGTGCTCTTCTCGTGAAGACGGCCGCGGTGATCCTCGTCAGCGTCGGGACGGTCGGGCTCGTCGCCAGCTACGTGCTGATGCGGCGCAAGCTCGAGCAGCTGCGACGGTGGAGGGAGGAGCAGAAGTGATGGACGACCGTCCGCGCTACATGATCTCCGTCGCCGCCGACCTCGTCGGCATGCATCCGCAAACGCTGCGGATCTACGAGAGCAAGGGCCTGATCCGGCCGAAGCGCACGGCCGGGAACACGCGGCTGTACTCCGAGGCCGACCTCGAGCGGCTGCGGCTGATCCAGCAGCTCACGAACGAGCTCGGTTTGAACCTGGCAGGTGTCGAGCACGTGCTCCGCCTGCAGGACGAGTTGCTGCGCATGCGCAGCCGGCTCGACCGGATGGAGCGTGAGATGCGGCAGGCCATCAACGAGGTGCACCGGCAGTACCGTCGCGACCTCGTGCCGTGGAAGCCGCCCGTCGACCTGATCCCGAAGCGCTGACATGGACTTCAACAAGCTGACGCTCAAATCACAGGAGGCCGTCGCGGCGGCGCAGGAGCTCGCGCGCCGGATGGGCAATCCCGAGCTCTACCCCGAGCACCTGCTGCTGGCGCTGCTCGACCAGGAGCTGCCGCAGCAGCTCGTCCCGGACGCGGCGGCGTTGCGCGCGGAGGCGGAGGCCTCGCTGCGCGGCAAGCCGGCCGTGCAGGGCATGCAGCAGCAACCGAACGTCTCGGCTGCGTTCTCGCGCGTGCTCGACCAGGCGGCGGACGAAGCGCGCCGGATGGAGGACGACTACGTCTCGACGGAGCATCTGCTGCTCGCGCTCGACGTGGTGCCGCGCGACCAGCTCGAGGCGAAGATCAAGTCGGTTCGGGGCGGCCAGCGCGTGACGTCGCAGGATCCGGAGGAGACCTACCAGGCGTTGGAGAAGTTCGGCCGCGACCTGACCGCGGCCGCCGAGGACGGGAAGCTCGATCCGGTGATCGGCCGCGACGAGGAGATCCGCCGCGTCATCCAGGTGCTGTCGCGCCGCACGAAGAACAATCCCGTTCTGATCGGCGACCCCGGTGTGGGCAAGACGGCGATCGCGGAAGGGCTCGCCCAGCGGATCGTCGCCGGCGACGTCCCCGAAGGGCTGAAGGGCAAGCGTGTCTGGGCGCTCGACATCGGCGCCCTGATCGCCGGCTCCAAGTACCGCGGCGAGTTCGAGGAGCGGCTGAAGGCCGTGCT
>JBKPGW010000032.1:0-2003 GCA_046729555.1 Actinomycetota bacterium | reverse complement strand
GCGTGGTACCGCGAGAATGAGGCGTGGTGGCGGGGGATCCTCCAGAGCGAGACCAGGGAAAGCGTCTCCTCGTCCTAGGCGCCGGACCGGCGCAGCTCGGTCTCCTGGCCGCAGGGCGGGCGCGTGAGCTGCACGTCATCGCCGTGGACCGAGACCCCTCGGCACCGGGTTTTCGCTACTCGGACCGGCGCGCAATCGTGTCCACCGAGGACGAGTCCGGAATCGAGCGGCTCGCCGGGGCGGAGCGGGTGGAGGGCCTGATAGCCCCCGGGATCGACTGGCCGGTGGCGATCGCGGCGCGCGTCGCCAGGCAGCTCGCGCTGCCGCATCCGATCTCGCCGGAGACGGCGACCCTCTCCACCTCGAAGCTCCGGCAGCGGGAGCGCTTCGCCGAGGCGGGCGTGCCACAGCCCGCGTACGAGATCTGCTCGGGCGCTGCGGAGGCTGCCGAGGCGGCGCGGCGCATCGGCTTTCCCTGCGTCATCAAGGCGCCGGACCGGCAGGGCCAGCGCGGGCTGACGCTCGTCGGCTCGGCAGTGGAGGTCGAGGAAGCGGTGCGGATCGCCCTCGACGCCTCGCGCAGCGCGACGCTGCTCGTCGAAGAGCACGTGCCCGGGCGCGAGGTAACGGTGAACGCGTTCTCGTCAGGCGGACACTTCCATCCGCTGACAGTCACCGATCGCCTGACGGCGCCGCTGCCTGCATTCGGCGTCGCGCTCACCCACGTCTGGCCAAGCGAGCTCGAGCCGGCGCAGATCGGTGCCGTCGTCGAGGCCGCGTCGGCTGCGGCGCGCGCAGTCGGGATCCAGAACGGGCCCAGCTACACGCAGGTGCTGATCGGCCCCGAAGGCCCGCGCGTGGGCGAGCTGGCCGCGCGCCTCGGGGGCGGGCACGACGCAGAGCTGTGCCGCGTCGCGCTCGGCGTCGACCTGAACGGCGCGGCGCTGTCGGCGGCGCTGGGCCAGGACGTTCCGCCGGCGAGCCTGGCGCCCGTCGCGCGCGTCGGCGGTGCGTGCGTCCGCTTCCTCGTCGCACCGCCCGGCGAGCTCCGCGAGGTTACCGGCGTGGAGGAGGCCTTCGCGGCGGACGGCATCCGCGGGATCCGGATCTACCGCCGGCCCGGCCACGTGTTCGGAGAGCTGCGGCGTGGGGCCGACCGTGCCGGCGCGGTCCTCGCCGTCGGCGACAGCCGCGAGGAGGCGCTCGAGCGCGCGGCGAAGGCGGAGACGATGATTCGGTTCGAGGTCGATGTCGAAGCTCTCGTCTAGACGGGACAGCCTGCTCGGGTTCCAGCCGCCTGCGATCGGCGAGGAGGAGATCGCCGCCGTCACCGACACGCTGCGCTCGGGCTGGTTGACGAGTGGCCCGCGCGCGGCGGAGCTCGAGCGCCGCATGGCGGAGTTCCTCGAGGCCGAGCACGTGCTCGCGCTCGCCTCAGGTACCGCGGCGTTGCACCTCTCGCTTGTCGCGCTCGGCGTCGGGCCCGGTGACGAGGTGATCACCTCGCCGATCACCTGGCCGGCAACGGCGAACGTGATCGTGCACACCGGGGCGATGCCCGTCTTCGTCGACGTGCGCGAGGACGACCTCAACATCGACCCCGCGCTCGCGGCAGCGGCCGTGACCGAGCGGACGAAGGTGATCCTCCCGGTCGACCTGGCCGGCCAGCCCGCCGACCTCGACCCGCTACTCGAGTCCGGGCTGCCCGTGGTCGAGGACGCGGCGCACGCCGCGGAGAGCCGGTACCGCGGGCGCAAGGTCGGCACGATCGCCGACGCCACGTGCTTCTCGCTGTACGCGACCAAGAACATCGCCGCAGGCGAGGGCGGGCTGATCGCGACGAACCGAGACGACGTTGCGCAGGCGGTGCAGGACCTCCGGCAGATGCGGCGCGGCGACGGGTCGGTCTACGACATCCCCGTGCCGGGCTACAAGGCGAACCTTTCCGACGTGCTTGCCGCGATCGCGCTCTGCCAGCTCGACAAGGTCGAGCAGCACCGCGA
>JBKPGW010000031.1:0-26953 GCA_046729555.1 Actinomycetota bacterium | reverse complement strand
GTTGATCCAGGCGCCGACCGGCTCGGGGAAGACGCTCGCCGCCTTCCTGTACGGGATCGACAAGCTCCATCCCGAGCCGGGCCAGGGTCTGAGGCTCCTGTACGTCTCCCCGCTGAAGGCGCTGAACTACGACATCGAGCGCAACCTGCGCGGGCCGCTCGCGGGGCTGAAGTCCGAGCTCCGCGTCGCCGTCCGCACCGGCGACACGCCGCAGAAGGAGCGCGCCGAGATGCTGCGGCACCCGCCGGACATCCTGATCACGACCCCGGAGTCGCTGTACCTGTTACTCACGTCGCGCGCGCGCGAGAACCTGAAGGGCGTCCGAACATTGATTCTCGACGAGGTGCACGCCGTGGCCGGGACGAAGCGCGGCGCGCACCTGGCCCTGTCGGTCGAGCGGCTGGAGCGGCTGGTCGACGAGCCCTTCCAGCGGATCGGGCTGTCGGCGACGCAGCGGCCGCTGGAGGAGATCGGCCGCTTCGTCTCCGGCGCGCGCGAGATCGAGCTCGTCGACGCGGGCACCGCGAAGGAGCTCGACCTTGAGGTCGTCATGCCGCTCGAAGACATGCGGGAGCCCGAGGAGTCGTCGATCTGGCCGTCGATCTATCCGGAATTGCTCCGGCTCGTGCGCGAGCACCGCTCCACGATCCTGTTCGTCAACAACCGGCGGCTCGCCGAGCGGCTTGCGCGCCGTCTCAACGAGCTGGCCGAGGAGGAAGTCGCGCGCGCCCATCACGGCTCGCTTGCGCGCGAGCAGCGCGTCGAGATCGAGGAGCTGCTGAAGGCAGGGGAGATCCCGTGTCTTGTCGCGACGTCGTCGCTCGAGCTCGGGATCGACATGGGTGCGGTCGACCTGGTGTTGCAGGTCGAGTCGCCGAAGTCGGTCGCGCGCGGCCTGCAGCGCATCGGGCGCGCCGGGCACGAGCTCGGCGCCGTCTCGAAGGGACGCATCTTCCCGAAGTTCCGCGCCGACCTGCTCGAGTCGGCGGTCGTCGCGAAGCGCATGCTCGAAGGCGCGATCGAGGAGACGGTCATTCCGCGCAACCCGCTCGACGTGCTCGCTCAGCAGATTGTCGCGATCGCGGCCGACGAGGAGATCTCCGTCGATGACCTGCACGAGCTCGTGCGCGGCGCGTATCCGTTTGCCGACCTCTCGCGCACGCAGCTCGAGAACGTGCTCGACATGCTCGCCGGCCGCTATCCGTCGGATGAATTCGCCGAGCTGCGGCCACGCATCGTCTGGGACCGCACCGCCGGCGTGATCCGCGGCCGTCAGGGCGCGCGCGGGCTGGCAGTGACGAACGCAGGGACGATTCCCGACCGCGGCCTCTTCGGCGTCCACCTGGTCGACGGCGGCGGGCGCGTGGGCGAGCTCGACGAGGAGATGGTCTACGAGGCGCGTGCCGGCCAGACGTTCCTGCTCGGCGCGTCGACCTGGCGGATCGAGGAGATCACGCGCGACCGCGTGCTCGTCTCGCCCGCTCCCGGCGTCCCGGGCCTGGTGCCGTTCTGGAAGGGCGAGGGGATCGGCCGCCCCTTCGAGCTGGGTGAGGCGATCGGCCGCACCTCGCGGGAGCTGGCGGCGCAGAGCCCCAAGGTCGCGGAGAAACGGCTCGTCGAGCAGCACCGACTCGACGAGCGCGCCGCGAAGAACCTGCTCACCTTCCTGAACGAGCAGGCGGCCGCGACCGGCGCCGTCCCGTCGGACCGCACGGTCGTCGTCGAGCGCTTCCGCGACGAGATCGGCGACTGGCGGCTCTGCATCCTGACCCCGTTCGGCGCGCGCGTCCACGCGCCGTGGGCGCTCGCGCTGGCCGCGCGTTTCCGCGACTCGCTCGGGCTGGAGGTGCAGTCGATCTGGTCGGACGACGGGATCGCGCTCCATCTCCCGGACGCGGATGCGCCGCCGCCGACCGACGACGTGCTCATCTCGCCGGACGAGATCGAGGAGCTCGTCGTGCAGGAGGTGGGGCAGAGCGCTCTGTTCGGTGCGCGCTTCCGCGAGAACGCGGCTCGCGCGCTGTTGATTCCGCGCCGCCGTCCCGACCAGCGCACGCCGTTGTGGCAGCAACGCCTGAAGGCGCAGGGCTTGCTGCAGGTCGCGCGGCGATACGGCTCGTTCCCGGTCATCCTCGAGACGTACCGCGAGTGCCTGCAGGACGTCTTCGACCTGCCGGCGCTGAAGCGGCTGCTCACCGGCCTGCGCACGCGCGAGCTCGACCTGGTCGACGTCGAGACGGCGACGGCGTCGCCGTATTCCGCCTCACTCCTGTTCGACTACATCGCGACGTACATGTATGAAGACGACACGCCGCCCGCGGAGCGCCGCGCCCAGGCACTGTCGCTCGACCGTGACCTCCTGCGCGAGCTGCTCGGGCAGGAGGAGCTGCGCGACCTGCTCGACGCCGGCGCCGTGGAGGAGGTCGAGTCGCAGCTACGTGGGAGCCCGCGCAACGCCGACCAGCTGCACGACCAGCTGCGGCTGCGCGGTGACCTGCGCGAGGGCGAGTACGACGAAGGCTTCGCGCAGACGCTGCTGCGCGAGCGGCGCGCGCTGCTCGTTCGCCTCGCCGGCGAGCAGCGGCTGATCGCGGCCGAGGACGCCGGCCGCTACCGCGACGCGCTCGGCGTGATGCCTCCGGGCGGCCTGCCGGAGGTCTTCCTCGAGGGCGGCGACGAGTCGCTCGAACAGCTCGTGCTGCGGTTCGCGCGCGGCCGCGGCCCGTTCACGACGGTGGAGGCGAACGACCGGTTCGGCCGCGACGTCGAGCCGCTGCTGCACGAGCTGGAACGGCAGGAGCAGCTCGTCCGCGGCGAGCTGCGTCCGGGCGGGACCGAACGGGAGTGGTGCGACCCCGACGTCCTCCGCCGGCTGAGGCGCGCGTCGCTCGCGGCGCTGCGCAAGGAAGTCGAGCCGGCGGAGCAGGCAGCGCTCGGCCGCTTCCTGCCGAACTGGCACGGAATCGACCGGCGGGCGACGTTGCGCGAGGCGCTCGTCCCGTTGCAGGGGCTTTCGCTGCCGGTGTCGCTGTGGGAGTCGGAAGTCCTGCCGCGGCGCGTGCCCGGCTTCAATCCGGGCCAGCTCGACCAGCTGTGCGCGTCGGGCGAGGTCGTCTGGGTCGGGGCCGGTCTCGACCGGGTCGCCGTGTTCTTCCGCGAGGACGCGCCGGCGCTCGGCCGGCCCGCCGCCGCACCGCGGCCGGAAAGCGAGGCGCACGACGCGATCCGCTCCGCCCTCGGCCGCAGCGCCGAGTTCTGGTACGACCTCGTCGCGGCGACCGACCTCCAGCCCGAGGTTGCGTTGCCGGCGCTGTGGGATCTCGTTTGGGCGGGCGAGGTGACGAACGACGCGTGGACGCCGTTGCGCGCGGGCCGCCGCTACCAGGCTCCGAGGCCGCAGCGCGGCCGGCCGCGGCGCTTCTCGCGCCAGCGCTCCGCCGGCATCACCGCCACCCAGGGGCGCTGGTCGCTGACCGACCGGCTCTTCCCCGGCCGCCCCGATCCGCGCGCGCTCGCGGAGCTGCTGCTCGAGCGGCAGGGCATCGTCACGCGCGACGGTGTGCGCGGCGAGGGCATTCCTGGCGGCTACGGCGCGGTCTACGGACAGCTCCGCGCACTCGAAACGCTCGGCGTCTGCCGCCGCGGCTACTTCGTCGAAGGGCTCGGCGGAGCACAGTTCGCAGTGCCCGGCGCGGTGGAGCGGCTGCGCGAGCTCAAGCCGCAGGAGGACGAGGAGCCGGAACCGCTCGTGCTCGCGGCCGCCGATCCGGCGCAGCCGTACGGCGCCGGCCTGCCGTGGCCCAAGCGTGCCGGCGCTCGCGCCGCGCGCGTCGCTGGAGCGCACGTTGTCCTGCTCGGTGGGGAAGCCGCGCTCTTCGTCGAGCGAGGCGGACGCTCGCTCGTGCCGCTGCGCGATCCCGAGGAGGGGTGGCTGCGCATCGCGCTCACCGCACTGGTGGAACATGTGAAACGGGGCCCCGGCAAGAAGCGGCTCGCGGTCGAGCGCTTCGACAGCGAGCCTGTCCCCGAGACGGAGATCTTCCCGCTGCTGCTCGACGCCGGCTTTCTTGCCGGGCCGCGCCGCGCCGTGCTGCGTCCCTAGACACGGAAGACGGGCGGCCGTGGGGTCGTCATGTAACAAATGGAGCGACCGGGCGAGCTCGGCACGACACCGAGGAGAGGGGAGCAGGCATGAACTACGCACGCTTTACGCGGCTGGCCGTGTTCGGCGCAGTTGCCGCACTGGCCGTGCCGGCGGCGGCGCAGGCCAACGAGGTCACGAAGTGGAACGAAATCGCCGTGAACACGGTGAACGCACAGCCGCCGCTTACCTCGGCGCCGAATGCCGCGAGCATCTTCGTGGCGATGGTGCAGGGCGCGGTCTACGGCGCCGTCAATGCGGTCGACCGTCACGGGCGGCCGTATCTCGTGATGGGGAGTTTCCCGAAGGCGTCGGCGGACGCTGCCGCTGCGACGGCGGCGTTTCGCGTGCTCGACACGCTCTTCGCGGCGCAGCACGCAATGCTGCAGGCCGCGTATGACACGTCGCTCGCGGGGATTCCGGACGGGGCGTCCAAGGATGCCGGGATCGAAGTCGGGACGATGGCGGCCGACGCGATGCTCGCCGAGGGCCACGACGGACGCCAGGTGCTGACGTGCACGTTCGGGTCCGGGCTGCCCGGTGTATGGCAGCCGCTGGCGGGCCCGACGGGTGCTCCGCTCTGCGACCCGACCCCGTGGGTGGCGAACGCCGTGCCGTTCCTGGTGGAGAGCGCGTCGCAGTTCCGGACCGCGGGGCCGTACCCACTCGGGAGCGCGGCCTACGCGGCCGAACTCAACGAGGTCAAGGCGATCGGCTCGTGGAACAGCACCACCCGGACAGCTGCGCAGACTCATGCCGCGGCTTTCTGGCAGACCAACCCGGCCGCGAACTACAACGCCATCGCTCGCAGGTTCGTGGACGAGCTCGGGCTTGACGTAAGCGAGAGCGCACGCCTGTTCGCGATGCTCGACCTGACGGCGGCCGACGCACTGATCAACTGCTGGAACGACAAGTACTACTGGAACTTCTGGCGGCCGATGGCGTCGATCAGACGTGCCGACGAGGACGGCAATCCGGCGACGGTGGCCGACCCGACGTGGACGCCGCTGTTCGATCTCTCCGTTACCGATACGGCCATGATCGGGGTCGGGCCGCTGCTGACCACGCCGCCGTACCCGGAACACCCGTCGGGCGCCACCTGTTACGCGAGCTCCAGCATGCACGCTATGGAGTCCTTCTTCGGCAGGGACGACATGACGTTCTATGCCACGAGCAGCCGGTTCCCGGGCGAGCATCGAACCTTCGAGCGCTTCTCCGATCTGACCAATGAGGTGGTCGAAGCGCGCATCTGGGCGGGGATTCATTTCCGGAATGGCGACGTCCAGGCAGCGAACCTCGGCCGCGAGGTCGAGCGCTACACGCACACGCACTTCTTCGCAGCCTCGCACTGAGAGGCGGTAGCTAAAGGGGAGCGGCCGGCGGCGGCCGCTCCCCTTCTGGCGTTTCGATCGCCGGTGCGCGGGGATCAGGTCCTCATGGCCAAGCTCACCGCCGACTTCATCCTCGAGCGGCTGGCCGAGAACGGCGTCAAGCGCATCTACGGCTATCCCGGTGACGGGATCAACGCCATCGTCGGCGCGCTCGAGCGCCACAAGGACAAGCTGAAGTTCGTGCAGGTGCGGCACGAGGAGCAGGCCGCGTTCATGGCGTGCGCGCACGCGAAGTGGACCGGGGAGGTCGGCGTTTGTCTGGCGACGTCGGGGCCCGGCGCGATCCATCACCTGAACGGGCTGTACGACGCGAAGCTCGACCACCAGCCGGTGCTGGCGATCGTCGGGCAGCAGTCACGGATGGGCCTCGGCGGCAACTACCAGCAGGAGGTCGATCTCGTCACGCTCTTCAAGGACGTCGCCAACGAATACGTGCAGATGGCGCTCGAGGCGACGCAGATCCGGCACCTGATCGACCGCGCGCACCGCATAGCGCTCGACCAGCGCACCGTGACGGCCCTGATCATCCCCAACGACCTGGCGGAGGAGCCGGCGAAGGAGCAGCCGCCGCGCGAGCACGGTGCCGTCGTCTCGGCGCCGGGCTACGCGCGCCCGCGCATCGTCCCTCCTGAGGGTCAGCTGAAGCAGGCGGCGGACATCCTCAACGCCGGCAAGAAGGTTGCGATGCTCGTCGGGCAGGGCGCGCTCGGCGCGAGCGACCAGGTGATCGAGACCGCGGAGACGCTCGGCGCCGGCGTCGCGAAAGCCCTGCTCGGCCGCACAGTCGTGCCAGACGAGCTGCCGTTTGTCACCGGATCGATAGGTCTGCTCGGGACAAGGCCGAGCTGGACGCTGATGAACGAGTGCGACACGCTGCTGATGGTCGGCTCGAGCTTCCCCTACTCCGAGTGGCTGCCGAAGCCCGGGCAGGCCCGGGGCGTGCAGATCGACGTCGACGGGCGGATGCTCTCGATCCGCTACCCGATGGAGTGCGCGCTGGTCGGCGACGCGAAGGAGACGCTGCAGCAGCTGATCCCTTTGCTCGAGCACAAGCAGGACCGCGCCTGGCGCGAGCAGCTCGAGGAGGAGATCCGGGAATGGTGGCGCCTGCTCGAGGAACGCGCCATGCAGGACGCGGATCCCATCAACCCGCAGCGCCTGTTCTGGGAGCTGAACGACCACCTCCCGGAGGACGCGATCATCAGCGCCGACTCCGGTTCGGCCGCGAACTGGTTCGCGCGCGACCTCAAGCTCGGGCGCGGGCACATGGCCTCGCTCTCGGGGACGCTCGCAACGATGGGGCCGGGCGTGCCCTACGCGATCGCGGCGAAGTTCTGCCATCCGAACCGCCCGGCGGTCGCGCTCGTCGGCGACGGCGCGATGCAGATGAACGGGATGGCGGAGCTGATCACCGCGGCGAAGTACTACAAGGAGTGGGCCGATCCGCGGCTCGTCGTGCTCGTCCTGAACAACCGCGACCTGAACCAGGTGACGTGGGAGCAGCGCGCGCTGCAGGGAGATCCGATGAACCCGATGACGCAGCGGATCCCGGACGTGCGCTACGCGGACTTCGCCGAGCTGATCGGACTCGCCGGCGTGCGGGTCGAACAGCCCGAGGACATCGGCGACACGTGGCGGCAGGCGTTCGAGGCGGACCGCCCGTTCGTCATCGACGCGGTCTGCGACCCGAACGTGCCGCCGCTGCCGCCGCACATTCGCTCCGACCAGGCACGCGCGCTCGTGGCGGCGCTGCGCAAGGGCGATCCGGAGGCACGCGGTGTCATCACTCAGTCGTTCAAGGCCAAGATCCTCGAGTTCCTGCCAGGTCGATAGGCTCGAAGCCTTCGCCCGCACGATTCCGACCGACGAGCCGGAATCCGACGGAACGCTCGAATGGGACTCGACCACGATCGTGGTCGTCCAGGCACACGCCGGTGACGCGGTCGGCCTCGGGTACACGTACACGCACGACGCGGCCGTCCGCCTGATCGAGGACAAGCTCGCCCCTGCCGCCCGAGGCGTCGACCCGACCGGGGACATGTCTCACGCCTGGCACGAATTGGGGGATTTGCTGCGGAATGTCGGTCGGCCGGGCATGGGTTTCATGGCCCTGTCCGCGGTGGACATCGCGCTCTGGGATCTGAAGGCGCGTCTGCTCGAGCGCCCACTCGCCGATCTGCTCGGCGCCGTCCGGGACGAGGCGGCCGTGTACGGGAGCGGTGGGTTCACGTCGTACTCGCCGGACCGGCTCGCCGAGCAGTTGGCCGGCTGGGTCGCGCAGGGAATCCCGCGCGTGAAGATGAAGGTCGGGCGCGCGCCGGAGGAGGATCCCCAGCGGCTCGACGCAGCGCGCGTCGCCATCGGCGACGACACCGCCCTCTACGTCGATGCGAACGGCGCGTACGACCGAGACGAGGCCGTCGCCTGGGCGCAGCGGTACGCGAAGGAGTGGGGCGTCACCTGGTTCGAGGAGGCCGTCAGCTCGGCGGACCTCCACGGCCTCCGCTACGTGCGCGAGCGCTCACAGCTGGACATCGCGGCAGGTGAGTACGGATACGTCCCGGCCGATTTCCGCAATCTGCTCGACGCGGGCGCCGTCGACTGCCTGCAGATCGACGTCACGCGCTGCGGCGGCTACACCGGCTTCCTGCAGGCTGCCGCGCTCGCCGAGCAGCACGGCCTCGAGATCTCCGCGCACTGCGCGCCGCAGGCCAGCGCGCACGTCTGCTGCGCAGTCCCGAACTTCCGGCACATCGAGTACTTCCACGACCACGTCCGCGTCGAGCAGCAGCTGTTCGAAGGCTTGCTCGAGCCGGACGGCGGCGCGCTCCGTCCCGATCTCACGCGGTCGGGACACGGCCTGACGCTGCAGGCATGAAGGTCCCGACCAAGCCCGATCCGCGCGTGGCGACGCCTCCGGTGGCCACGGCGGATGTCGACGTCCTCTCGCTCGAGCACGAGCTGCGCCGCTCGACCGAGGCGGAGGTGCAGTTCAAAGCCGACTACCGCGCGTTGTACTCGACCGGCGGCTCGAACTACCGGCTGCTGCCGATCGGGGTCGTCATTCCGCGCACGACCGACGACGTCGTCGAAGCCGTGCGCGTCTGCCGGGAGCACGGCGCGCCGGTGCTGCCGCGCGGCGGCGGCACGAGCCTCGCCGGACAGATTGCGAACGTCGCGGTCGTGCTCGATTTCTCCAAGCACCTGAACTGCACGCTCGACGTCGACCCGCACTCGAAGCTCGCCCGCGTGCAGCCGGGGCTGATCCTCGACCACCTGCGCGACCCCGCCGAGCGGCAGTACAACCTCACGTTCGGCCCGGATCCGTCCACGCATGACCACTGCACGTTCGGCGGGATGATCGGCAACAACTCCTGCGGCGTCCGCTCCGTGATGGCGCAGTTCGCCGGGCCCGGCCCGCGCATGTCCGACAACGTCCACGAGCTCGAGGTGCTGCTCTACGACGGACGCAGGCTGCGAGTCGGCAAGGGCACGTCCGGCGACGCGGGCATCGACGTGCAACTCACCGACCTGCGCGACCGCTACGCGCCGCTGATCCGCGAGCGCTATCCGGACATCCCGCGCCGCGTCTCCGGCTACAACCTCGACGACCTGCTGCCGGAGAACGACTTCAACGTCGCGGCAGCGCTCACCGGCACGGAGGGAACGTGCGTCACGATCCTCGAGGCGACCGTGCACCTGATCCCCAGCCCGAAGCACCGCTCGCTGCTCGTGCTCGGCTGGGCCAGCGAGTACGAGGCGGCCGACCACGTGATGACGGTGCTCGAGCACGAGCCGACCGGGCTCGAGGGCGTCGACCACGTGCTGATCGAGGACATGAAGGCGGTCGGGCTCCATCCGCAGGACGTCCAGCTGATGCCGGTGGGCCGAGGCTGGCTGGTCGTCGAGTTCGGCGGCGAGGACAAGGAGGAGGCCGACGGTAAGGCGCACGACCTCGTCCGCGAGCTGAAGCGCGCGAGGAACCCGCCTGAGGGCATCAAGCTCTTCGACGACCCGGAGCAGGAGCAGCGCGTCTGGGAGGTGCGCGAGGCCGGCCTCGGTGCGACCGCGTTCATTCCCGGCAAGCCGGACACGTACGAGGGCTGGGAGGACTCGGCCGTTCCGCCGGAGCGGCTTGGCGAGTACCTGCGCCGCCTGCGCAGGCTCGCCGGCAAGTACCAGTACGAAAGCGCGCTGTACGGCCACTACGGCCAGGGCTGCGTGCACGCCCGCTGGAACTTCGACCTCAAGAGCGAGCCCGGCATCAGGACGTTCCGTTCGTTCCTCGACGAGGCGTCCGACCTCGTGCTCGAGCTCGGCGGCTCGCTTTCGGGCGAGCACGGCGACGGCCAGTCGCGCGCGGAGCTGCTGCCGAAGATGTACGGGGCCGAGCTGATCGATGCCTTCCGCGAGTTCAAGTCGATCTGGGACCCGGACTGGAAGATGAACCCCGGCAAGGTCGTCGACGCGTACCGGATCACCGACAACCTGCGACTCGGGCCCGACTACGCACCGCCGCGGCTGAAGACGCACTTCGCCTTCGCGAAGGACCACGGCAGCTTCGAGCATGCGGCGCTGCGCTGCGTCGGCATCGGCAAGTGCCGGCACACGCACGGCGGCGTGATGTGCCCGAGCTACATGGTCACGCGTGACGAGAAGCACACGACACGCGGGCGCGCGCGGATCCTCTGGGAGATGGTCAACGGCGAGGAGCTCGAGCTCTGGCGCTCGGAGGAGGTGTTCGAGGCGCTCGACCTCTGCCTCTCCTGCAAGGGCTGCACGAAGGACTGTCCCGTCAGCGTCGACATGCCCACGCTGAAGGCGGAGTTCCTCTCACACCACTACGAGGGCCGGCTGCGGCCGCGGCACGCGTATGCGTTCGGGCTGATCGACCAGGCCGCGCGCGTGGCCTCCAAAGCCCCCGCGCTCGCGAACGCACTCGCGCCCGCGACCAAGCGTCTCGCCGGCGTGCACCCGAAGCGGCACCTGCCCGAGTTCGCGCCGGTGACGTTGCGTGACTGGTACGAGCGGCGCGGCACGTACAACCCGGCCGGCAAGAAGGTGATCCTCTGGGCGGACACGTTCACGAACCACTTCCACACGGACGTGGGCGTGGGGGCCGTCGAGTCACTCGAAGACGCGGGCTTTCGCGTCGTGATCCCGGAGGGACATCTCTGCTGCGGCCGGCCGCTTTACGACTACGGGATGCTCGACCTCGCCGCGCGCTACCTCGAGCGCGTCCTCGACGTCTTGCGCGACGACATCCGCGCCGGCACCCCGGTCGTCGGAGCCGAGCCGAGCTGCGTCGCGGTCTTCAAGGACGAGTTGCTGAAGATGCGGCCGAATGACCAAGACGCGCGCCGGCTCGCACAGCAGACGCACCACCTCGCCGAGTTCTTGCAGCAGGAGGGGTACGCGCCGCCGCCGCTGATGCGCAAGGCGGTGCTGCACGAGCACTGCCATCAGCACGCGACGGGCGGCGTCGATCCCGACAAGAAGCTGCTCGAGGCGATGGGAGTCGAAGTCGAGGTGCCCGAGAGCGGTTGCTGCGGGATGGCCGGAGCGTGGGGGTATGAGCGCTCGCACTACGACGTGTCGATCGCATGCGGCGAGCGCGTGCTCCTGCCGAAGGTGCGCGAGGTCCCGGCGGACACGCTCATCGTGACGGCCGGGTTCTCGTGCCGCTCGCAGATCGAGCAGACGACGGAGCGGCGCGCGTTGCACATCGCCCAGGTCATTCAGTTGGCGCGCGACCATGGGGCCGACGGGCCGCGCGGCCCGGACCCGGAGCGCGCAGCCGCACCGAAGCCTCAGGCCGGGGCTTCGCGCCGAGGGGCAGGCGTCGCCCTGGCCGCGACGGGCCTAGGGATCGCTGCGCTTCTTGCTTACGCGAGCCGTCCGAGGACGAGCCCGAAGAGCGCGTGGCGGTAAACGCCCTGCGCGAACGCGCGCGGGCTGCGGACGAGCTCTCGGTCGAACACTCGTAGAAGCGGCCACAGTGCGGTGTGCTCGGCGAGCGCGAGCCCGAGTGCCAGGCGGCGCTGTTCGACCCCGGTCCGCTTTCGGATGACGTCGAACGCGAGCCCGAAGAGCGCGCCGTTCAACGCGTGCACCGCGAGGCCGCCGGTGAGCCGGACGTCCGAGTAGTCGCAACGGAAGACGCGCCGGTCGAGTGGCTCCTGCAGACCCCAGACCGTCGCCGCTGCGGCTCCCGCCAATGCTGCATGCATACCCTGTGAGCATGCCCGAAGGCGACGCGATCCACCGCGCGGCGCGGCGCCTGCAGGTTCTGGTCGGACAGGAGCTCGAGGTCGAGACGCCGCACCCGCGCGCCGCGGTCAAGCAGCTTGCGCCACGGCTGGACGGGCGACGGCTCGAGAGCGTGGAGGCGATCGGCAAGAACCTGCTCTTCCGTTTCGAGGGCGGGCTCGTCCTGCGCAGCCACCTCCGCATGAGCGGACGCTGGCGCGTGCTCGACCGCGACACGCCCGTCTTCGGCACGCCGTGGCTGGTGCTCCGCGGCGACCGGCACGCGGGCGTGCTCTGGGGCGGGCCCGTGCTGGAGATCGACCGCGGCGTCGCGCGTCGGCTCGGGCCCGACATCCTCGCCGACCCGCCCGACTATGACGAGATGCTGACGCGGCTCCGGCGCGAGCACGGACGCCAGATCGGCGACGCGCTGCTCGACCAGCGTCTCGTCGCCGGCATCGGCAACGTCTGGAAGGTCGAGTCGCTTTGGGCCACGCGGATTTCGCCGTGGCGCCGCCTCGCCGATGTCTCCGACGGGGAACTGCGCGCGGTGCTCGCGGAAGCGCACCGGCTCATGCGTGCGCGCCTCGACGGGGTGCCAGGCAGGAGACATGTCTACCGGCGCAAAGGTCACGCCTGCCCGCGCTGCGGCACGCCGATCGAGTCCTGGCCGCAGGGCGACGCCGCGCGCATGGCCTACTGGTGCCCCAACTGTCAGAGAGGAGAGGGCCCAGCGGCGGCGTAAGCGGAGTCGTGGCCGTGCGCGCTCCGCACCTCTTCTCCACCCTTCGGGCGTTTTGCCTGGGGACGTTCCGCGCCCTGCTCGCGGAGCTCGAACGCGGCGCCGAGCTCCCGTTCGCCTTCGAGGAGCACACGGCGTACGACAAGCCGGCGCTGTACGAGTACCGGCCGCTCGTGAAGCCGTTCATCGAGGCGCGCGCGCACACGCTGCGCCGCCGACCCGATGCGCAGCTCGCCGTCGATGACCTGCAGCGTCTGCCCGCGGCCACGATCTTCGCGCGTGCGCATGCGGGTCCTCGCGCGCGTGAAGATGAAGCGCTGTTCGGCAGCGTGCTGCTCCCGTTGCTGATCGAGACCGCGGAGATCTGCGGCGGCTTCGACTGGGACGACGGTGCCTTCGCCCGCGCCTACGCGGAGGTGGAGAGGGCGCTCTTCGGCAAGGGCCATCAGTACGGCGCGGTCGCGCCGGTGATCGGGATCACGACCGGCGGGACGACGATCGAGCTCGGCGGCGGCCTGCGTCTGCGCGTCGCCGCGACCGGCGAGCTCGCCAAGCTCTGGCCGGAGGCAGGCGGGCTGCTCCCGACAGACTTCGGCCGCGAGCCGGACCGGCTCTGCATCCTCGAGCTCGAACGCGCGCTCGACGCGGGTGCGGTCGAGCCGCCGGATGCGCCAGGTGAGTTCGCGGACGCCGTCACCGCCATCCGTCTCGCGACCGCTGCGCCCATCGCCGCAGGTCCAGTCCTCTTCGAACGCCTCGACTGGCGGCCGTACGGCATCCGGCCGGCGGTGCCCATCGCCGCAACGCAACCGGCCGGCGAGCCGACGCGCTTCGACTCGTTCCGTGCCGGTCTCGCCGCCGAGCTGCTGCCGAAGCTGACGCTCGCCGACGACGACCCTGAACTCGGCGAGGCGATCGACCGCTGGGAGCTGTCGCTGTTCCAGGACGGCCCCTTCCAGGCGGAGCAGCTGCGCGAGTCGCTCGCCGCACTGCTCGGCGGCCACGACGGGCTCTGGGCGGCCGCCGTCCGCGGCGCGGTGCTGCTCGGCGAGACGCCGCGTTCGCGCGCAGAGGTGCAGGACAGGCTCTCCGGCGATCCCGACCAGGACGTCGTGCGGCGCGCGCTCGTCGAGACGCTGCTGCACGGCGACCGCGCGCGAATGGTCGCGACTCTCGACGAGTCGATCCTCGGCCTGCGCCCGGCACGAACTCCGCACGTTCCCGTCACAGACACGCGCGCAGTCGCCGGCTAGCTTCGTCGACATGGATGAGGCCCGCGCAGTGCTGGCCCGGCTCGACCGGATCGAGGCGCTCGAGCGCGAGGGCGCACCCCCCGGCGTCCTGCTGGAAGAGCTGCGCGGGCTCGTCCAGGCGGCGGAGGCGTGGGCACGGGTGGAAGGAGGTGAGCGAGCGAGAGAAGCAGTCGAACGCTGCGCAGCGAGCCTGAGCACACCGGTGGCGTAGAGTCGGAGCGTGGGTCTCACCCACTGGGACGAGGTCGTGAAACGGCGGAACGAGCGCGGCCAGATGGCAGGCACCTGGTCGAACCTCGGCTCGCCCGCGGGCAGCTACCGCTGCGGTGTGACACGAATCGAGCTTGCTCCGGGCGAGATGCCGACGCCCGCGCATGTGCACGGCGAGGCCGAGGAGATCTTCTACGTCCTCTCGGGGTCGGGCCTGACCTGGATGGACGAGAAGGCGTACGAGGTACGCGCAGGCGACTGCATCGTCTACAAGAACTTCCACGAGGCGCACACGATCCGCGGCGGCGACGACGGCCTCGACGTGCTCGCGTTCGGCGCGCGCGAGTACTTAACGAGCAGCGAGCTTCCCTGCGGCGGCTCGATGTGGTCGATCACCGGCTACATCGAGGTGCACGACGGCCATCCGTGGGACCGCGAGCCCGAGCTGGTCTGGCCCGAGCCCGAAGCGGAGCGACCGTCGACGATCGTGAACGTCGCCGATGTCGAGCCTGTCGTGCGCGGCGGTCGGCGGCGCCGCGGTCTCGGCGAGGCTGCCGGCTCACGCTGGACCGGCCTCAGGCACATCGAGGTCGATGCGGGCGTCTTGAGCGGCCCGCCGCACGTGCACTCCGCGGAAGAGGAGCTCTTCGTCGTGCTCGAAGGCGACGGCACGCTGGAGCTGTGGCCCGACGAACAGCACCCGGTCCGTGCAGGGTCGGTCGTCGCGCGCCCGCCGGGCACCGGTGTCGCGCACGCCTTCCGCGGGGGCGACGACGGTCTGACCCTCCTCGCCTGGGGTACGCGTGAGCCGAACGACATCTGCTGGTACCCCCGCTCCAAGAAGATCTACTGGCGCGGTGTCGACGTGATCGGCCGCATCGAAGAGCTCGACTACTGGGACGGCGAAGAGCTCGAGTGATCGCCCACTGGGACGAGGTCGGACAGGATCAGGACCTCGGGCAAGCGGCGGGAGCAGTTGGAGTCAGCGTGCGCCGGGTGCAGCTCGCTCCCGGCGAGGAGATCGCGCGCGCCGGTCGCGACGCCGAAGAGATCCTCTTCGTCGTCGCCGGCTCCGGCTGGTCGGGCGAGGACGAGATTCGCGCCGGCGACTGCGTCGTCCGGCCGGTGCCAGGCATGGGACATGTCCTCAAGGCCGGCGAGGAGGGCCTAGCGGCGCTCGCCTACCTGACCCCCGCGCAACCCCCGCCGTTCCACAGCGGCGAGCCGGAGCCCGCGCGCATCGTCAATCTCGACAGCGCCGATGCAGCCTACGACGGCGAGGCGGGAAAGTGGGTCCTGCTCGCGCGCCAGGCCGGTGCCATCCACGCCGGCGTCAACTGGGGGCATCTCGAGTCTGGGAACACCGGCGCGCCGCCGCACTGCCACTCGGCCGACGAAGAGCTCTTCGTGATCCTCGAGGGCAACGGGATGCTCGAGCTCTGGCCGTCGCCGGTCCAGGCCAAGACGATGGAACGGGAGGAGCTCGAGATCCGGGCCGGCCACGTCATCTCACGCCCGCCCAGCACCGGTATTTCGCACTTCTTCCGGGCCGGCCCAGCGGGGATGACGTTTCTCGTCTACGGTACCCGGAGACCAAACGACGTTTGCTATTACCCGCGCTCGAACAAGATCTACTGGCGCGGTCTTGGCCTCATTGCTCGGCTGGAGCCGCTCGACTACGACGACGGCGAGCCCGAGGACTGACGCCCCGCCCGGCGAAAGCAGTCGGGTCCGTTCCATCGCAATGGCTCAGTCCTCGCAAAAAGGTGTAGGTGTGTCACTCGTTCGGATCTCCAGGTGGCTCGAAGAGTTCCCGATATCGAGTCGCATGGGGAGAGCACGTCGTATCGCGGGCTCCCGTCGAGTCCGCCTCGCCTTCAACGCCGTCTTGGTGACCGGCGCCCTCGCGGCTGCCGCCCTGACGGTGCTCCACTTCATGCATTCCGGTTGGCCGCTGGCGAGCGCTGACCCGCTGCTCGTCGTCGCGGCCGGGATCCTCTTCCTCTTCGCCTACGCCTTCAAGGCGTGGGGCTGGCAGCGGCTCTTCACGGAGGACGAGCGCCCGCAGGCGCTGACCCTTGCCGCCGCCGGCGGCGCCGCTTCGGTCGGCGGGGTTGCGCTGCCCGGTCGCTTCGACGAGGCGATCCGGATCGCAGTCGTCCGCCGGCTCCCCGGCAAGAAGACGGCGGGCCTCGGCGCGATCTGCCTGACCTTGATCGTCGTCGGCCTGCTGGACAGCGCCGCGCTTGCGCCGATGGCGTCGGTCGCGGCCGCGGCCTCGCACTCCGGCGTTTCCCAGGCCGGCTTCGCGCTCGTCGCGGCCGCCGGTGTCGCGGCAGCCGCGCTCGTGCTCTGCCTGCCGCGCATCGCCAGGCTCGCGTTCGTCGGCCGCTGGAAGGTCGGCCGCTGGTTGCGGGAGCACACCGCCTGCCGGCGCTCCGCCTCGCAGGCGTGGTTCCTGATCTCGGTTTCGTGGGCGCTCCGCGGCGTGGCGGTGTTCGTCCTGCTCAACGCTCTGGCTATTGGCGGCTCGTTCACGCTGGCGCTCGCGTTCCTGTGCGCGTCGGCCGCCTCGGCCGCGCTCCCGATCGCGCCCGCAGGCGCAGCCACCCAGGCCGGCGCCGGCGCGGCGATCCTGATCGTCAGCGGCATCCCCAAGGGCCAGGCGCTCGCGTTCGCCGTCGCGGCCCAGGGCCTCGTCATCCTCGTCGGCGCCGTGCTCGTTGCGGCCGCCGGGATCTGGGCCCTCGTCGCTCGCTTCCGCCCGACGATCCGCGCGATTCTTACCTAGTTCTTACATCCGGGGTCACCGCTTCTTAGGTACCTGTGCTTCGATGAGACGCGCCGCCGTGAAGCCCTTCCTGACCGTCCTCGTGCTCGCGCTCACGCTCGCCCTCGCGGCAGGCGCGAACGCGGCGATCGTCACCACGACGGACGGGCAGGGGCGCCGCATCACCTTCGACGTCCGCGCAGCGACGGTGGACACGGACTGGTACGCAGCCATCCTGCGGGCCACCGCGCACGGCAACGAGATCAGCAACGTCACGATCCGGATCGTTCCCGACCAGTCGATCGAGAACCTGTGCGGCAACGAGGCGGCCGCGTGCTACACGCGCACCAGCGGCAGGCCGACGATCATGATCGCCGCCGGCAAGAACCAGTTCATCGAGGGGACGCTGATCCACGAGTACGGACATCACCTCGATGCGTCGACGCCGGTTCCGGGTGTGCCCGAGTTGAACGGGACGCCGGCGTGGTGGGCCGCACGCGGCATGGCCGCGATGTTCGCGAGCCGCCAGGTCGCCTTCGACTACTCGAAGGGCTGGGACCACAGCATCGCCGAGATCTTCGCGGAGGACTACGCGTACATCCACGTCGGCGCGTCCTACCACTACGGCATGCCGTGGCTCGGCCCGCCGGACGACGCGCTCAAGGCGACGATGTTCGCCGAGCTGGGAACGCCGACCTCGACCTTGCCCGCCGCGCCCAATACACCGCTCGTCGTCAACCGGGTCGGAACGCTCGCCGCGCGTGGGACGAAGAGCGTCCCGTTCGGTCTGCTCGGCCCGGGTCGCCATGTCACCTTCACCGCCACCGTCTCGCGCCCGAAGCGGAAAGGCATCCGCGCGCGCATTCAGGTCGTCTGCAACGGCACCGTCGCCGGAACGCAAACGATCGGTCGCGGCCAGTCCACCCGGACGCTCGACCTCCCGAACCTCGGCCCGGCCGACTGCGATGCCCGCCTCGTCAGCACAGTGAAGGTCTCGCTGAAGTACACCCTCCGTCTGCAGCTCGCGGTCGAGGGCGAGGAAGGCGGCGCCCGCTCTTCGCTGGCCTACGCCGCGTAGAGCAGCACGAACGCTGCGATCGCTGAAGCGCACCACCAGGCCCCGCCCCGGTGCGCCTTTCGAGGCAAGCCCGGCACAGAGCCGACGCGCTTTCCTCGCTAGCGTTTAGGTAGGGGATCTCGCGCGCCCCCCATGGCGGTGCGCACGCATCGGTCTCGCCCAGACTAGGCTGCCGCGCACCCGCGATGACGCTTGCCCAGCTCTCGGTCACCGTCGCCCTGCTCGCGGGCCTGGGGCTCGTTGCGAGCAGGGTCGGGCTCTCCGCGATACCCGCCTATCTGCTCGCGGGGCTCCTGCTCGGGCCGAACGAGCCGAAAGCGCTGAGCCTGATCCGGCCCTCCGACGTGACTGACTTCGTCGCCGAGGTCGGGCTCGTGTTCCTGCTCTTCTTCCTGGGGTTGGAGTTCACGGTCGGGCGTCTCGCCCGCAGCCGCAGACACGCGCTCGTCGGCGGCGCGATCGACCTGCTCGTCAACGCGGGTCTCGGTTTGGCGGTCGGCGTGATCGCGTTCGGCTTCAGCTTCGGCGCGCTCGTGCTCGCCGCCGCGATCTACGTCTCCTCGAGCGCGATCACGGTGAAGGGGTTGATCGACTTCCGGCGTCTGGCCGACGACGAGACCGATCTTGTGCTTGCGATCCTCGTCGCCGAGGATCTCGTGATCGGGCTCGTGCTCGGGTTCGCGTCGGGCGGAGGCGGCGCGACGGGCCAGACGCTCGCCCTCGTCGGCAAAGCGATCGCATTCGTCGCGGTGGCGCTGGCCGTGTCGAAGTGGTTGAGCGGCCTGATCGATCGCTTCCTCGGCTGGCTGCCGCGCGAGTTCTTTCTGCTCGCGGTATTCGCGTTCCTGATCGGAGCCGCTGCGCTCGCCAAGGAGGTCGGGCTATCGGAGGCGATCGGGGCGCTCATGGCCGGGGTGGTGCTGGCGGAGACGTCGGTGCGGGCCGAGATCGAGGAGCGCTTCTTCAGTTTCCGCGACGTGTTCGCGGCACTCTTCTTCTTCGTCTTCGGATTGTCGATCGATGTCGCGCGGATCGGCAGTGTCGCGTGGATCCTGACCGCCGCCGTTGTCGTTGCGCTGATCGGAAAAGTTGGAGGTGGGTACCTCGCCGGGATCGTCTCTGGCTTGACGCGACGGCAGAGCTTCAACGCCGGCGTCGCGCTCGTGGCGCACGGCGAGTTCACAATCATCCTCGCGCAGATCGCGAGCGGAAATGCGCAGATCTCGAATCAGACGCAGGCGAAGCTCGTCGCGTTCGCCGGCCTCTACGTTCTGATCTCCGCGACCCTCGGTGTCGCGCTGATGAAGGAGTCGAAGGCCGTCGGACGTCGTCTCTTTGCCGTCTCTAAACTTGCCGCAGGAACCTGACGTGCCTGTCGATCTTCAAGAGACGCGGCTGCCGGGCGTCGGCTCGAAGTTCACTCTGCGGCTCGACTCCGGCGGCCGGCTCGCGATCATCCTCCACAACGACGGCAAGCGCGAGCTCTACTACTTCCGTCACTCGGAAGACGAAGAGCCGAGCTCGGTGATCACACTCGACGACGACGAGGCCCGCCAGCTCGGAGCCGTGATCGGAGGCGCCTACGAGCGGCCGCAGGTCGTCGAGGACCTCGAGATGGCGCTCGGCGAGCTCCAGATCGAATGGATTCCGGTCCCCGACGACAGCCCGTGGATCGGCAAGACGCTCGCGGAGTCGGCCTTCCGCGCCAAGGCCGGGATCACGGTCATCGCGATCCTGCGCCAGCCGGAGCCCGTAACTGGTGCACAGCCCACGGACACGATCGAGCGCGGCGACACGCTCGTCACGGTAGGGAAGGCCGGCCAGTACCCCGCCTTCCGCCGACTGCTCCGCGGCACGCCGCAGTAAGTCGCACGGCCGCGGCGTCCGAGACCCTCGTGATCATGCGGGATATCGGCAGGAAGTCGCTATTCTGGCCCGAAAGAGCGCCACATGGGGCTCTCACGCCTACTTCCGCGTCCCAACACACGCGCATCGTCCGATAAGAAGGGATCACCTTTGGGCCGGGTCATCGCATTCGCCAACCAAAAGGGCGGCGTGGCGAAAACGACGACCACGCTGAACCTCGGAGTCGCCCTCAAGGAGAAGGGCCACTCGGTGCTGACCGTGGACCTCGACCCGCAGGGGAACCTGACGATGAGCCAGGGCTGGAACCCCGACGAGATCGAGCGCTCGATGTTCGACGTGCTCGTCCACAGGCTCCCGATCGAGGAGATCATCCGCGAGGCCGAGGTCGACGTCGCCGTCTCCTCGATCGATCTCGCCGGCGCGGAGCTCGCGCTCTCCTCGATGATTGGCCGCGAGCGCGCGCTCGAGAAGGCACTCGTCACCGTCAAGCCGAAGTACGACTACATCCTGATCGACACGCCGCCGTCGCTCGGGCTGCTCACGATCAATGCGTTGGTCGCGTCGAACGGTGTGATCGTTCCCGTCCAGTGCGAGTACCTCTCCCTGCGCGGGCTCGTCCAGCTCGAGAACACGCTCTCGATGATCCGCGAGAACCTCAACCCGGACGTCGAGATCGAGGGGATCCTCCCGACGATGTTCGACAAGCGCCTCTTGCACTCGAAGGAGGCCGTCGACATCCTGAAGGAGAACTTCGGTGACCTCGTCTTCAACACCAAGATCCGCAAGACGGTCCGCTACGCGGAGGCGCCCGTGAAGGGTCAGTCCGTGCTCAGCTACGACCCGAGCGGCGACGCCGCCGGCCTCTACCGCGACCTTGCGAAGGAGGTGCTCAATGGCGCGAAAACGCGCGAGCATGCGTGAGGGCCCGCTCGCCGAGCTCTTCAAGGCAACCGAGGCGGCACAGCGACAGCAGGAACGCGAGGCCGCCGGCGCGCCTGCGCCCGCGGAAGAGCCGCACGAGTCCACGGTCGAGCACGTTCCGACCTGGGAGGACGAGGTCGAGACGCCGGCGCCGCCGCGTCCCGACCCGCAGCCCGAGCCGCCACCGGAGCCTGTTCCCGACCCGACTCCCGAGCCGGTGCTGACGCCCGCGCCGCCGACCATCCCCGAACCGCCGGTCACGCGCTTCTTCGAGCCGATGCCCGAGCCCGCGCCGCGCCTGCAACACGCGCGCGCAGGAAGTCTGGGCTCGTACCTCGCGAAGATCCAGGTCGTCGGCGTCGGCGGCGCCGGCCTCAACGCCGTCAACCGGATGATCGACGCCGGCATCAACCAGGTCGAGTTCGTCGCCGTCAACACCGACGTGCAGCAGCTGCAGATCTCCGACGCCGAGACGAAGATCCACATCGGCCGCGAGCTCACGCAAGGGCTCGGCTCCGGCTCCGAGCCGACGGTCGGGCAGAAGGCCGCGGAGGACAGCTACGACCAGATCAAGCACGCGCTCCGCGGCTCGGACATGGTCTTCGTCACCGCCGGCGAGGGGGGCGGCACCGGCACGGGCGCCGCGCCCGTGGTCGCGCGCATCGCGAAGGAGCTCGGCGCGCTCACCGTCGGCATCGTCACGCTCCCGTTCAAGTTCGAGGGGACGAAGCGTCGCGGCCAGGCCGACTACGGCATCGACACGCTGCGCAAGGAGTGCGACACGACCATCGTGATCCCGAACGACCGCCTGCTCGAAGTGCTCGACAAGTCCACCTCGATGCTGGACGCGTTCAAGATCGCCGACGACGTCCTCCGCCAGGGCGTGCAGGGCATCTGCGACCTGATCACGCTCCCGGGGTTGATCAACCTCGACTTCGCGGACGTCCGCACGATCATGGAAGGCTCCGGCACTGCGCTGATGGGCATCGGCTTCTCCTCCGGCGCCGAGAACCGCGCCCGCGAGGCCGCCGAACGCGCGTTGCGCTCGCCGCTGATCGACACCGAGTTGGGCGCCGCGCGCGGCATCCTGCTCTCGATCGCCGGCGGCGACGACCTGACGCTGCTGGAGGTGAACGAGGCAGCCGAGGTGATCCGCCAGACCGCGACCGACGACACGCAGATCATCTTCGGCGCCACGATCGACGAACGCCTGACCGGCCAGGTCTGGGTGACCGTGATCGTCACGGGCGTCGGCGGCGCCGGCCGCCCGAGCCGCAGCCTCGTCACGGCGCTGACCGCGCCCGAGGACGAGCTCGAGCCGCCGTCGTTCCTGCGCGGCAGCTAGTCGAGGGACACCTCCCTGTGGACTTTCCGCCATTTCCGTGCCATCGTGCCCGGTTACGGGGAGAGGTCGCGGCTGGCCTCTCTCGGACACTAGGGCGGGCGAGAGGAGTAGCCGCTTATGCGGAAGTCAATCCTGATGGTTGCGTGCGTGGCCGCGCTGTTCGCAGTTGCGGGCGTGCTTGGCGTCGGTAACGCGCTCGCGTACGGAAACGCAGATCAGCCGATCGCACAGGTGGAGATCTCGGCGAATTGCAACAACCCGGGTTTCGAGCTGTGCCAGGAGGTCGGTCTTGGCGGCGTCTGGGCGTGGGCGGAGCTCGACACGGCCGGGGGAGACGGCACTTCGGGTGAGATGGACTTCACCTTTGCGGGCTGTGGCCATTCCGGTCCTGGAGGCGGCCCTCACAGCGCCGGCGGCTTCGGCCATCCCGGCGAGGGCGAATGGTGGACGATCCACAGCCTGGGCGAAGCGCCGGCGGGAGCGGCCCCCTTCTTCGACCCCGCGAACACCTACAGCGCGTACTACGTCCTCGACTTCTTCCCCGGGAGCGGTGCGGACGACTTCATCGCGGTAGTCCCCGCGCAATACGGGCACTACAGCAACCCGTCGAGCTGGCCGGCCGGAGCGCAGTTCCAGACCCAGGTCGCTCCGTAACTCGTTCGAGTGAACTTTGCGGGGCACGGCGTGAGCCGTGCCCCGCAGCTGCGTCTACCGGGAGAGGTCCCCGGCACGTCCACAAACTGCGGCGGCTCCCACAAGACCCGCGCCGAGCGGCCGGCGCGGGTCTCTCTCTGCTAGCTCCCGCTGACCCGCCCGTCGTGCATGCGGACGATGCGCGGCGCCCGGGCGACGAGATCGAGATCGTGCGTGACGATCACCACCGTTTGGCCGCCTTCGTGCGCGAACGAGGCGAGCAGCTCGACGATCTCGCGCCCCGTATCCGAGTCGAGGTTGCCGGTCGGCTCGTCGGCGAGCAGGACGCGCGGGGCATTCGCAACGGCGCGCGCGATCGCGACGCGCTGTTGCTCGCCTCCGGACAGCTGGGAGGGGAGATGGTCGCTGCGATGCGCGAGCCCGACGGACTTGAGCGCGGCAGCCGTGCGTTGGCGCCGAACGTCGACGTCGAGGCCGACCGGCGCCAGGGCGGCCTCGACGTTCTGAGCTGCTGTCAAGGTGGGGATCAGGTTGAACTGCTGGAAGACGAAGCCCATCGTCTCGAGGCGAAGCTGCGTCAGCTCCGCGTCGCCCAGCGAGCTCAGATCCCGGCCCTCGAACATGACGTCGCCGCTCGTCGCGCGGTCGAGCGCGCCGAGCAGTTGCAGCAGCGTCGTCTTGCCGGAACCGCTCGGCCCCGCGATGGCGACGAGCTCCCCCTCGTCGACGTGCAGGTCGACGTCGCGCACCGCGTGCACCGGCGCGGCTCCGTTTCCGTAGATCTTCGAGACGTTGCGGAGCTCGTACATCATTCGATGCTCCTCAACGCCTCGGCGGGACGCAGTCGCGCGGCACGCAGGCCGCCGACCGCGCCCGACAGCAGGCCGCCGACGAGCGCCAGTGCGACCGCGAGCAGGATCAGCCCGATGCTGACCGGCGCGCCGAGCGAGACGGTCGTCGAGGCGGCCTGCGCGGCTCCCTGGCCAAAAGGACCGGGGCCGCGCGGAAAGGCGTTCGCCGCCTGCGCGACCGTCGCCTTCAAGGTCGGCGAGAGCGCGGTGATCAGCGCGGCTCCGCCCACACCCAGTGCGACACCGACGAGCCCGCCGAGCAACCCTTGCGCGAGCGACTCTCCGGTTACCTGCCGGACGACCAGCGCCTGGCGCCAGCCGAGCGCCTTCAACGTCCCCAGCTCGCGCACGCGCTTCGTCACCGACGACAGCGTCAGCAGCGAGGCGATCAGGAAGGCCGCGACGAGGCCGACGATCTCCAGCGCCGTCCCGAGCTTGTTCGTCAGGTTCTTCGCGTCGACGAGCGAGCCGGAGATGCGGTCGGCCAGGTCGCCAGCCGTCGTCACCGACGAACCGGGGAAGGCCGCCTTGATCGCCGCCTCCACCTTCGAGACCTGACTTGCGCTCGTCGCCCGCACGTAGATCGTGTTGACGCGACCCTTGCGGCCCGAGAGCGCCTGCAGCTGCGACAGCTTGATGTAGACGTCGGAAGCCTGTCCGCCGAGCGGCGTCTTCGCGAACCCGATCACCTTGAACGTCTTGCCGCCGAGCTTGATCGTCCCGCCGAGCTTGATCCCCTTCCGGCGCGCGTAACTCAGGTTCAGGATCACCTCCCGCTTCGTGCTCGACGCAGAGAAGTAGCGGCCGCGCGAGAGCTGTCCCGACGTGACCGCGCCGAGCTGCGGGTAGCGCTGGTCGACGCCGCTGATCGAGATGGCGTTCGCGTCGATGTCCCGCGGGCCCTGCACGCGGAACTGCGGCTGCGTCGTCTGCGACGGCACCGTGCCCTCGATGTGAATCGACGTCAGCGTCAAACCGCCGGCGGCTGC
Source organism: Actinomycetota bacterium (assembly GCA_046729555.1). Lineage (GTDB taxonomy): Bacteria > Actinomycetota > Thermoleophilia > Gaiellales > Gaiellaceae > 3-1-20CM-4-69-9. Next base: position 2,493 of record JBKPGW010000031.1, on the reverse strand, counting down.
CTCCACGCCGTCGAGCGCCGCGATCTGCTTCACGCGGCTTGCGGAGAACGCCTGCTGCGGCCCGGTGACGAACGCGTCGCGCGAGAACTTGGAGCCCGGCGTGCCGAAATTCGGGAGACCCACGCGGGCGCCGCGAAACGGCCCGTTCGGCCGCACCGAGCGCGAGACCGACATGTCCGTCCCGACTCCGGTCAGCGGCTTCAGCACTTCGGCCTGCGCGTCGTCCAATCCACTCGACAACGCGCTCGCCGTGACAACGAGGCCGACGCCGACGCCGAGACCGAGCGCGGTCAGGACTGTTCGCCCACGACGCCGGCGCAGCTCGCTGAGGATGTAACGGAGGTAGAACATCCCGTGGCGAAGCGAAGCAGCGTCTGGTGAGAGGGCGCTAAGAAGTTCCTAAACTTTGCTTATGAGAGGGGCAATCGCCGCCGGCCATCCGCTGACCGCGCAAGCGGGCGCGCGCGTGCTCGAGGCGGGCGGCAACGCCGTCGACGCCGCCGTCGGCGCGGCGCTCGTCTCCTGGGTGACGGAAAGCCCGCTCACTGGCCCGGGCGCGGGCGGCTTCATGCTCGTCCACCGCGCGCGCGACCGCAGCACGCGCGTCTTCGACTTCTTCGTCGCCATCCCGGGTCTCGGCGACGACCGCGAGCTCGCCCCGATGGATTACGTCGACGTCGACTTCAGCGGCGGCTCGACGCAGCGCTTCCACATCGGGGCGGCGTCGTGCGCGATCCCCGGCGCCGCGCTCGGGCTCGAGGCGGCGCACAAGTCCTTCGGACGCCTTCCCTGGCACGACCTCTTCCAGCCGGCGATCGAGCTTGCGCGCAACGGTGTCGAGCTCAACGACGGCCAGGCTTACCTGCACCGGATCCTCGACCTGATCCTCCGCCACACGCCGGAGTCGCGCGCCGTCTACGAGCACGACGGCGGTGGGCTCAAGGTCGGCGAGACGCTCGTCCAGCACGACCTCGCGGGCACGCTCGAGCTGCTCGCGGAAAGGGGCGCGCAGGAGCTGTATACCGGCGAGCTCGGCGCCGCGACGGTCGAGCACCTGCGCGCGCACGGCGGCTGCTTCACGCAGCGCGACCTGAGCGAGTATCGGGTCATCCGCCGCCGCCCAGTGCGCGCGAGCTTCTGCGGCGAGGAGTTCTTCTCCAATCCGCCGCCCTCGCGCGGCGGCGTGCTGATCGCGTACGGACTGCCGCTGCTGGAGGAGTTCGGCGTCGGCGAACCGGGGAGGGCAGACGCGATCGATGCGCTGGCCCGCGTGATGCGCGAGCAGCTGCAGGCTCCGACCGGTCGCGGCCTGCTCCGCGCGCTCGAGCTCGGCGGCGCCGTCGTCACACGGGTGACGACGCACATCTCGGTCGTCGACGGCCGCGGCAACGCCGTCGCGCTCACCGCGTCGACCGGCGCCGGCTCCGGGATCGTCGTCCCCGGCACCGGCATTCACGTGAACAACATGATCGGCGAGTTCGACATCGCCCGGAAGCCGCCACGGGGGGCGCGTCTCTCGTCCGGGATGAGCCCCTCGCTTGTCCTGCGCGACGGCGGCCCGCACCTCGTCGTCGGCAGTGCCGGCTCGCTGCGCCTGCGCGGCGCGGTGATGCAGATCGTCGTCAACGTCGTCGGCCACGGGTTGCCGGTCGAGGACGCGCTCGACCGGCCGCGGGTGCACCTCAGCGAAGACGAGGTCCTGCAATGTGAGGGCGGACACGATCCCGCCGAGCTCGACAAGCTCGAGGGGCTCGGATGGAACGTTGCACGCTGGCGCAGTCGCAACCTCTTCTTCGGCGGCGCCGCCGCGGTCACGCTCGAGGACGGAAAGCTTGCCGCCGCCGGGGACCCTCGCCGCGGCGGCTCCGGCGTCGTCGTCGAATGATCGTCCGCCGCGCCGAGCCGGCCGACGCGCAGGGCCTGAAGGAGCTCGGCGATGCCGTCGGCGCCGAGCCGGAGGGCTGGCTGGTGACGACGAACGGCTGGCGCGACGTCGCGGACGAGCGGCGCTACCTGCGCGCGATCCGGCGCTACCCGAACGCGGCGGTCTTCGTCGCCGAGGACGACGGCGCCATCGTCGGCCGCCTCTCGATCGCGCGCGACGAACATCCCGCGAGCCGGCACGTCGCCGACCTCGGGCTGATGGTCGCCGCCTCGCATCGCCGCCGCGGCATCGGCACCGAGTTGCTGCGAGCCGCCGTGCAATGGGCGCGCACGGCCGGCGTGCGCAAGCTGGAGCTGCACGTCTTTCCGTGGAACACCGCGGCGATCGCGCTCTACGAGCGCTTCGGCTTCGAGCGCGAGGGCTACCGCAAGGCGCACTACCGCCGCGGCGACGACTACGTCGACGCCGTGCTGATGGCGTACTGGATCTCCGACGGTAAGGCCGGGGTCTGACCCCGAAGGGGTCAGACCCCGGCAGGTGGTTGGGGTTGGTCGGGGTCTGACCCCTTGGGGTCTGTCCCAGCAGTTGGTTGGGGTTGGTCGGGGTCT
>JBKPGW010000030.1:0-17884 GCA_046729555.1 Actinomycetota bacterium | reverse complement strand
CTCCGCCGCCTCGGCAGCGTCGACACTCACAGACGAGAGCCTAGAACGCTCAACCTGCCAAAACCCAAGGGCCGGAGGCTAAGCCGGGCGAAGCCGGCTTAGCCGCAGGCGTAGTGATCCGTGCCGCGATGCCCGAAGGGCACCGCGACACGGACGGTTGAAGCCAATCGCCGACCACTCAAGGAGCGCGCGGGCTGAGCCCGCGCGCGTTCAGCGCGAAGCGCCGATCCCAAATCGCGGGCGAAAGCGCAGCTTTCGCGCGCGTTGCTAGCTTGGCCTCATGGAGCTGAGATTTATCTCGTCGGCGCCCGACGGCGTCGACGAGCGAGAGGCCCTCGACGCCTACTCGAACGCCGTGATCGCCGTTGCCGAGCGGCTCTCGCCCTCGGTGGCGAATCTGCGGGTCTCGCGCCGCGTGCGCGGCGGGCGGCTGCTCGAGGGCGGCGGCAGTGCCGTCGTGATCACCCCTGACGGCTTCATGCTCACCTCCGCCCACGTGGTCTCGCGCACGGACGGTGGCCGCGCATCGTTCGTCGACGGGCGCGAGCTCGAGTTCGACGTCGTCGGCTCCGATGCGCTGTCAGACCTCGCCGTCCTCCGCGCCGACGGCCGCGAGCTCGTCCCCGCGGAGCTCGGCGACGCAGAGCAGCTGCGCGTCGGCCAGCTCGTCGTCGCGATCGGGAACCCACACGGCTTCACGGGCTCGGTGACCGCCGGCGTCGTGTCCGCGCTCGGACGTTCGCTGCCGACACGCTCCGGCGCGAACATGCGCGTCGTCGACAACGTGATCCAGACGGACGCCGCGCTCAATCCGGGCAACTCCGGCGGCGCGCTTGCGGACGGCCGGGGCCGCGTCGTCGGCATCAACACGGCTGTCGCCGGGGTCGGACTCGGTCTCGCAGTGCCGATCAACACCGCGACGCGCGGGATCATCGGCGCACTGATGAGGGAAGGCCGGTTCCGGCGCGCCTACCTCGGCATCGCGGGCGGCCCGCGGCCGCTGCCCCCGCGTCTCGCACGGAAGCTGGGACGAGCGAGCGGCGTCGAGGTCGTGCAGGTCGTCGAAGGCGGGCCGGCCGATCGAGCGGGCATGAGACCGGAGGACCTGATCGTCGAGCTCGACGGCACGCCGATCGAGGGCATGGACGAGCTCCAGCGCGTGGTGGTCAGCGACCTGATCGGGCGAGCGGTGCGTGCCAAGGTCGTACGCGAAGGCCGCGAGCAGGATCTCGAGCTCGTTCCCGCAGAGCTCGACGCGTAGCATCCAGCGCATGCAGGTCGTGCGGCAGCCTCCGTCGCAGCGGCTCCGTCCCTACCTCCTCTCGCCGCTCGAAGGCTGGGCACAGACACGCGGCAGTCAGACGAAGCTGCGCGAGGTGCCGTTTCCTGGCATCCCACTGATCTTCGGGCTCGGAGGCTCGTGGCTGATCGAAGGCCCCGAAACCCACGCGCCTGAGCGCCACGAATCGTTCGTTGCGGGACTGCACACCGCACCGGCCTTCGTGGAGCCTTCGGACAGCTCGTGGTCGTGCATCGAGCTACGACTGCCGCCGGTCGCGGCGCACAGGATCCTGGGTGTGCCGATGCACGAGCTCGCAAACCGAAGCGTGCCGCTCGAGCTGCTCGTGAGAGGCGCGGCCGAGCTGAACGACCGGCTGCGCGACACGGAGTCGTGGACCGAGCGCTTCGCGCTGGTCGAGTCTTTCCTCTGCCGCGCACTCGCGGAATCCCAAGCGTCGCAAGAGGTCGAGTGGTCGTGGCACAAGCTCCGTCGCAGCGCAGGACGCGCTCAGATCGGCGAGCTCGCCAGCGAGCTCGGCTGGAGCCACCGTCGCCTGATCGCGCATTTCCGAGAGCAGGTCGGCATGGCGCCGAAGGCGGTCGCACGCGTGATGCGGTTCGATCGCGCGGTTCAGGCCCTGCGTTCGCCGGGTCGAGGGCTTGCGGAGATCGCGCACGACTGCGGCTACTTCGACCAGGCGCACCTCAATCGGGACTTCCGCACGCTCGCAGGCACGACGCCCACCGCCTTCCGAGCCTCGACGCTCGAGTCGGGCGGGCTCGCAGCCTGACGTCGCGTCAATTCCGTCCAAGACGACACGCTCCCCGCCGCCTACGCTGAGGCCGTTCCGAAGAGAGAAAGGAGCGGAGATGAACGACGCAACGGTCTTTCCGACGCTCAGCTACGACGACGCACCGGCGGCGATCGACTTCCTCGTCAATGCCCTCGGAGCAGAGCGCCATGCGGTCTACACCGGAGAGGACGGCACGGTCCAGCACGCGGAGCTTCGGTGGGGCAACGGGCTCGTCATGCTCGGCTCGGCAAGAGGGGACAAGTCGGCAACGCGCGGAGCCGGCGGCGGCGTCTACATCGTCGTCGACGACGTCGATGCGCACGCCGAGCGTGCGCGAGCGGGCGGCGCCGAGATCATCCGCGAGCCCTACGACACGGACTACGGCTCACGGGAGTACGACGCACGCGACCCGGAGGGAAATGCGTGGTACTTCGGCACGTACCAGCCCTTCGACTTCGATCACGCAGCAGCGCAGTCCAAGGCCGTTAGCGCCCCTTGAAGTCCGGTTTCCGCTTCTCCGTGAATGCGGTGAGCCCCTCCTTCGCGTCCTCCGACGCGAACGCGAGGTAGAGCGCGCGACGCTCGTACTCCAGCCCGAGCTGCAGCGTCGACTCGTAGGCCCGGTTCACCGCTTCCTTCGCGAGCCGCGTTGCCACCGGGCCCTTCGACGCGATGTCGCGTGCAACGCGCTTCGCCTCGTCGAGCCAGGCTTCGCGCGCGACCACACGCGCGACGAGCCCCGCGGCACGCGCCTCCTCCGCTGAGAGCAGCCGCCCGCTCAGGATCACGTCCATCGCGGTCGCCTTGCCCACGGCCCGCGTCAGCCGCTGGGTGCCACCTGCGCCGGGGATGATTCCAAGCGACGTCTCGGGCTGACCGAAGCGCGCCGTCTCGGAGGCGACGATCAGGTCACAGGACAACGCCAGCTCGCAGCCGCCGCCGAGGCAGTAGCCCGACACGGCGGCGATCAGCGGCGTCCACAGGTTGCGGATCGCGTCCCAGCGCTCGACCCGGCGCGCGTAGTAGAGCTCGATCGCGGAGCTGCGCGCGAGCTCGCCGATGTCCGCGCCGGCGGCGAAGACGCGCTCCGAACCGCCGAGCACGATGCAGCGGATCGCCTCATCCCGGTCGAGCCGTTGCAGCTCCGACACGAGCTCGTCCATCAACTCGTCCGACAGCGCATTCAGCAGCCGTGGCCGGTTGAGGAGCACGATCGCGATCGGCTCGGCGCGCTCGACTAGGACGAACGATTCAGAAATGACTTCACCGCCTCCTGCGCCTCGTCACCGAGCATCGACATGGCGAGCCAGTCGCGCGCGTGGTTGACGGTCTCGTGCCACGACAGGTCGCGCCAGAAGTTGAGCTGCTGCTTCGCGTAGCGCGTGGTCTGCGGCAGCTTCGTGGACAGCTTCTCGACGACGGCGTCCACCTTCGCGTCGAGCTCCGCTGCGGGGACGACCCAGTTGACGAGCCCCCAGTCCGCCGCCTGCGCGGCCGGAATCTCCTCGCACATGTAGATGATCTCGCGGGCGCGACGGTCGCCGACGAAGATCGGGAGCCATTGCGTCGCGCCGCCGGCCGGAACGGAGCCGTGCTCGAGGCCGACGTGGCGGATGAACGCCTCCTCGACCATCACTGCCAGGTCGCACGCCATCTGCAGCTCGTTGCCGCCGCCGACGGCAATGCCGTTGATGCGCGCAAGCGTCGGCTTGCCGATCTCCCGCAACTTGTCGTGCGCATCTTTGAACGCACCGAACCACTTCCAGTATTCGCGCGGCTTGCCGAGGTAGTCCGCCGACCACGACTTCAGGTCGGCGCCGACGCAGAAAGCACGGCCGGCGCCCGTGACCACCACGACGCGGATCTCGTCGTCCCACGAAGCGTCCTCGCACGCACGCGCGAGCTCGCGCAGCATGCGGAAGTCGAATGCGTTCAACACCTCCGGCCGGTTGAGCGTGATCGTCGCGCGCGGCGGCGCCTTCTCGTAGACGATCGACTCGAAGCCGAGCTCCTCCGGGGCGCTCGGCCGCGGATGCGTCGGCTCAGTCAACGTGCGCGAACATCACGCTGAACGTGCCGCCCATCTCCATCGCGTCCTTGCCGGTGGCCATGAACTCCTCGCTGCGCGCCGCCGCTTTGAACGCATCCAGGTCCGGCCACTCCCACTCCGCGTAGTAGCGGTAGCGCGGCTCGCCCATCGGCGCGCCGAAGACCTTGCCGTGGCGAAAGGTCCCGCCGGGCACCTTGCGGCACAGCTCGACGTGCTGGTCGTAGCGAGCCGCATCCGGCTCGTCGTCGTACAGAACGATCGCGCGAACCACATCGCCTCCCCGTCGTCGTAGAGGCCGGAGCGTATAGCTTCAACCGAAAAGGGAGGTCCGGCATGGGCATGAAGGTCGTGCACGTCGAGTTTCCCGCGCAGGACACCGAGCGCGGCAAGAAGTTCTGGGAGGGGGTCGGCGGGTGGACGCTCAGCGACTCCCAGATGCCCGGCATCACGTACCTGATGGCACAGGAAGGTGACCAGGGCTTCGCCGTCTTCAGCATGGAGGGTGCGAGCGGCACCACGATCTACCTCGGGACCGACGACATCGACGCCGGCCTGGCGAAGGTGAAGGAGCTCGGCGGACAAGCGGAGGACAAGCAGCCGATCCCGAGCATCGGCTGGTTCGCCCGCTGCAAGGACAGCGAGGGCAACGAGTTCAGCCTCTACCAGAGCGACGAGAACGCACCGATGCCCGAGCAGTGACGGTCGTCGCGATCGTGCTGGCAGTCGCCGCCGGGCTGGCCGGCGCGGTCCAGGCGGCAGTGATGGGGGAGCTGGGCGAGCGCGCGGGCGTGTTCCCCGCGCTCGCCTTCTCCGGCATCGTGTCGGTCGTCTTCGGCTTCGTCGTACTGCTGGTGGCCAAGCAGAGCCTGCGCGGCGTGGCCGACGTGGTGCGCGAACCGGTCTGGCTGTGGACCGGCGGCGCGCTCTCGGTCCTGATCATCGTCGGGATCACGGTCGGCCCGCCGCGCATCGGGCTCGCGGCGACGATCGGGACGATCATCGCGCTCAATCTCGGCGTCGCGGCGCTGATCGACCGCTTCGGCTGGTTCGGCTACGACCGCATCCCGATCGGGTGGGCACGCATCCTCGGGCTCGTCCTGCTCGGAGCCGGCGCGGCGCTGACGCTGGCCAAGAGCGGCTGAAGATCGAAAGGCCGAGGTCAGCCCCAGAAGTTCGGGGTCTGACCCCGGAGGGGTCTGACCCCAGCAGTTCGGCTACAGGCCGACGATGTCGTCCGGCCGGACCGGCACACGCGTCAATGCGCGTCCCGTCGCGTCACGCAACGCTGCGACGATTGCTGCGGTCGACACGACCGTCGGCGGCTCGCCGACGCCCTTGACGCCGTAGGGCGCGTCCGGCTCGGCTTCCTCGACGAGCTCCGACACCACCGGCGGCATGTCGAGGGTCGTCGGGATCAGATAGTCCGTGAAGCTGGCGTTGGTGATCAGGCCGTCGCGCGTCTGGATCTCCTCCATCAGCGCGAGCCCGAGGCCCTGCGCCGTCCCGCCTTCGATTTGGCCTGTCACCGCCTGCGGGTTGACGGCCTTGCCAACGTCCTGTGCAGTTCCGATCCACACGACGCGAGTCAAGCCGAGCTCGACGTCGACCTCGGCGACGACGCGCATCGCCGCGCATGCGTATGCGACGTGGGAGCGCTCGCCGGTGACCTGCCCCGTCTCGGGGTCGAGCGGCGACGTACGTGGGTGGCGGTAGATCCGTTCGACGTCGACCTCGCGCCCACCGTTGCGCGCCCGCTCCTCCAGCGCGGCGCGGCAGGCGTCACGTACCGCGCCCGACGCCATCCAGGTCATTCTCGACGCCGAGGCCGACCCCGCCGACTCGACGGTGGCCGTGGTGTGCAGCGCGAGCGTCACGTCGTCCGTGTCGAGCTCGGTGCGCGCGACCTGGAGGATCACGTTCGCGACACCCTGCCCGACCTCCGCCGCCGCGCAGTGAACCTCCGCGCTGCCGTCCTCGAACAGGCGCACACGGGCTGCCGTGTAGTCGTCGAAACCCTCGGAGTAGCCGATGTTCTTGAACCCGACGGCAAAACCGGCGCCGCGTCGCACGCCCTCGCCGCGCGTCGTGTTTCCCGAGCCGCCGGGAAGACGCAGCGGATCGCGCGGCAGCTCTTCCGGCGGGGGGACCGGCAACTCGGCGGCTCGGCGGATCACCTCCGCCACCGGCAGCGACCCGGTCACCTGCTGTCCCGTCGGCAACGAGCTGCCGGGGCCGAGTGCGTTGAGCAGGCGCAGCTCGATCGGGTCGATGTCCAGGGCTGCCGCGAGCTTGTCCATCTGAGCTTCGTGCGCGAAGCACACCTGCACGGCGCCGAAGCCGCGCATCGCCCCGCAGGGCGGATTGTTCGTGTAGACGCAGAGGGCTTCGACCAGCGCGTTCTCGACGGCGTAGGGCCCGCAGGCGAACGACGCCGCGTTCGACGTCACCGCGGTCGAGCTGGATGCGTAGGCACCGCCGTCGAGCAGGATGCGCACGCGCACGTTGACGAGCTTTCCGTCACGCGTAGCGCGATGCTCGGCCCAGATCTTCGCCGGGTGGCGGTGTATGTGGCCGACGAACGACTCCTCGCGGTTGTAGACGATCTTGACCGGCCGGTTCGTGTGCAGCGCCAGCATCGCGCCGTGCAGCTGCATCGAGAGATCCTCGCGGCCGCCGAACGCGCCGCCGACTCCGGCGAGATGGATGCGCACCTGCTCAGGCTTCAAGCCGAGGCACGGCGCCACCTGGTCGCGATCGACGTGCAGCCATTGCGTCGCGACGTAGACGTCGACGCCGCCCTCACCGTCCGGAACCGCCAGCCCTGACTCGGGACCGAGGAACGCCTGATCCTGGATGCCGACCTCGTACACGCCGGAGACGGACACGTCACCCTGAGCGTCGGGATCGCCGTGGCGGATCACAAGCGAGCGCACGACATTCGCGCGCTCGTCCTCTCGGTAACCGTGTCCCATGGTTGGACGGTCCGGATGCAGCGGCTCGTCGTCCGTCGCGCGCTCTGCGTCGGCGATCGGCTCGAGCGGCTCGTAGTCGACGCGGATCCGCTCGGCGGCGCGCCGCGCCTGCTCGGGATGCTCCGCCGCCACCAATGCGACGGGCTCACCGAAGTAACGCACTCGGTCGAAGGCGAGCACCGGCTGGTCCGGAAACTCGAGCCCGTACCGTTTCTCGCCCGGAACGTCCTCGTGCGTCAGCACGGCGTGCACGCCCGGCATCCCGACGGCGGGGGAAATGTCGATGCCGTTGATGCGCGCATGCGCGTGCGGGCTGCGCAGGGTGTGCCCCCAGAGCATTCCGGCGGCCTGCAGGTCGCTCGAGTAGGCAAACTGGCCGGCGACCTTCGGGATCCCGTCCGCACGCGGGACGATCTCCCCGACGCGCCCGAGCTCCAGCTTGGGTGCAACGCTCACGTCGCCGCCGCCAACCGCACCGCGTCGAAGATCTTCGCGTAGCCCGTGCAGCGACAGAGGTTGCCGGAGAGCGCCTCGCGGATCTCGTCGTCGCTCGGCGCTGGATTGCGCTCCAACAGGTCGGCCGTGGCGACCACGAGGCCCGGCGTGCAGAAGCCGCACTGGACGGCCCCCGTGGCAACGAAAGCCTCCTGCACGCGGTGCAAGCGGCTGTCCTCGCCGAGCCCTTCCACCGTGACGACCTCGTGTCCGTCCGCCTGCCCGGCCAGGACGAGGCACGCGCACGCGAGCTTCCCGTCGAGCAAGACGGAGCACGAACCGCACTCGCCCTGCTCGCAGGCGTTCTTCGATCCCGGGTAGCCGAGCCGCTCACGCAGGACGTAGAGCAGGCTCTCGCCCTCCCAGACGTCGGCCTCACACGGCTCGCCGTTGACGCCGAGCTCGATCCTCATGCGAGGCACCGTTCGAGCGCGCGCTTCGTGAGCACCCGCAACGCATGGCGGCGGTACGCGGCGGTGCCGCGCACGTCATCGATCGGGCTCGCCGCCTCCGCAACCTTGTCGGGAAACGACCCGACCTCGTCCAGGCGTCCGCGCACGACAGCCGGCACCGGGCCCGCGGATCCGAACGCCGCGGTCAGCTCTCCGTCGACGCGCAGAGCCAGCGACACGACAGCGATGACCATGGCGTTGCGCGGGCCCACTTTCATGAACGTCTGGGCTGCCGGATCCGCAGGGACGGACACGCCGAGGATCAGTTCGTCGTCCGCGAGCGCGTTGCGCTTCGGGCCGACGAGGAACTCGTCGAGCGCGAGCGTCCGCTCGCCGCGCACGCCGGCGACCTTGACCTCTGCGCCGCACACGAGCAGGGGCGGCAACGCGTCGCCCGCCGGGGACGCGGTGCCGAGGTTCCCGCCAATCGTGCCGCGGTTCCGTATTTGCGGGCCACCGACGGTCCGGGCAGCTTCAGCGAGCGCCGGCAACAGCTCGGCGAGCGGTTCCTCCATCGCCTCCGCGTAGGTCAGCCCGGCGCCCAGCCACAGGCGGCCGTTCGAACGTGACCAGCCGCACAACTCCTCGATCTCGTTGAGATTCAGCAGCGCGGGCGGGCGGGCCCGGTCGAAGTTGAGCTCCACCATCACGTCCGTTCCGCCCTGAATCGGGACGGCCTCCGGAGTCTCGGCCTTCAGACGCACTGCCTCGTCGAGCGTGCGGGGAGTTAGCACGTCCACGGCGCCAAGGGTAGTAGCTTCTTCCTGCATGGACGACCTCGCTCGACGTCTCGCCGTTGCCCGCGGGGACGAGCCCGCGGATGTCGTCGTGCGCGGCGGACGCGTCCTTTCCGTCTTCACGCGCGAGTGGCTCGAGGTCGACGTCGCCGTGGCCGACGGCTGGATCGCGGGCCTCGGCGAGTACGAAGGCCGCGACGTCGTGGACGCATCGGGGCGCTACGTCGTTCCAGGCCTGATCGACGCACACATGCACCTGGAGTCGACGAAGCTGCTGCCGGACGAGTTCGCGCGCCTCGTGCTGCCGCTCGGAACGACAGCGGTGGTGCTCGATCCGCACGAGCTCGCGAACGTGCTCGGCACCGACGGCGTGCACTGGCTGCTCGACGCGTGCGAAGGGCTGCCGCTCGACTTCTACTTCATGGCATCGTCGTCGATTCCCGCGTCGCGGTTCGAGTCGCCGCGGCGGCCGCTGCTGAGCGGCGACCTCGAGAGCCTGTTGCGGCGGCGGCGCGTGCTCGGGCTCGCGGAGATGATGAACTTCCCCGGCGTCATCAGCGGCGATCCCAGCGAGCTCGAGAAGCTCGCGCTCGCGCGCGGCGTGCACGTCGACGGCCACGCCCCCGGCGTGCTCGGACGCGCGCTCAACGCGTACGCCGCCGCCGGGATCCGTTCCGATCACGAAGCGCTGACGGTGGACGAGGGACGCGAGCGGCTGCGCATCGGGATGTGGCTGCTGATCCGCGAAGCGTCGATGGCGCGCAACCTGCAGGCGCTGCTGCCGCTCGTGCAGGAGTTCGGCACGAACCGGATCGCGTTTTGTACGGACGACCGCGATCCGGAGGACATCGCCGAGAACGGCCACGTCAACGGGATGGTGCGCGAGGCCGTCGCGACCGGCGTTGCACCCGAAGACGCGCTCGTGCTCGCCACGATCAACCCGGCGACCTGGCACCGGCTCTGGCACCTCGGCGCGATTGCGCCCGGCTACCAGGCCGACATGCTCTTGCTGCCGGACCTCGAGAGGTTCGAGCCGGAGCTGACGCTGAAGTCCGGTCGACCGGTCAGCGAGATCCCCGAGCCGGACGTGCCCGAATGGGTTAAGCACTCCGTACGCAACCGGCCCGTGAACGCCGCCGACTTCCAGATCCCTTGGGACGGGGGCAAAGCTCGTGTCATCGGCTTGGTGCCGGACCAGGTCGTGACGGATTTGGTCGAGGAAGAGCCCGGCGAAGATCTGGCGAAGATCGCGGTCGTCGAGCGTCACCTGGGCACGGGCCGGATCGGCCGCGGCTTCGTTAGCGGCTCTGGTCTGGAGCGCGGCGCGCTCGCGTCGACGGTCGCCCACGACGCGCACAACATCATCGTGATCGGCAGGAACGAGGAGGACATGGCGCACGCCGTCACCCGGCTGGGAGAGCTCGGTGGCGGGATCGTCGTCGTCGACGGCAGGGAGATCACGGCCGAGCTCCCGCTGCCCGTCGCCGGGCTGCTCGCCGACGCGCCGCTGACGGAGGTGATCGCGAAGAGCCTCGCCTGCAACGACGCCGCGCGTGCGCTCGGCTGGTCCGGCGCGACGCCTTTCCTGACGCTCTCCTTCCTCGGCCTGTCCGTGATCCCGAGCCTGAAGATCACCGACCGCGGCCTCGTCGACGTCGACCGCTTCGAGATCGTCCCGCTGAAGGTGTGAGGACGCTCTTTGTCAACGCACACGTCGTCACGATGGACGACGACGACGGCGAATACCCCAACGGCTGGCTACTGATCAACGAAGGACGCATCTCCGTGGTCGGCTCTGACGAAAGGCCCGACGCGGACGTCGCGGTCGACCTCAGGGGCGCGGTGGTCACGCCGGGCCTGATCAATACGCACCATCACCTCTGGCAGAACCTGACGCGCGCGCGCGCTCAGGACGAGACCCTCTTCGGCTGGCTGCGGACGCTCTACCCGGTGTGGGCCGCGATCGACGAGGAGGCGGAGTACGCGGCGGCGAGATGTGGGCTCGCCGAGCTGGCGCTGTCCGGCTGCACGACGGTGTTCGACCACCACTACCTCTTCCCGCCCGGGCGGCAGGGGTTGCTCGAGGCGGAGATCCGTGCCGCGCGCGAGCTCGGCGTGCGTCTCTTCGCCTCCCGCGGCTCGATGGATCTCGGCGAGTCGGATGGCGGTCTTCCACCTGACTCGATCGTCGAGGAGCGGGACGAGGTGCTCGCAGCTACCGAGGCTGCCGCAGCGCTCGCCGACGGCGAGTGGGTCGAGATCGCCGTCGCACCATGCTCGCCCTTCTCCGTCACGAAGGAGCTGATGCGGGACTCGGCCGAGCTCGCCCGTCGGCTCGGCCTGCGTCTGCACACGCACCTCGCCGAGACGGTCGAGGAAGAGGAGTTCGCGACGGAGAAGTTCGGCTGCACGCCGGTCGAGTACGTGGAAGAGCTCGGCTGGCTCGCTGATGATGTCTGGTGCGCACACTGCGTCCACCTGTCGCATGAGGACATCGCAAAGTTCGGCAAACACAGGCTCGACGTCGGCGTCGCGCACTGCCCCACCTCGAACATGCGCCTCGGGGCGGGTATGGCTCCCGTGCGGGAACTGCTCGACGCCGGGGTCCGGGTCGGGCTCGGCGTCGACGGCTCCGCGTCGAACGAGCGCGGCGACCTCTTCCTCGAGGTCAAGCAGGCGTTGCTCGTCGCGCGGGCGCGCGGCGGGCCGAAGGCGCTGACGGCACGTGACGCGCTGCGGCTGGGCACGCGCGGCGGCGCGGTCGTGCTCGGCCGCGACGACATCGGCCAGCTCGCGCCCGGCAAACGTGCGGATTTCGCCGTCTGGCGCACCGACGGCCTCGAGCTCGGCGGCGCCTCCGATCCGGTCGCGGGGCTCGTCTTGGCCGGGCCTCATCGCGTCGACCGGCTCTACGTCGGCGGCGAAGAGATCGTCCGCGACGGCCACCTGGTCCGGGCGGAGGAGGACGAGATCGCGCGCGAACACCGCCGCCACGCGGAAAGATTCGTCGCGTGATCTCCCTCTCGACCCACGTGCTCGACGTCGAGCGCGGACGGCCGGCCGACGGCGTGCGCGTCGAGCTCTGGCAGGACGAGCTCGTCAGCGCCGGCGAGACGGACTCCGACGGCCGCATCGCGCAGCTCGCCGCCGACCTCGAGCCCGGTGTCTACCGGCTGCTCTTCCGCCCGGACTCGCCGTTCTTCAAGGGCGTTGGCATCGAAGTCGCGCTGGAGGACGGCCACTACCACGTCCCGCTGCTCGTCTCGTCCTACTCGTGCACGACCTACCGCGGAAGCTGACGATCGAGGAGCTCGCCGAGCTCTTCGAGGGCCGGACGCGTCTCGTCGAGAAGCTCGCGGAGCTCGATGATCCGCTCGGCTCGGCGCGCGAGGTGATCGCCCGGTTGAGCGAGCACGACAAGCTCGAGGCGTTGAACGCGCATCCGCCGATTGGGGCGAAGAAGCTCTCGGCGCGCTCGGCCGCCGAGCAGGGCGGCGACTCCGATCCCGTCGTGCTGACCGAGCTCGCGTACCTGAACCAGGTCTACGAGGAGAAGTTCGGCTTCCGCTTCGTCGTGTTCGTCAACCGGCGCTCGAAGGTGGAGATCCTCGAGGTGCTCAAGGAACGACTCGAGCGAACGCGGGACGAGGAGCTCGACACGGCGGTCGAGGAGCTCGTCGCGATCGCAGAGGACCGTTGGCAACGATCCTGAGCCTCGATCCGTACGCGACGGACTGGCTCAACCTGCTCGCACGCTGGCTGCACGTGATCGCCGGGATCGTGTGGATCGGCTCCTCGTTCTACTTCATCGCCCTCGACAACCACCTGCGGCCGCCGCAGGACGAGCGCGACCGCGACGCCGGGGTCGGCGGCGAAGCATGGGAGGTTCACGGCGGCGGCTTCTACCAAGTGCAGAAGTACCGCGTCGCACCGCAGGAGTTGCCCGAACCGCTCCACTGGTTCAAATGGGAGGCGTACACAACGTGGCTGAGCGGGTTTGCGCTGCTGATCGTCCTCTACTACGCCCACGCAGACACGTACCTGATCGACAAGAGCGTTGCCGATCTCTCGACGACTGCGGCGATCGCCATCAGCATCGCGCTACTTGTCGCGGCGTGGTTCGCCTACGACGCGCTTTGTCGCGTCCTCGGCAGGCGGCCGCTCGTGCTCGCCACGACACTGCTCGGATCGATCACGCTCGCCGCATGGGGGATCTCACATCTCTTCAGCGGCCGCGCGACGTACATCCAGGTCGGCGCGATGATCGGAACGATGATGGTCGGCAACGTCTTCTTCGTGATCATCCCGGCGCACTGGGAGCTCGTACGTGCGAAACAGGCGGGGCGCGAGCCGGACCCGGCGGCGAACGAGCGCGGAAAGCTGCGCTCGGTGCACAACAACTATCTGACGCTGCCGGTCGTGCTAACGATGTTCTCGAACCACTTCCCGTTCACGTACGGGCACAGTTACTCGTGGCTGATCCTCGTCGTGCTGCTCGTCATCGGCGCCTGGATCCGGCACTTCTTCAACTTGCGGCACACAGGCCGGACCGTGTGGGCGATACCAGTGACGGCGGCGATCGCGATCGCCGTGCTGGCGATCCTCATCCGCCCGCAGAGCGAGTCAGCGGCGGGGACGCCGGAGGTGCCGTTCGCGCGCGTGGCGCAGATCATCGACGCACGCTGCACCGCTTGCCATTCCGTCCACCCGACCAAGGTGGCCGAAGCGCCGCTCGGGATCACGATGGACACGCCACAGGAGATCCAGCGGCTGGCACCCTCGATCCAGCAGCAGGCCGTCGACACGACGGCGATGCCGCTGGGGAATGTGACGGGCATGACAGAGGCAGAGCGTGAGCTGGTGGGTCGTTGGATCGCGCAAGGTGCGAAGATCGGCGGCCGATGAGCGCGGTTCGACTCGACCACAGCGTCGTCGCAGTGTCCGACTGGGACGTGTCGAACCGCTTCTACCGCGACGTCGTCGGAGCGGAGCTCGTCCAGCCCCAGCCAGGCCGGTTCGCGTATCGGCTCGGGGACACCCAGCTGAATGTGCACGGCCCGGGCGTGGACGCCGGGAGCAACGTCGCACGCCTGCCGGTGCAGCCGGGAAACAGCGATCTCTGCTTCGTCTGGTCCGGTCCGATCGCCGGTGCGGTCGAGCATCTCCGCGCGCGGGGCATCGATGTCGAGACCGGGCCGGTTCCACGGTTCGGCGCGCACGGCACCGGTGTCAGCGTCTACTTCCGTGATCCGGACGGTTCCCTGCTCGAGTTCATCTCGTACGACGCGGAGGACTAGCGGTGCTCGAGATCGTCTCCGGCGACTTCCGCTTCCACGCGCGGCTCGAGGAGGAGTCGGCACCTCAGACCGTCGCCGCATTCCGCCGGCTGCTGCCACTCGAGAGCAAGATCATCCAGGCGCGCTGGAGCGGCCAGTCGGCGTGGATCCCGTTCGGCGATCTCGACGTCGGCATCGGCCCCGAGAACGCGACGAGCTACCCGGCCGCAGGCGAACTGCTCCTCTACCCTGGGGGTGTCAGCGAGACCGAGTTGCTGTTCCCGTACGGCCATACATGCTTCGCGAGCAAAGCCGGCCAGCTGGCGGGCAACCACTTCGCCACCATCGTCGAGGGAGGCGAGCGTCTGCAGGAGCTCGGCGAGCTCGTCCTCTGGCACGGCGCCCAGGACATCTCCTTCCGCGAGACATGACCGCGCTCTACCGACCGGAGGCGTTCGAGCCGCTCACAGACACGCCGTGGGACGAGAAGCGTGTGCGCGACGCGATCCGCGCCATCGTCGCGGACACTGATTCGGCCCTACGCGGGCCCAAGCTCCTCTGGCGCGCGGACAGCTGGGACAAGTGGCAGGCGACGAGCCCGCTGAAGAACCTGTACGTCGGTGCGGCGGGCGTGCTGTGGGCGCTCGATCAGCTGCGCCGTCGCAGCCACGCCGAGACGTCGCTCGATCTCGGCGACCTCGCGTTGCGGAACCTCGACCGCTTCCGGGCGAAGCCGGACTTCCTCAAGGCGGCCGCGTTCGTTCCACCCGAGCCGCGTGAGTCGTCGCTGTTCCTCGGCGAAGCGGGAATCCTGCTCGTCGCGTGGCGTCTGGCGCCGAGCGACGAGCTTGCCGAGGACCTGCTCGCGCGCGTGCGGGCGAACGTCGACAACGAGGCACGAGAGGTGATGTGGGGAGCGCCCGGGTCGATGCTCGCGGCCGCGGCGATGCACGAGTGGACCGGCGACGGACGCTGGCAGGACGCCTGGTCCGAGAGCGCGCAGACGCTGCTCGCTCGGCGCGAGGAGGACGGGCAGTGGCTGAACCGGCTCTACGGCCGGGAGTACAAGAGCCTCACGCCGCCTCACGGGCTCGTCGGCAACGTGCAAGCGCTCGTGGCGCGCCTCGACCGCGAACGAGCGGATGCGCTCAGACAGGAGACGGCCGTGATCCTCGCCGAGACCGCCGTGCGCGAGGACGGGCTCGCCAACTGGCCGCCGCAGCCGCGTCCCGAGCTGCCCGGCCCGGATGGGCAGATCCGCGTGCAGTGGTGCGCAGGCAGCCCGGGAATCGTGACGAGCGCGTGGGACTACCTCGACGAGGACCTCCTGCTCGCGGGTGCCGAGCTGCCGTGGCGCGCCGGCGCGCACGACCTCGACAAGGGCGCGAGCATCTGCCACGGGACCGCGGGCAGCGGATACGCCTTCCTGAAGGCGTTCGCGCGCACCGGCGACGAGGAATGGCTAGCGCGGGCGCGCCGCTTCGCGATGCACGCGCTCGAACAGCTGCAGCGGCTGCCGCGCCGCTACTCGCTCTTTACCGGGGACCTCGGCGTCGCGATCTACGCCGCCGACTGCGTCGACGGGAGCACTCAGTATCCCGTCATGGACTACCTCTAGCGCTCTTCGCGCACGTACGGCAGGCCGAGCGCGGAGGGCGCACCGAACCGGAGGCGCGCCGCGCGCGAGGACACGAGCACGAGCGCAAGGACGGTCATGACGTAGGGCAGCGACTGGAACAGCTCCGGCGCGACGGTGACCCCGTGACCCTGCAGCGCGAATGGCAACGCCGTGAACGCACCGAAGAAGTACGCGCCGACGAGGCAGAGGGTCGGACGCCAGAACGCGAAGATGACGAGCGCGATCGCGATCCAGCCGGCGCCCTGCGTCAGGCCGGCCACCCACTGCGGCGTGATCGAGAGGCTGAACGTCGCGCCGCCGATGCCCGCGAACGCCCCGCCGACAAGTGTGTGCGCGTAGCGGTAGGCGACGACGTTGATGCCCATCGCATCCGCCGCCGCAGGCGACTCGCCCACGGCACGGACGTTCAAGCCGGTGCGTGTGCGCGTCAGGTAGAGCGCCACGAGCACGACGCACACCCACGACGCGTAGACGAGCGCCGACTGGCCGAACAGGATCGGGCCGACGACCCGCAGGTCCTGCCACGACTTGGGGAAGATCTCCTGGAACTGGTGGCGCGCCGGCGCACGCGCGAGGTCGAGGTCGTTGCCAAGGTAGGACGAGAGCCCGGCGACGCCGGCGAAGATCGTCAGCGCGAGGCCGGAGACGATCTGGTTCGCACGGAGTGTGACCACGAGAAAAGCGTGAATCGCCGCCATCGCCGCACCGGCAGCCGCGGCGACGAGGAGCGCGCCGATCAGCGCCAGCGGCGTCGTGACGTGGAAGCGCTGTACAGCCCAGAACCCCATCACCGCCCCGACGAGCATCATTCCCTCGACGCCGAGGTTGAGCACGCCGGAGCGCTCCGCGAGCAGCTCCCCGAGCGCCGCGTACAGAAGCGGCGTGCCGTACGCGATCCCCGAGGCGAGCACGACGACGAGGAGGCTGTTGTTCACCATGCCAGCCGCACCCGGTAACGCACGAAGAGCTCACCGCCGAGCGCGCAGAACAGGATCAGCCCCTGCAAGACGCCGACGAGCCCGTTGGGGAAGTCCGCTCCCTGCAACGTGAAGCCGGCGTTTTGGAGGCCGCCGAGCAGGAACGCGATCAACACGACCGCGAACGGGTTGTAGCGCGCGAGCGCCGCGACGACGATGCCGGCGTAGCCGTAGTTCGCTTGCGTCAGCCCGCGGGGGTCGATCTGGTGACGGAAGTCCCCGTCCTGGCTCGCGCCGCCCAGGCCGGCGATCGCGCCGGACAGGCACATCACCGCGATGATCTTGCGGCGCGTACGCATGCCGGCGTAGCGCCCCGCCCGAGCAGAGTCGCCGATCACGCGCACCTCGAAGCCGAAGCGCGTGCGCGCGTACAGCCCCCACACCGCAATGGCCAGGCCGACGGCGACGAGGAAGCCGAGCGGCAGGACCAGCCCGTGGACGGTCCAACTGGACCAGGTCGCCTCGTCCGGCAGGGTCTTGCCCTGCGGAAACACGCTCGCCTCGAAGCCGCTCGTGTCGCGCAGGTACGAGTGGCTGTCGAAGATCAGGTAGTCGAGGATCAGCGCGACGACGTAGTTGAGCATCAGCGACGTGATGATCTCGTTGGTCGAGAAGAACGCCCGCAAGACTCCGGGGATCGCAGCGAGGATCGCTCCCCCTGCGGCACCGGCGAGCATCATCATCGCGATCACGATCGGCGACGGGGCTCCCGCGAGCAGCAGGCCGACGGTGGCGCCCGTGATCGCGCCGGCGTAGAGCTGTCCCTCGCCGCCGATGTTGAACAGTTTCATCCGGAAGGCGACGGCCGCGGCCAGACCCGTGAACGCGAGCGGCGTCGCCGAAACGACCGTCTCGGTCAGCGCGCCGTTTGCGAGGAACGCGGCGTCGAACAGCCGCCTGAACGTGTGCAAGGGCGGGTGATGCGTGGCGAGAAGGACGAACGTCGCGAACACGAACGCGATGACGATCGAGACGACCGGCACGGCGAGTGAGAGCCAGCGAGGTTGCTCGAGCCGCCGTTCGATGCGCATCACGCGTGCTCCTCGCCGCCGGCCATCAGCAGGCCGAGCTCTTCGACGGTCGCGGTGGCGGCGTCGCACTCGCCGACGATCTCGCCCTCGTACATGACAGCGACGCGATCCGCGAGCGCGAGGATCTCGTCGAGGTCCTCGCTGATCAGCAGGACGCCGACACCGAGCGTCGCCGCGCCC
>JBKPGW010000029.1:0-1446 GCA_046729555.1 Actinomycetota bacterium | reverse complement strand
CGTCGTCTGTACGGACACCGCGACGCCTTCGGGCGGGTTCGTTTTCTCGGCTCACTTCCAGCCACAGGGGATCCAAGGCGTCGACCTCGTCACGGGCACGATCTTTATCGGGACGGGCTTGACCCGCGACCTCTTGGTCGTGGCACCGTCCGGTGGTTTCACGGAAACGTTCGTGAACGAGTTCCACATCCAGGCAACTGCCGGCGAAGAGAGCTACATCGTGAGCGAGGTCTTTCACGTCACCGTGAACGCCAATGGTGAGTTGACGGCGTTCGTCGACAACTTCAAAGCAACCTGCTGACGGTTTCGCTGCGTTGGCAGCCGGGCGCGGGGGCTCAAACGCCTTGGTACCGCGGATGCTCGTCCCCCGCGCCCGTTGTATCTCTTACGCCCCGCGACGCGGGCGCCTAGATGTAGTTCCTAACGAGGTTGTTCAGTCTCGAGCGTGGTGGTTGGTGGCCGAGGCTGCCGTGTGGTCGTCGGTAGTTGTAGCGCTTGAGGTAGAGGGGGAGCGCTGCTGTTCGTTCGGTTGAGCTGCCGTAGTTGCGTGCGTACGCCCACTCGTTCAGCAAGGTCTGGATGAAGCGTTCGGCCTTTCCGTTCGTGCGCGGCCGGCGGGCTTGATCCGCAGGTGTCGGAGGTCGAGCTCGCGCAGCGTGCGGGCGTACAGGTCGCTGATGTAGGCGGAGCCGTTGTCACTCATCACCGCTCGCACTGGCACGCCCCGCTCGGCAAACCAGGCGACGGCCCGGCGCAGGAAGCCGGCGGCGCAGGCGGCGGTCAGCTGATCAAGCACCTCCGCGTAGGCGAGCCGGCTGTGATCGTCG
Source organism: Actinomycetota bacterium (assembly GCA_046729555.1). Lineage (GTDB taxonomy): Bacteria > Actinomycetota > Thermoleophilia > Gaiellales > Gaiellaceae > 3-1-20CM-4-69-9. The sequence continues at coordinate 619 of JBKPGW010000029.1, read as the reverse complement.
ATCATCACGTGCAGATACTCGAAGCGTGTGACGCCGATCTTGCGTCCCTCGCGGCTCGGCCGGTACTGGCTCTTACGCAGCCCGAGCACACGGTGGCCCGCGCCACGCGGCGAGATCCGCCCCAGCTGCTTGATGTCGACGTGGACGAGCTCGCCAGGGTGGCGGCGCTCGTAGCGGTTCGGCGGCTCGGGCGGCTCCAGCCGCGAGCGCCTCCCAAGCCCGATCCGCTTCGGCCACAGCGAGACCGTCGACAGCGCAAGCCCAAGCACCTCGGCGATCTCGCTGGCGGTCATCCGCAGCCGCCGCAAGCGCTCAATCGCCAGCACTTGCTGCTGCGGCAGCCGCCCAGGGCTGCGCCGTGGGCGCGAGGAGCGATCGAGCAGATCCCGGTCACCCCCAACGAAGCGGCGCACCCACTTCGCCGCCGTGCGGACGCTACAGCCAGCCGCCTCGGCCGCCTCCCGCAGCGTCCAGCCCTCCTCGAGCACACGACGGCAGATCAACAGCCGACTGCTCGGACAGGTCCGATGATGAGCCTGCAACTTCATCCGGTGCCCTCCTCTGGAGCTGGTGGCTTCGACACCCCCAGCCTCCAGAGAGGCCCGGATGAACAACGTGC
>JBKPGW010000028.1:0-2362 GCA_046729555.1 Actinomycetota bacterium | reverse complement strand
GGGGAGTCGAGCGTGGTTGTGGGGGGGGGCGGGCGGGGGGGGCCCCCCCCCCCCGGACTCTGAAGAGGCGTCGCACGCGACGCCTCAGGACGCCGTGTAAAGCAGCCGCGCGATCAGGCGGTGTCCGGCGGCGTTCGGGTGAATGTGATCCGGTGCGAGCAGCTTCGGCGTGAACGCGTGGTAGACGTCGGCGCAGGCGGCCCCGTGCCGGCGCGCAACGTCGCAGATCGTCCGAGCGTACGCCGCGACGACCGCCGGGGCACCGTGGCCGTCGTCGTAGAGGTTCGCGACGCGGACGTCGGGCGCGTGCACCAGGCTCAGGATCTCGTCGAGGTTGCGGCGTAGGAGCCCGACCGTTCCGTCCGGTCGGACCCACGGCGTGTCGTTGTGGCCGATCATCACGAGCACCGTGTCGGCAGCGATGCCGTTCCGCCGACGCAGCAACTCGAGCAGATCGGAGCTGTTCGCTCCCGGTACGGCGAGATTTACGACGCTGACCGGCCGCTTCAACGCCCGTGCGTAGAGCGTCACGAAGCCGGTTCTGCACTGACACTCCCGCGGCCGCGCCGCCGGGATCGAGTCGCCGAGCGCGACGAGCGTCACCTGACGCCGCGCCGCAGCGTCGAGGCGCTGCCGCATCCGCATCGACCAAGCAGCGTTCGTGTGGTACCCGCCGTCGACGAAGTCGGACTCCCTGCACGGGATGGAGCGCGGGTCGCGGAAGTCCAGCCAGCGATAGCCGTAGCGCGCGAAGAGCTTCGGCATCAGCCCCGCGAAGGCGCGCCAACGCGGCCCGATCACGGGATTCCGCGCGAAGAAGCGCAGGTACCGCGCCCCGTCGGGGGGCGTGAAGCCGACGACGCGCCAGCCGCGCGAGCGCGCGAGCGACAGCACCTGCTCGAGGGCCTGCAACCGCCTCTGCGAGAGCTGTGTCCAGTCGTCGTAGATCCCGGTGCGGAGCTTGCTCAGGTCGGTCGTGAACGGGTCGACGGCTGGGTGGTACGTCTTGGGGTCGAGCTCGAAGCTCCAGACACGGGAGCCGTCCAGGCGCCAGGCGAGCGCGGGGCGCGAGCGTCCGATTACGCAGGACGAGCCGACGTGCTCCTTCCGCCAGCGGTGAGGGAGGACGTACGGCGCGCGGCGGATGATGCGGACGCTCTCCTCGAACGCCGAGCGGCTGAGGACGTAGCGAGCCCGCTGCTCGAAGCTCGGCGAGACGTCGAAGCCCTCGAAGTGCGGGTTGAACCAGAAGGCCTCGATCCCGAGATACATCGTCTCTGCGCGATCGGCCGGAAGCGCGCGCACCTCCTTGAGGACGATTTCCGGCGACATCACGGGCATGCCGAGGTTCGCGAACGTCCGCTCGCCCGGCCACGAGCCGATCTTGAGCACGCGGCTCGAGCCGGTGACGAACGTCCGCGTGGGGCGCGACCGGAAGACGTCGAGCTTGAACGGCAGGTACTCGCCGCCGATCACCTCGTGCGACACGAGGCACGGCGGACGTGACGACCGCGCCTCCCGGACCGCGGACGGCTTCCAGAACTCGCCGAACGGGTCAACCCACCAGTTCAGCGTGGCGCCCGCGCCGAGCAGGATCCCCGTTATGCCGAGGAAGACGAGCAGGCGCGCCATCAGAAGCGGAAGTAGATGAAGGGATGGCTCGTGTAGATAGAGGCGATCGCGACGGCGAGCACCGCGCCGACGGTCGCGACGCGGGCGAACCCGAAGCTACGCACATCCCAGGTCCATTCCTCGGGCACGACCGCCGTGTACGCGCACGCCGCCACGATCAGCAGCAGCAGATGCCCGGGGACCTGGCCGAAGCCGTGCAGCAGGAACATCGCGCCGACGGCATCACCGATCGCGCCTGCCGAGTGCAGGCGGAAGAAGACCCAGCCGAACATGACGGCGACGAACGTCACGGCGACGGCGACGGTCGGGGGTATGCGCAGCGCGAGCCTGCGGAACCGGTGCGTCGCGAGCAGGAGCAGGCCCTGGTAGAGGCCCCAGACGACGAAGTTCAGCGAGGCTCCGTGCCAGAGGCCGCCCAGGCCAGGTTCGCGTCACGCCGCCGCTCGCCCTTGCGGTTCCCGCCGAGCGGGATGTACAGGTAGTCACGCAGCCAGCTCGAGAGGGTCACGTGCCACCGGCGCCAGAACTCGATCGGGCTCGAGGCGCGATAGGGACGGTTGAAGTTCCAGGGCAGCTCGATCCCGAAGATGCGGGCGAGCCCGAGGGCCATGTCCGAGTAGGCGCTGAAGTCGAAGTAGATCTGGAAGCCGAACCCGATGATCGCCGCCCACGCCTCGAAGGCGTGCAGCGAGCCCGGATCGTCGAGATAACGGTTGACCCAGGTCGCGAA